>JAJZRK010000035.1 GCA_021802745.1 bacterium
GACGGAGTGCCGGCGCGCCAGCCCGAAACGTGCCGTCGGCTGGGCGACGGCGCGGCGGCCGGCCGGCGCCTGCGCGTTGAGGTGCGGCGTGGCCAGCGCGATGACCAGCGAGACCATCACGAGTGCGGCAGGACGTGTGCGTAGCATGTCGACCTCGGGAAGGGGGCTCGTGTTACGCGGGAAGGAATTCACCCGCGCTGCTCCGATCTGAGGTCAAGTTGCCGCGGCTCCAACACCCCGACCATCGGCCGCCGTCCGAAGCCGATGTCGGACGCTGTCCTACATGGTCTCCGGCTTCAGCAGCCCGGTGCGCGCGACGTATCGCACGATGTCAGCGTTGTTGGCAAACCCCATCTTGACCATGAGCCGGCCGCGAAACGTGCTCACGGTCTTGACGCTGAGCCGCAGGGCGGCCGCCGCCTCCGACACGGTGTGGCCGGCGCCGAGGAGCAGCAGCACTTCCAGTTCGCGGTCGGAGAGCATCTCATGCGGCGCGAGGGAGAAGTCGCCGCCGAGCGTCGAGGCCAGGCGCTCGGCGACGGCGCGCGTGATGTAGCGTCCGCCGCGGTAGACGCGCGTGACGGCCTCGATGAGCTGCTCGGGAGTGCGGTCCTTTGTCAGATAGCCGGCGGCGCCAGCCCGCAGCGCGCGGGCGGCGAACTGGTCCTCGGAGTGCATGGTGAGCACCAGCACCTTCAGTTGCGGCGCCTGGGCACGCACTTCCTTTAGTACGTCGAGGAACGAGGGCCCCGGCATGGAGACATCGAGCAGCAGCACATCGGCCGGGGTGGACGAGACGAGCGCGATGGCGCCGTCGCCGTTCTCGGCCTCACCCACCACGGTGATGCCGCCGCGCTGGCCGAGCAGTTCGCGGAACCCGGCGCGCACGATGGCGTGGTCATCGGCAATGAGGACGCGGATCATGAGGCCGCCTGGCGTCGTTCGCCGCGCAGCGGCATGGCGAGCGCCACCACGGTGCCGCCACCCGGCGGCTGGCGCAGTTCGAGCCGGCCGCCGCAGGCCGCCGCCCGCTCGCGCATGCCGAGGATGCCCATGGATCGCGGATTCCGCCGCAGGTCGTCCGACATGCCGCGCCCGTCGTCGGCGACGGCGAGGCGCAACTCGCCGTCGCGCACGTCAAGCGATACCGACACGGTACGCGCCTCGGCATGGCGCATGACGTTGGTGAGCGCCTCCTGCACGGTGCGGTAGAGCGCCGTGGCGCGCTCCGAGTCCATGAGCAGCGGCTCGGGCGGGAGGTCGAGTGCCACCGCAATGCCGGTGCGCGCGCTGAACTGCTGGGCCGCGTGCTCGATGGCGGCGATTGGGCCAAGGCTGTCAAGCACGCCGGGGCGCAGCGCGAGGACGATGCGTTGCACCGATTCGATGGCCTGGTCGAGCGTGGCCGCTGCCGTCCGCACGTGGCGTTCGGTGTCGAGCGAGCCGCGCCCCTGGGCTCGTCGCAGCGAGGCGGCCAGCCCGATCTTGACCGCGGTCAGGGCCTGCCCCAGTTCATCGTGCACGTCGCGCGCCACGCGCCGCCGCTCATCTTCCTGCGCGGTGAGGAGGAGGCGCGAGAGCCGTTCGAGCTGGGCCCGGTTTTCGGCCACCTCGCGCTGCGCCGCCGAGCGGGCGCTCACGTCGAGCGCCAGCGCCATGACGAGCGGGCCGTCGCCGGCGAGCGGGCCGTCGGGGAGCGGCAGGGCGCGCACCAGGTACGACTTGTCGCGGTAGCCGAACTCGAACTCGACCTCGCGGCCGAGCATCGCCTGACGGAAGGGTTCAACGAGTGTGCGGGCGAGCACGGGATCAAGGATCTCGTCTATGCGCTTCCCTTCCACCTGCTCTTTCACGAACCCGGCCGAGGCCACGGCCGGTCCCTCCGCGAGCACGAGGCGCAGGGTGTCGTCGAGGAGCACGACGCACCCGTCCGGCAGGTTGCTGGCGAGGGCGCGATAGCGCGCCTCGCTGGCGCGCACGCGTTGCTCGCCTTGGCGGGCTTCAGACCGCAGGGAGGCGAACCAGAGGCTCTTGATGGAGAGCAACGAAAGGAAGAGTTGCAGGGCGAACAGGTTCGTCGTCGGACTGAAGGTCGTGAAGGGTCCGTCGCCGGACAGCGTGCGCGCGGCCGCCACCAGCATGACGAGCACCGACGCGCTGCTCGCGCCGCGCATGCCGAGGCGCAGGGCGATCCACCCCGCGAGCGGGAAGATGGCGAAGCAGAAGATACCCCAGCGCGCGAAGACGAGATCCGTGCCGACGGCGAGCGCGGTGAAGGCCGCCGCCGCTTCCCATCGCGGGCGCGGCGCGTGCCCCTCGTCGGCGGAGGCCCACGCGAAGAGCGCTGGTGACACGACCAGCACGCCGACGGCGTCGCCCGTCCACCACACCAGCCAGAGCGCCGCTGCCGACGCAAGCGTCGTGGCGCCGCTGAGCACCAGCGTGGCGACGCCGATGGTGGCGGCCACCGCGGTGCTCAGCCCGCCGGCGAGGAGCGCGAGCGCGCCCACGTCGCGCGGGCGCCGGGGTCCGTCGCGCGTCGCCCAGACGCGCAGCACGAGATGCGCGCCGAGCAGCGGCTCGAGCGTGTCGCCCGCGGCGATCGCGAGGGCGCCGATGCTCGGAATGCCAATGGAGTGATTCAGCAGATACGCGGCCAGCGCGACGCCGGGCCAGAGCCGCGGCCCGAAGCGCACGATGGCGAAGAGCGCGATGCCGCTCGGCGGCCAGAGCGAGGAGACGGCACGGTGCTCCGTCGCCGCCGCCAGCGACGCCTCGCCGACGAACAGGTACGCGGCCGCAACGGCCAGGTTGAGCATCAGGCCGTTCAGCGACCACCAGGATGGTTCCGGGTCCTTGGGGGAGGCGATGACCACGGGAAGTCCTTCGTTTCGGTGAGTCTAACGTTCACGGCCGCCGGCGTCGCGTCTGTAGGACTGTGGCCTACCCGGTTGGTTCGTCAATACCCGCGGGTGCGGTCAACGGTCCACCGGGGCAGGCGCCCCTGCTCGACTTCCGCGAGGCACTCGAGAAAACCGTCGGCAGCGCCCTTTACGGTAGTCGGGCCCGCGCAGTGCGGAGAGACGATGACGCGGGGCTCGTCCCACAGCGGGGAGTCGTCGGGGAGCGGCTCCACCGCAAACACGTCGAGCGCCGCACCACGCAACCAGCCGCGGGCGAGCGCTTCGGGAAGCGCCGATTCATCCACCACCGAGCCGCGCCCGGCATTGATCAGGACGGCGCCGCGGCACTTGGCCATGACGTCTCGCGAAAAGAGCCCGCGCGTTTCGGGCGTATCGGGGAGGGCGAGGACGATCCAGTCGGCGGCGTCCACGCGGTCGCTGAGCGTATCGACGGCATGGATCGCGCGAAATGGTGTGGCGCCGGCCGTCTGTCCGTCGGCGGTCGGTCGCGCCGCCCCCGAACGCGACAGTCCGTCCGCGGTGACGCCAAGCGACGCGAGCTTGGCGGCGATGGCGCCGCCCACGTCGCCGGTGCCCACCACGAGCGCCCGGGTCCCCGCCACGAGCGGCAGGTCGCGCGGCGCCCAACGATGTGCCCGCTGCGCCGCGGCGAGATCGGCCAGCTGCTGCTGGAACGCGAAGACGCGCGCGACCGCCCACTCGGCGATCGCCGGCCCGAACGACTCCGGCGTGCGCGTGAGCAGGATGGCCGGGTCGAGCCCCGGCGCCGCGAGCCACGCGTCCACCCCGGCGCCCGTGCAGTGCACCCATCGCACGCGGCCGAGCGAGGCGGCGCCTGGCGGGCGCCTGAACCCCACGTACACGTCGGCCCAGGCGAGATCGTCGGGCGTGACCTGCGTGTGCGGGGCGCCGCGGCACTCGAGGGCGGGACGCCGGGCGCGAATGGCCGCAACGATCTCGTCGTGCAACCGCGTGGCGACGAGCACGCGGCTCGGCGTCGCGGGAAGCGGAGTGGGTGCTGCCGTGGGGTGGCGGCTCATGATGGAATCAGCGCGCCGAGATGCTGCTTCCACCCGAGGTGCCATGCGGCGATCATCTCCGCGGGCATCGGCCGCGCGATGAAGTACCCTTGCCCGACATCGCACCCCATCGCGCGCATCTGCTGCCAGTCACTGAACACCTCGACCCCCTCGGCGACCGACGTCAGGCCGAGCTGGCGCGCCATGCCGAGGCTCGCGTCCACGATGGCCCGCGCCGACGGATCGCGGTCGGAGCCGTGCACGAATCCGCCGTCAATCTTGAGTTCGCCGAAGGGGATGGTGCGCAGCTGCGCCAGTGACGAGTGCCCGGTGCCGAAGTCGTCAATGGAGAGCCCAAAATGCTTCAACCGCAGGCGCGTGAGAATGTCGAGGGCCATCACGACGTTCGTCATGAGCCGGGACTCGGTGACCTCGAGCACGAGCTGACGGTTCGGCACGCCGGCGGCGCGCACCGCCGCCTCGATGAAGTCGGGAAACTCGAGGGCGGAGAGGCTCAGCATCGAGACGTTGACGGCCACGATGATGGGCGTGCCCTCCTCCTGCCACGCCCGCGCCTGGCGCAGCGCGCTCTCGAGCACGATGCGCGTCAGCGGCTCGATGTGGCCGTGCTCCTCGGCCACGGCGATGAACTGTTCGGGGAGCACGAGGCCATCCTCGGGATGCTGCCAGCGCACGAGAGCCTCGACCCCGGCCAGCCGGCCGGTGGAGAACTCCACCTTGGGCTGGTAGTGGTTCACCAGTTCGCGTCGCGCGATCGCCTGCGCGATCTCCTCGGGTTCGTAGACCTTGCGAGTCGCGAGGGGCGAGGCGCGGCGCGTCGGGGCAGGGGCGTCCAGCATCGCGAGCAGCTGCTCTGGCGTGAACGGCTTGGTAAGGACGCCGCGCACGTCGAGGGCGTGCGCCCGGGCGAGCGTGGAGGCCGTCTGGAGAATGCGCTCCTCCTCGGCGCTGACGAGGATCAGCCCGCCCGCATAGCGGAGGCGCGCCAGGTGTCGCACGAACTCGATGCCGTCCATGGCCGGCATCTGCAGGTCGAGCAGGATGAGCTCCGCTGCCGTCGCGTCCTGCTCGAGGGCGCGCACGGCCGACTCGGCCTGCGCGTGCGCCGTGACGTCGGTGAATCCGAGCGTCTGGAGCTGGCGGCTGACAAGGCGCACGGCGAAGGGTTCGTCGTCAATGACGAAGATCCTCATGCGTGACGCTCCCCGTGCCGGACGCCGCGCATCAGCGGCCCGACAGTTGCTTGGTCAACGCGGCAGCCACGAGGGCGAGCTCGCTGTCGAACCGCGTGCGCGCCTCGTCCACCATCGCTGCCTGGCCAAGCTTGCCCGCCTTCTCCAGGTCGGCGCACACCTCGCCGAGATAGAGTGCCCCGACCGCGCGAGCAGACGACTTCAGCCGGTGGGCAAGCGCACCCACCTGCGCGAAGTTGCCGGCGTCGTGCGCGGCGCGGATCGCTTCGGAGAGCTGCTGGGCCGAGGCCAGGAAGTCAGCCTGGAACTCGCGGATCACCTGATCATCATCCCCGACGAGCTTGGCGAGGACCGAGCGCTGCACGTCACCCGGCGTGAACTTCGGTTCTGGGGTCATGGCACTGAGGGCTGGTGTGGGCGGCGGCGCGTGGCCCGCGGTGGCCACACGCGCCTCTTCGTCCCCGGGGAGCGCGACGACTGCATCATCCGCGCCCTGCGGCACGTAGCGATTCACGAGTTCGCGCAGGGTCCGCAGCGGGACCGGTTTCGTGAGGTACCCGTCCAAGCCCACCGCCGTCGCGCGCGCCGCCTCGCCATGCAGGGCGTTGGCGGTGAGCGCCACGATCGGCAGGTGTTCGTCCCCCGTCTCGTCGCGGCGAATCGCCTGCGTCAGCTCGTAGCCATCCATTTCGGGCATGTGGAGATCGCTGAGCAGCAGGGCGTAGCGGCGGTCGGCGCGCCACGTGGCCAGCGCCTCGGCGCCATTCGACACGATCTCCGCGGTGTGGCCCAGCAGATGCAGCTGCTGGGCGATGACCTTCTGGTTGGTGCGGTCGTCCTCCGCCACCAGGATCAGGCGCCCGGCGTCCCGCGCCTCGGCCACGGAGAGATGGCGCGGCGCCGGCGCCGGGGACGGGGTGGGTGTCGTCTCCCAGTCGTCGTGCTCGTAGAAGACATCCGGGGAGGCGCGGCCCGACGCCACGGCGACGGCGCGGATCAGGCGGCGCCCGCGCAGCAGTTCCATGTCAATCGCCACGACGTTCGGCAGCCGGATGCGCTCGCGGTAACGCCGGCCGCGCGTGAGCGCCACATGGCGCACGTTGGGCCGGTCGGTGAACGCGGGGAGCGAGTCGAGGACACGCTGGCCATTCAGGTCGTGAATCACGATGCACAGGCCGTCGGTGCGGCCCGCCGCGTCGGCGGCGGTCGCGTCATCCGGCACCACCTCAACCTGCGCGTGGGCGAACTCGAGGTACCGGCGCAGGTGGCCGGAGGGGACGCCGCCCTCGTGTTCGACGATCACGCAGGTCAGGCCCGACAGGTCATGCGGCACGAGCGCCGGCGTGGCCTCGACCACCGTGAGCGGCAAGGTCACGCGGAACGTCGAACCGGCCCCCAGCTCACTGTTCACGTCGATCTCGCCATGCATCAGGTCCACGAGACGCTTGGTGATGGCGAGGCCGAGTCCGGTGCCGCCGAATTTCCGCGTGGTGGACGCCTCGGCCTGCTGGAACGAGGTAAAGAGCTGGCCGATGGTCTCCGCCGACATGCCGATGCCGTTGTCGGCCACTTCAAAGTAGAAGTGCGACGGCCGCTCGCTCACCGACCCGATGCGGATCGCGACGCGGCCGCGACGATGCGACGGGCCGGCGCTGAACTTGATGGCGTTGCCGACGAGATTGTACATGATCTGCCGAATCCGCGTGGCGTCGCCGCGCACGCGGAGCGGAATCTCGGGCTCCACGAAGAGCAGCAGGTCCACCTCGCGGGAATGCGCGAGGGGGAGCAACGACTCGGCGAGGTCCTCGGCGAGCAGCACCATCGAGACGTCGGCGAGGTCAATCTCGAGGCGCCCCGCCTCGATCTTCGAGAAATCGAGGATGTCGTCAATGACGGACATCAGGGCCCGGGCCGACGACTGGATGGTCTGCACCGCGTCGAGGTCGAGCGGCGGCAAGTTGCTGTGTCCGAGGACTTCCGCCATGGCAATGACGCCATTGAGCGGCGTGCGGATCTCGTGGCTCATCGTCGCGAGGAACGCCGACTTGGCGCGGCTCGCGGCGTCCGCCGCCTCCTTGGCCTGGCGCAGTTCGTCCTCGGCCTGGCGGCGCGCCGTGAGGTCGGTGTGCGTGCCGACAATGCGCAGCGCGCGCCCGTCGGCGTCGCGCTGCACCACCTGGCCGCGCGAGAGGATCCAGCGGTAGGAGCCATCCCGGCTGCGCATGCGGAACTCCGTCGCGTACGGAGCATCGCTCAGCGCCGCCCGGCGCTTGGCTGCCATGACCTCGTCACGTTCGTCGGGATGAATGAGCTGCGACCACTCCGCCAATGAGCGGGGAATCTCCTCGGGGGCGAAGCCGAGCATCGTGGCGTACGGGTCGTTGACGGTCAACGCGTCGCGCACGAAGTCCCACTCCCACACGCCTTCCGACGATGCCTCCATGGCGAACGCGAAGCGCTGGTCGCTGGCCTTCACGCGCTCGTACGCCTGTTCGAGGGCAAGGTCGGCCCGGCGGCGGCTGAGCGCGCTCCAGACGTCATGGCCGATGAACTGGAGTTCCTGCACATCGGACGCGTGGTAGTCGGTGTCCTTGTTGCCCACGGCGAGGAGCATGCGCACGCGTTCGCCTTCGAGCACCGGCACCACGAGGCATCGGCGCAGCGGCACATGCCCCTGCGGGCACGCCGCGAGCTGGGACATGACCGCCGTGTTGATCACCACCGGCTGGCGCTGGCGCACCGCGGTGGTCCAGGTCTGGGCGCCGACGACGTCGTAGTGGCTTTCGTACAGGCAGTCGCCCTGCTCCTGCGTCCCGGCGGCCCAGACCGCGAACTCGACACGCTCCTCGTCCTCCGTGACGAGGTGCAGGAAACCCACCGGGCTGCCGGTGAGGCGCGCGGCCTCGTCCACGCCGAGCTGGAGGATGGCCGACTCGCCCAGCGTTGACGCCTTCTGGCTCATCGCCAGCATGGCCTTGAGCCGTCGGTCGGTGGCCTGCAGCGTCGCGTTGGCCTTGGCGAGTTCGGCGGTTCGCTCATCCACGAGTTCCTGCAGGTGGTCGCGATAGCGCCGCAGCTCGATGGTGGCCGTCACTTCGGCGGTGACGTCCTGCACGGAGCCCACGGCCCGCAGCGGATGCCCCGTGGTGTCGTGCACCACGCCAACGCGCACGCGCAGGTAGCGTTGCGGCCCGCCGTCGGGCACGGCGCGGACGGTCGCGTCCACGTCGCCCCGACGCAGGAATTCGGAGAGCATGACCGCCTGGTCTTCGGGGTGGAACATGTTGAACAGCCACGGAATGGACGGGTCGCGGTGGCTGTCGCGGACTGCACTCTCGAAGCCGAGGACCTCGAGAAAGCCGGGCGAGGTCCGGATCTCGTTGGAGGCGAAGTCGTGCGAGAAGCTGCCGAGCTTCGCGATTTCCTCGGCCTGCTGCAGCGTGGCCTGCGTGGCGCGCTGCTCCGTGAAGTCCACCCAGCCGATGACCAGTTCGTCGCCGGCGTGCGAGACAAAGCCCTGCACGTCGCGGTAGGTGCCGTCGCGGCAGCAGATGCGAACGTCGGGAAACTGCACCGTCGTGTCCGAGGCGGCCGCGCGCTCCAGGGCCTCGGCCCAGTGGTCGGCCATTGCCGAGCGCAGCTCCGGATCGGGGTAGAACCGGACCATCTGGCTCTCCGCATCCGGGAGGTCGTCGCTGGTATAGCCGAACCGCTCGGTGAAGGCGTGGTTGACGCGGCTGATGAGCCCGGTGTCCTCGTGCAGCACGTACATCGGAAGCGGCGACGACTCGAAGAGGCGGCGGAAGCGCTCTTCGCTGAGGCGCCGGCGCTCTTCCTCGGCGCGGCGCCGCTCCTCATTGGCCACCGACTGCAACACGAGACCGAGCAGCCGCGCCACCTCACTCAGGGTGTTGACGAGTTCGTCGTCAAAGAAGCCGGGTTCGGCGGCATAGAGACTCACGGCTGCCACCGCCTGCCCATCCACGATGACGGGGAGCGCGGCCGAGGCCCCGAGGTGGTGCTCTTTCGCCATCGCCCGCCAGGGCGTGGTTCGCGGGTCGTGCGAGAAGTCGTTGACAATGACCGCGCGCGCTTCGCGCACGCAAAGTCCCGTCGGCCCCTGGCTCGTGGGGAGCGATGGATCGGTCGTGATGTGCAACTGCCTCATGTACTCGCTGGCGGCGCCCGCCCACGCGACGGGTCGGATGAGGCCGGCCGCGGCGTCCACGGCGCCGATCCAGCACAGTTCGAAGCGTCCGTGGGCCAGCGCCGCCTGCACGACGATGTCGTACGCCGCCTGCGCGGTGCTGGCGGCGAACAGCGCCTCGCTCGCCCGATTCAGGAACGTGTACAGGGTGTTCAGCCGCGCGAGACGGCGATTGGTCTCAATCTGCTCCGTGACGTCGCGGACGAAGCAGAAGAGTTCGCCCCCCTCGTCGCCCGGCAAGTGCGAGGCGCTGATGTCCACCTCGATCACCGAACCGTCCTTGCGGCGCCACTGGCTGTGAAAGTGCGCGCTCTGCCGCCGAATCAACTCGGCGATCCATTCCCGCACTTCGTCGGCGGGGACGCTCTTCATCAGGTCGGCGAGCGTCAGCCCCAGCAGCTCGTGGCGATTGAATCCGGTCAGGCGCTCGAGGGCGGGATTCACGTCGAGCAGCTGCCCGTTCGTCGTCAGGATGACGCTGCCATCAATGGATGCCGTGGTGGCGGTGAGGAAACGCGTCGCCAGCGCGAACTCCTGTTGCTCGGCGCGTCGCAGCGCGACCAGCCGCATCATGCGCACGCCGAGTCCGACGAGCAGAATGAACACGACCGCGACGAGCCAGGCGAGAGCGGCGAACGGTAGCTCAGCCGCGTGCAGCGCCTGCAGGTCGACCTTGGCGACCACCACCCAGGGCGTGGCCTCGATACGCTGGCCGGCGGCGAGCACGCGGACGCCTCGATAGTCGAGTCCCTCGACCACGGTGTCCGCGTTTTCCGCATTGACCAGGGCCCCTACGTGGGTGGAGTCGTGGCGGGACATGCGGACGCGCAACGGCACGAAGGCGGAACCGTTGCGCGTCGCAGCGACGACGGTGAGGGAGTCATCGGCGGCCTGAAGAATGATGCTTTCCGCTCCCTCGTACTCTCCCTGGAGCTGGGCGAGCAGCGGGAGCAGCGTGACCGACGCGTCGCGCTCGCTTAGCACGGCGCCGAGCATCCGCCTGGTCGAGTCGCCGTCGAGGAAGACCGGATAGGCGAGGCCGAACTTCAGTTGACCGGCGGCGTTCGTCTGAAATGGGAGGATCGCCGCCGCTCTCGCCGCCAGGGCGCGCGTGACGACTGTCAATTCCCTGGGATCGAGTGCGTACCTCGCGGGATAGACCACGCGCAGCGCCGTGTCAACGAGCTTGATCTCCGAGTACCCGTACGACTCGCGCGTCTGATCGATGGCGCGCGCGAGTGCGGCCGGGTCCCTTGAAACGGTCGCCCCGGCGCCCGGCGAGGCGACGCTCCCCCACACGGACTGGTCCACGCTGAGCAGGCGCGCATCCATCAGGCGCTCGTTCAGTTGGAACCGGATCAGCTGACTCTGCGCGCGCGCAATCGCCGCCATCGTCCGGCCGGCCGAACGCTCCGCCTGGCGGCCGTTGAGCCGAACCACGCCAAGGGTCACCGCGATCACCAGCAGCGTCACCACGCCGAACGCGAGCCAGAGCGTGCGCGCTTCAATGTCGCGGCGCGGAGCGCGCAGGGTCGGCTGGTCGGCGGGAGACGTCACGAGAGACCTTGGGAACGAACGAGGCAAGCGCGCATCTATATAAGGAACATCGTACCGGGTGTCGCGCCCGGCAAGCGAGTGACGCGCGGCCGCGGTGACGACGCGACGACGCGGGTCGGTGCGTGCCGGCGGCTTGTCTGGCGTCGCACAGGCGCCCATCTTCCCGCGCCATGGACACTCGCGCTTTCGGCCGCCTGCAGTGGCCCGTCGCACCGCTCGGCTACGGGATGTGGGGACTCGCGAACTGGTCGGGCACCGACGCCGCCGAGGTGGAGCAGGCACTCGAGCGCGCGGTCGCGGACGGCGTGACCTTCTTCGACACGGCGTGGGGATACGGCCGCGGGGCGAGCGAACGGATCCTCGGCACGCTCGTGCGCGCGCACCCCGAACGCCGCCTGTACACGGCGACGAAGATTCCGCCGAAGAACCTGCAATGGCCGTCGCGGCGCGAATTCACGCTTGATGACTGCTTTCCGCCCGATCATATTCGCCGGTACGCCGAGAAGTCGCTGGCGAACCTCGGCCTGCCGCGCGTGGACCTGCTGCAGTTCCATGTGTGGGAAGACGCGTGGGCGCGCGACGAGCGCTGGCAGCGGGCCATGGATGACCTCCGCCGCGAAGGTCTGATCGGCGCCGTGGGGGTGAGCGTGAACCGGTGGGAGCCGACGAACTGCCTCGACACGCTGCGCACCGGGCTCGTGGACGCCGTGCAGGTGATCTACAACGTGTTCGACCAGGCGCCGGAAGACGAGCTGTTCGCGGCCTGCCAGGCGCTGGGCGTGGCGGTGATCGCGCGCGTCCCGTTCGACGAGGGGTCGCTGGCGGGGCAGCTGCATGCAGACTCGACGTTCCCCGAGGGGGACTTCCGCCGCATCTACTTCGGTCCGGAGAACCTCGGCCCCACCGTGGCGCGCGTCGAGGCGCTGCGCGCCGACCTGCCCGACGACGTCACCCTTCCCGAACTCGCGCTGCGTTTCTGCATCTCGCATCACGCCGTCCACACGGTGATCCCGGGGATGCGGCGCCCGGCGCACGTCGCGGCGAATGTCGCCGCGGTGGCACGCGGACCGCTGCCGGCGCCGGTGCTCGAGCGGCTGCGCGCACACCGCTGGGACCGCACGCCGGCGGCGTGGAGCCTCTAACCGCTACGCGTAGAGCGCCTGCATCGCCTGCGACATCGTCTGGCGATACCCGCCGTCAATGACGTGCCGCGTGGCCCGCTCCCCCGGTGCCTCGAGCGCCTTGGCCGCTTCGTTCATGGATGCGACGCGGAATTCCTCACCGGCGAGGTGACTCAGGTACTCCTCGGCGGCCGTGAGGTAGCCCATCATCCCCGCGCACTCGCAGGGGCAGAAGATCTTCTTCGCCGCGCGCAGGACGTCCTCGTCCTCCGGATTCGGCATGACGAGGTTCTCGGACCCGTTGATGACCTTGAGCCGGTCATTCGCCGCGCAGGCCGCGACGGTGGCCGAGTCGAGCGAGCCGCCGGCGGCGTTGAGCACGAGGGCGTCCATGGGCTGGCGCAGGAACTCCGCCTTGCCTTCGGCCGGCCAGCACTTCACCCCGCGCGCAGCGAGCGCGGCGCGGATGGCGGGCTTCGCCTCGACCACCAGCGGCGTGGCGCCGTCGGCAAGCAGGTGGTCAATGATGTGCAGGCCGATGTTCCCGGCGCCGATCAGGCCGACGACGGCGCCCTTCAACGAAATTCCGGCTCCCTTGAGCTGGCCGACGAGCATCCAGTAGTTGCCCTCGGCCGTCGGCGCGCCCGTGTCGGAGATGACGCTCCCCTTGTACTGCGCGTTGAGGTAGTGCAGGGAGCCCGTGGTACCGTCGCTCATGATGCCGTGGCCCAGGTCCTGCCCCGTGGTGAGGAAGAACCCCGTCTGCTCCACGTCGCGGAAGCACGCGATGGCAAAGTCGAGCAATTCGCGATCGCGCGCCTCGCCGACGCGCGAGCCGGGCGTCGGGAGCATCACGCACTTGCCGCCCACGATGCGCGAGAAGTCCCGCTGGACGTGCGGGCCGCCCACCTTGAGCAGGCGCGACCAGTAGACTTTTTCGTCCATGCCGATGGCGAGGTCAATCGCCTCGTGATCCGGGTTCCACCCCGGGAGGCTCGTCCGGCTTTCGGGCGCGATGCGAAAGCCGCCCAGCGACAGCATGCGCGAGCCGGGCTGCGCGTGCGTGGCGATGCTGAGGGTCCAGGGTTCGGAGGTGTGTCTATAGCGATACACCCACACCTTCGCAGCGGGATGGCGGCCAATCTCCGGCGCCAGCTTCAGCGTCTCCTCAGGGGAGAGCACGGTCTTCAGAAAGTCAGGCATGATGTCGGTTGCGGACACGGAAGTACACTAAGGTAGAGGGTGTGCATGAATTGTCGAATCCCCGCGCCGGCAATACATTGGGCAGTCCCCCTATGCCGATGTCATCGAAACCCCCTGCGGCCCAACCGGCCGGCCACGTCACTTTGTCGGCTGGCTGCTGCTTCACGACGAGCATGTGGGGACAGTTCTGGACGAGCGCGGCCACGGGCGCGCGCGGCAGTTGAACGGCGATGGCGCCCCGGTGTCGTCGCCCCGGGCGCTGCGATGACCGTATGCTCCGGCGAGGTGTAGAACTCGCCTGCTGATGGCCGGATGTGTCGTTGCTCTCCCGTCTTCAGTCTTCCGTCTCCCATCTGTCCTGAGCCCCCCATGGCCACCCTGACCGCCCCCCGCGCCGTTGAGCCGCACGACACCTTTCCCATCAACGGCACGGACTACATCGAGTTCTACGTTGGCAACGCCAGGCAGGCGTCGCACTATTACCGGGCTGCGTTCGGCTTTCAGCTGATCGGGTACCGTGGGCCGGAAACCGGTGTTCGCGATCGCGCTTCGTACCTGCTGCAGCAGGACAAGATCCGGTTCGTCCTCACCTCGCCGCTGGGTCCCGAAGGACCGATCGCCGAGCACATCCGCCAGCACGGCGACGGCGTGCGCGACCTCGCCTTCTGGGTGGACGACGCCCGCGACGCCTATGCGAAGGCCATCGCGCGCGGCGCCGAGTCGGTGCACGCACCAGAAGTGACGGCCGACGGCGACGGCGAGGTGGTGATTGCCGCGATCAAGACCTACGGCGACACCATCCACTCCATCGTGGAGCGCCGCAATTACCGCGGGCGCTTTCTCCCCGGGTTTCGCGCCGCGGCGCCGGCGTTCGCGCCGCCGCCTGTCGGGCTCAAGTACGTGGACCACTGCGTCGGCAATGTGGAGCTCGGCAAGATGAACGCGTGGGTCGAGTTCTATGCCCGCGTGCTGGGCTTCTTCAACCTGCTCACCTTCGACGACAAGGACATCAACACCGAGTACTCGGCGCTGATGTCGAAGGTGATGAGCAACGGCAACGGGCGCATCAAGTTCCCGATCAACGAGCCGGCAACCGGCAAGAAGAAGAGCCAGATCGAGGAGTACCTCGACTACTACCGCGGCCCCGGCGTGCAGCACATCGCCATGGCCACCGACGACATCATCGGCACGGTCAAGGCGCTGCGCGCGCGCGGCGTCGAGTTCAACCAGACGCCGACGACGTACTACGACACCCTGCAGTCGCGCGTCGGCACGATTGACGAGGATCTCGCCACCCTGCAGGAACTCGGCATCCTCGTGGACCGCGACGACGAAGGCTACCTGCTGCAGATCTTCACCAGGCTCGTGCAGGACCGCCCGACGCTCTTCTTCGAGATCATCCAGCGCAAGGGCGCCAAGGGGTTCGGCAAGGGGAACTTCCAGGCGCTCTTTGAAAGCATCGAGCGCGAACAGGCCCTGCGGGGGAATCTCTAGTGCCCTTCTACCACACGCTTGGCCAGGTGCCGCGCAAGCGGCACACCGTCTTTCGCCGTCCCGACGGCGGGCTCTACAGCGAGCAGCTGATGGGCAACGAGGGGTTCACCGGCCCGTCGTCGCTCATCTATCATATCCATCCGCCCACGACCGTCCTCACGGTCAAGCACCTGCGCGACCTGAAGTGGGAGAGGGACCCCGACCGCGCGCTGCGCCACCGGCACTTTCGCACGCGGCAGCTGCCCAAGGGCGGCTCGCCGACGCTCGACCGCATCCCGCTGCTGTTCAACAACGACATCGCGATGCTCTGGTCGGAGCCGGACGTGGACGACGCGCACTTCTTCCGCAACGCCCAGGCCGATGAGGTGGTGTATCTCGCCGAGGGGGCGGGGACGCTCGAATCACAGTTTGGCTTTCTCCCCGTGCAGCCCGGCGACTACGTGGTGCTTCCGCGTGGCATCATGCACCGGTGGCGGTTCACGACGCCGGCGAAGATGCTCATCATGGAGAGCCGCGGGTACGTGCGGCCGCCGTCGCGCTACCGCACCGACTACGGGCAGATCGTCGAGGGGGCGCCGTACAGCGAACGTGACTTTCGCATTCCCCGGGAGCTGGTGACCTTCGACGAGCAGGGCGAGTTCCCGGTGATCGTGAAGCAGTACAACGGGCTCACCGAGATGGTGCTCGACCACCATCCGCTCGACGTCGTGGGGTGGGACGGCTTCTTCTACCCGTGGGCGTTCAACATCCACGACTTCGAGCCGATCGTCGGGCGCATCCATCAGCCGCCACCGGTGCACCAGACCTTCCAGGGCGACGGCTTCGTCATCTGCTCGTTCTGCCCGCGGCCGTACGACTTCGACCCGCAGGCGATTCCCGCGCCCTACGCGCACAGCAACGTGGATTCCGATGAAGTGCTGTTCTATGCCTCGAGCGAGTTCATGAGCCGCAAGGGGATCGAGTACGGTTCGATCACGCACCATCCCGACGGCCTGCCGCACGGCCCGCACCCCGGCCGCACCGAGGCGAGCATCGGGGCCAGGCAGACGAACGAACTGGCCGTGATGATGGACTCGTTCCGTCCGCTGCACGTGGCAAAGTCGGTGCTTGGGGCGGAAGACCGGGAGTACTATCGGTCGTGGGTGGAGGCCGGGCCAGGGTTCAACCCGCCGACCAGCTGACGTGCCACGCGCCGCCCACGGGCGGCGCGAGTACTTTTGGGGGACGAATCTACCGTCTACCGTCTACCGTCTACCGTCTACCGTCTACCGTCTACCGTCTGCTCCATGCCCCGCCTCTCCTCGCGGTTCGCGTCACTCCCCCCGTACATGCTCGCCTCCATCCCGCAGACGAAGCGGGAACTCCTCGCGCGCGGCATGGACGTCATTGACCTCGGCGCCGGCGATGCCGACCTGCCCGCGCCGCCACGGGCGGTGGCCGCGCTCGCCGAGGCCGCGCAGGATCCCGCGATGTCGCGCTACGGCTTCGGACTGGGATTGCCCGCGTTTCGCGAGGCCGCCGCGACGTGGATGGAGCGGCGCTTCGGCCAGCGCTTCGACCCGCTCACGGAGATCGTGCCGCTCATCGGCAGCAAGGAGGGGATTGCGCACCTCGCGCTGGCGTACCTCGAACCCGGCGACGTCGCGATCATCCCCGATCCCGGCTACCTGTCGTACCTCGGCGGCACGCTGCTCAGCAGCGCGCGGCCGTATATGTATCCCATCACGCCGCGGACGAACTTTCTCGTGGACGTGGATGAGATTCCGGTGGAGGTGCGCGCGCGGGCGAAGATCCTCTACCTCAACTATCCCAACAATCCCACGGCCGCCGTGGCGCCGCGCGACTACCTGAAGAAGGTCGTGGATTGGTGCGCGACGCATGATGTGCTGCTCGTGTACGACAACGCGTACAGCGAGATGACGTTCGACGGCTACGTGGCGCCCGGGATCTTCGAGATTGACGGCGCGCGCGAGGTGGCGCTGGAGTTCCACTCGCTGTCGAAGACGTACAACATGACCGGGTGGCGGCTCGGCTGGGCAGCGGGTGCGTCGAAGTTCACCACCCCGCTGGCGAAGGTGAAGAGCTTCGTGGACACCGGCCAATTCCTGGCGTCCCAGCGCGCGGCCGTCGCGGCCTTCGAGAGTCACGCCGACTGGCTGCCGGGGAACCTCGCCATCTTCAAGGCGCGTCGCGACGCGGCGGTGGCGGCGTTTCGTGCCGAGGGGTTCAACGTCGAGTCGCCGAAGGCCTCCATGTACCTCTGGGTGCCGCTCCCGGCGGGCGTCTCGTCGGTCGAGTTTCACGAGCGCCTGATGCAGGAGGAGGGCGTCGTCGTGCTCGCCGGCAAGGCGCTGGGCGACGGCGGCGAGGGGTTCTTTCGCGTGTCGTTCATCACCTCGCCCGAGCGGCTGGAAGAGGCAGCGCGGCGAGCAGGGCGGGTGTTGCGGCGGATGAGCGGGAAGCACTAGCGGACTCCCCTCGGCGGAGTGGGGGCGGGGCGCTGCGGACCACAGACTGGCAGTCCGCCGCACCGACGTCCAAACTCAAGGACGTGATCGCGCGGCCAGTCCGCGCCAGTCTCGCCACCCTCGTGAGGACATTCGTGTCACGCGTTCGGCTCTCCACGCGCCCCCTCGCGTTGCTCTCGTGCATTGCGTTGGCCGTCGTCACGGCCGGCGCTCAAGCACCCACCCGTCAGCCGCAGGCACCCGCCTCGCCGCCGGACCGTCTGGTCACGGCGATGCACGGCATCTCGTCCCACGTCATACTCGATTACGTGAAGGAGATGACGGCCGAGAAGTACGGCGGACGACTGACCGGCACGCCCGGCTACGACTCGTCGGCAGCGTGGACCGTCGGACTGCTGCGCAGCTGGGGCTACCAGCCGGCCGGCGACAAGGGGACGTGGTACCAGAAGTTTCCCAACCCCTACACGCTCGTGCGCCCGGGGACGGAGCTGTCGCTGCAGCTTCCGCAGGCGGTCGGCGGCACGATCGTGAAGTCGTACACGTGGGAGACCGAGTTCGACCAGGGCTCCACGTCAGACTCGGGGCGCGTCACCGCCGAGGCCGTGTATGTGGGCTACGGCGTCACCGCGCCCGAGCTTGGCTACGATGATTACGCCGGCGTGGACGTGAAGGGAAAGATCGTCGTGCTGGAGCCCGAGGTGCCGATGGGCCCGATGCCCGACACGGTGCTGTTCAAGAAGTGGCGCCCGTACTCGTTCCACAGCTACAAGATCGAGAACGCCGCCAGGCACGGCGCCGTCGGCATGGTCTACGACTACCACATCGTCAATCCCAACGCGCGCTTCGTGAAGGGCTTCATCCTCACGTACGTCGGCAACGCGGTGATGGACGATCTCTTCGCCGGCCTGCCGATGGCCCATCGGCAGACGGTGGACCAGATCCGGGCCACGCGCAAGCCGGCCTCGCGGCCGCTCGGCAAGACGATGACGCTCGCGAACAACACGCAGCACCACCCCGAGGGGATCGGGTCGAACGTGATTGCCGTGCTGCCGGGGAGCGATCCCGCGCTCAAGGACGAGTACATCGTGCTTGGCGCGCACCTCGACCACCTCGGCTACAACCATGAGATGATGCCGGGGGCGCACGACAACGCGTCGGGCGTGGCCGTGCTGCTCGCCGCGGCGGAGGCAATCACGCGGGCCAAGGTGCCGCTCAAGCGCAGCGTGCTGCTGCTGATCTTCGGCGCCGAAGAGCAGGGGGTGTGGGGCTCGGAGTACTACGTGAACCATCCCGTCGTGCCGAACGCGAAGATCACGGCGTTCCTGAACCTCGAAAGCGTCGGCCGCGGCGAACGCATTGGCGTGTCGTCGGGCGTGGAGTATCCGGAGATCTTCGCGGCCATGCAGCGCGCCGACTCGCAGTACGTGCACCGGGCGATGGGCGCGTTCTCCAACCTGAATCTCGCGCGGCCGCGGCAGGACGCCGCGCACTTCCTGTGGGCGAAGATCCCGACGGTGTCCGTCGGCACGAGCGGCGCGCCGCCGTTGCCGTATGCGAGCTATCACACGACGAAGGATCGCTGGCAGATCCTGACGCCCGAGATCATGGAAGACCTCGCGCGCATCACGTTCCTCGCGACGGTGGACCTGGCGAACCGGTAGACGCGGACGGCGCCGGCGGCGAAGGGCCGCCGGCGCCTAGTTGCGCGGCACGTGGAGCACCAGCGGACACACCCGCTGGTAGGCGACGAAGTCGGCATCCGTCGTGAAGACCGCCAGCCCACGCGCGAGCGCCATGGCACAG
>JAJZRK010000306.1 GCA_021802745.1 bacterium
GTCGATGCGCAGGCCGGCCGTCACGAAGTAGCGATCCTTCCAGCCGAGCAGTTCCTGGAAGAAGGCGCCGCCGGTGACGATCGTTTGTCGGGTTTCGAAGGCGCTCTTGATGGACGCGCTCGACACCGTCGGGACGCCCGGGCCCGGGAACGACTCGCCGTACGCCTCGTTGCTGCTGACGGCCGACGACACGTACTGCGTGCCGGCCGACGTCGTGCTCTGGAGCCCGTTGGCGAAGCGATGTTCGTAGTTGTTGGCCCAGTCGATGCTCAGCGTCAGATTCGACCAGCGCGTGTCGCTGATGATGCCCTGCGGGGCGGCTACGAACCCGTACGGACGCAGGTTGCGGTTCTCGAGTGCGGCCCGGTCGAGGCCAAGCGTCAGGCGGCTCGACACGTTGGTGATCGGCGTCCACGTCGCCGTAGTGCCCATGATGACGCGGTCGATCCAGGTGTGCAGCTGGTAGGTGAGCACCTGGGATATCTTGGCCGTCGTACTGTCACCGAAGTAGTTACGGTCGCGCCGGAAGGCGTTCAGCGTCAGTCCTGACGCGTTGTTGCCGGCCGGCGTGTTCTGGATGGCGTCGTTGGCGTACGAGCTGTTCCAGTTCACCGCCAAGTTCTTCAACGGCGTGAAGTCGAAGTTCGCCCGGAGATTGTACTTCCGCTCGTTGTCGAGCGGCATGACACCCTGCTGCTGATCACCGGCGAACGACAGGAAATAGCGGGTGTTGCCCTGCGTGCCGCCCGACACCGAGAGCGACGCCCCGTCGCGCTTGCCGTCCCGGAGGAAGGCATCCATGAAGAGGTACGGCGCGTCGCTCGTGCCGAATTTCTGCAGGTGGTTGAATCCGGTCGTGGCCTGCACCTGCCACTGCGCGGCGCCCGCAGCGCCGCGCTTGGTGAAGATCTGGATCACGCCCGCCGCGGCGTCCGTGCCGTACAGCGTGGCCGCCGCCGCCCCCTTCACGACCTCGATACGGTCGATGTCGTCGGGATTGATATCATTCAATGGGCTGGCGTTGACGTGACCGGACCGCAAGCCCTGGCCGGCCTGCGATGACACATTCTTCGGATACTCATCGCTGCGCAGGCGGACGCCGTCAATGTAGATGAGTGGCTGGTTGGTGAGCGCCACTGACGTCATGCCGCGGAGGCGGATGGCCGAGCCGGCGCCGGCGTTGCCGGAGCCGCCCGTGACGTTCACGCCGGCCATCTGGCCCGAGAGAATCGACGACACGGACGTCTGGATCGACGGCGTCTCGGCGACCTTCACGGATCCGATCGAGTTGCCGACCTCACGCATGCGTGCGGCGCCGGCGGTACCGGTGACGACGACTTCGTTCAGCGAGACCGCGGCCGTGTTGAGCGCGAAGTCGGCGCGGGCGCCATCGGTCGTGACGGTGACGGTGAGGTCAGTCGGCTGATAGCCGAGTGCGCGAGCACGGACCGTCTGCCGGCCGACCTTCACGCCGCTGATCGAGTAAGTGCCGCTGGCGTTGGTCATCCCGCCGAGCTTGGTGCCGACGATGAAGACCTGCACCGACGCCAGGGGGGTGCCGGACGCGGAGATCGTGACGCGGCCGCGCACGGTGCCCGTCGCCTCCTGCGCGACGAGCGGTTGCGCCAGGACCGCGAGGGCTATGGCGCTGGCTGTCACGCGCGTGAACCATCGAATTTGCTGCATCGATCCGTTCCTCCAGCAAGGGGTGGGGATGGAGAGGGGAGATACGGTGGCGTGCGATGTCATCGAGAATCAGCGGTGGCCACCGGCCTGCGGACGGTGGGCACGTTGTGGTTGCCGAACTGAGATTGCTGTTGGCCGACCCTATGCCTGCGTCGGACCTCGCGGTCCGCTGTAACGAACGCAACTCGCAGCGTCCCGCACGGCCCGGCCGCAACCTGCCGGCCGCATTACCGGACGTTCCGTGGCCGTGGATCGGGAAACTGTTTGGGTGCTCGTCGGTGAATGGCGTACAAGGTACGGGGCGTTCTCCGCATCGTCCAGATGCGACGCGGGAGCGTCGCGGCGAGCCTGGTGGCTGTGCACGCCGGGCGGTGGGTCCGCGCCGGCACCGTGCGCCCGGCGGCCGACCACCGCCCGCAGCGTCGCGCCTCCCGCCGCTACCTCCACGCGCGCCTCATCTGAGTTACTTTCAACGCTCCCCAGTCTGACCCCAACACCCAGGTGTGCGCGTGAGCTCGGACCCCCCCCGGCGGGACTTCATTAGAGACATGGTCGCGGCCGACGTCGCGTCCAACAAGTTCGGTCGCGCCGTCTGCACCCGGTTTCCGCCGGAACCCAACGGCTACCCGCACATCGGCCACGCCAAGTCCATCTGCCTGAACTTCGGTCTCGCCGCCGAGTTCGGCGGCCGCATTCACCTGCGCTTCGACGACACCAACCCGTTCACCGAAGACATCAAGTACGTCGAGGCCATCAAGAAGGACATCAACTGGCTGGGCTTCCAGTGGGACGCCGAGTACTACGCCTCCGACTACTTCGAACAGCTCTACGACATCGCCGTCAAGCTGGTGGAGAAGGGGAAGGCCTACGTCGACAGCGAAACCGAAGACGAGGTGCGCGAGCACCGCGGCACCGTCACCACGCCGGGGACGCCGAGCATCTACCGTGACCGCAGCGTCGCCGAGAATCTCGACCTGCTCGCTCGCATGAAGGCGGGCGAGTTCCCCGACGGATCGCACGTGCTGCGCGCCAAGATTGACCTCGCGCACCACAACATGATCATGCGCGACCCGATCCTGATGCGCATCGCGCACGCCTCGCATTACCGCCGCGGCGACGCCTGGTGCATCTACCCGCTGTACGACTTCGCGCACGGGCTGAGCGACGCCATCGAGGGGATCACGCACTCACTGTGCACGCTCGAGTTCAAGGACAACAAGGAGATCTACGACTGGCTCGTCCGCGAGGCCGGCTTCGAGAAGCCGCCCGAACAGACGGAGTTCGCGCGCCTCGTCCTCGACTACACGGTCGTCAGCAAGCGCAAGCTGCTGCGCCTCGTCAACGACGGGCACGTCAGCGGCTGGGACGACCCGCGCCTGCACACCCTCTCGGGCATCCGCCGCCGCGGCGTGACGCCGGAAGCAATTCGCGCCTTCTGCGAAGGGGTCGGCGTGGCCCGCAAGCCGGCGCGCACCGAGATGGCGGCGTACGAACACGCGGTGCGCAACGACCTCAACATGCGCGTCCCCCGCGTGCTCTGCGTCGTGAACCCGCTCAAGGTCGTGCTCACCAACTATCCCGAAGGCCAGGTGGACGAGCTCGACGGCTCGTACTATCCGCACGACGTCCCGCTCACCGGCTCGCGCAAGATTCCGTTCTCGCGCGAACTGTGGATCGAGCGCGACGACTTCATGGAGGACCCGCC
>JAJZRK010000307.1 GCA_021802745.1 bacterium
GCCGTCGGCGCGCGTCACGACGATGCGCTTGCGTTGGAAGGCCGTGAACTCGGGGGCCGGGTCCACGTTCCTGGTGAGCTGGGTGAGCGTGCCGGCCTTGAGGTCCTTGAGGTAGGCGTTGGGCACGGTGGTCGGCGACTCGCGCGTCACGATGGCGAACGCGCCGTCGTCGTCGAGCAGCGAACCAAGCGACTCCGCGACGTCCTTGGCCGCCGCCTCGAAGACGCGCGTCTTCTTGCCTGTTGCCATCTCGACCTTGTCGAGGAAGTCCTTCGGCGGATTGGCCAGGTAGTCGCGCGAGTACTGCGTTCCCTTCAGGAAGACCTCGCCGGCGGTGCTCACGACGGCGACTTCGCCGCCATTCGTGCCGCGCCTGGTGAGCATGGCGCCGGGGTTGGTGTAGAACGACAGCGTGTCGGCGCCGCCGCGGCCGCCGCCGCCCGGGAAGCCTGTGGCACGGCCGCCGCCGGCGAACGTGGGCGTCCACCCGCGCTGGCGCACGATGCTCATGCGCCTGGTCGGGTCGCTCAGCTTGACCGCGAAGATCTCCCCCATGCCGTTGTTGCTGGTGGCAAGGAACAACGTCTGCGCGTCGTCGGAGAAGACCGCGCTGGCAATGGCCGCGGTGTGCTGATAGATGACCTTGAGGTCCTTGTCGCCGAATGGCGGCAGCCACTGCACGACCTTTTCCGGGCGCGTCGCCGCGCCACCCGCGCCGGGACGGCCGCCTTCCGCCTGGGCGCCGCCGGCCGGCGGACCACCCGCCCGACGCGTGCTGTCGCCGCGCGCCGCGGAATCCTGCGCGATGTAATAGAAGCCGTCGCCCTGCGGCATCCAGGCAAGCCCCTTCTTGCCGCCCGCGGCGCCGCCGCGGCCGCCGAACCCGCCCGGGCCACCCGTGGTGTCACCGGCAAACCGGAGGTCGCGCTTGGCGATCTGCGCCAGCTGCTTGCCGTCGGCGTCCCATACGACGTCGGCGCTGCCGAAGCTCGAATACTGCACCACGTACGAGAACGGCTTCTGCATGATCGACACGCGGAAATACTTGCCGTCGGGCGAGGCATCCACCGACGAGAGCATGGCCGGCGCACCAACCTTCCGCGCCGTCTTCCTGGCCACGTCAATCACGGCCAGCTGGCCGGTGACGAAGTACTCGAACTGGTCAAACTCCCACGGTTCGTCCATCAGCGAGGCGTAGTTGCGCTCGGGCGCCTTTGCCCCGTCGGTCCAGAGCTGCACGCGCGGGCCGGTGGCGATGTCGGGCTTCTTCGGCATCTCCGTGCGCGGCTCGGGGACGAGCACGGCCACGATGTTCTTGCCGTCGGCCGTCCAGTCCACCGACGTGACAAGCGTGGCGAGCAGCGGAGTCTTGGTGACCTGCACCGACTTGCCGGTGGCGATGTCGGCGACGAAGACGTGCGAGGCGGCATCGAAGTTGGCGATATACGCGACCTTCTTGCTGTCGGGCGACCAGACGGGGGCGGTGATTGTCGCCCCCTTCGGCGCCTCGATAGTCGTCGTGGTGCCCGTGCGCGCATCAATGAGCTGCAGGCTGATGGCGCCGCGCGCCGTGAGGGCGCGGGCACGGTTGGCCTTGGTGTCCACCTGCAGGCCGGCGAAGTAGACGTGCGGCTTGCCATACGTCTGCACGCTCGGCAATCCGTCGGTCACTTCGCGCAGGAAATACTGACGGTCGGGGCTCGGGTTCGTGAGCGTCACCACGAGCTGCCGCGGGGCGGTCACGAGCTTGGCGATATCCGCCGACGGCTCGATGTACCCTTCCTTGGCGAGCGTCTCGCGCAGCGCGGTGAGCTTGGCGTCGGCGCCCTGCTGGGCGAACGACGGCGCAACGAGAAACAGGAGGAGCGCGGCGACATGGCCGGCGCGTGCGAAGAGAGAACGAGTGGGCACGGGACTCTGGCGTTGAGGTCCAGATGGGCCCGGCGGCACGAGAGTCGCGCCCCGGGACGCTGCCAACTAATGAATACGGCCTTCGCCGGGGCTTCGCTGGCCAGTGCCCTGGGGAGACGACCCCCTTGCGTCCCCGCCCCGATGGAGGCTGCGCTGCCCCTCCCCTCTTGCGCACCCATCGGCTTTCGCCTCCATTCGCTGCCATGAGACCATTCGCGCTCGCCTTCCTCGTCCTGTGCGCCGCGACCCGCACCGCCGGGGCGCAGGCCCCCGACACCGTGCTCCTGCGCCGAGTCCTGTGGGCCGAGGACCGGCGTGATTCCACTGATCGCGCCCTCGGCGATGGCATCCGGAACAGGGACGCGCGAGTCGCGCTGATTGCCCAGCGCGCGCTCATGCGCATCCGCGACCCCAAGCTTGCGGGACGCGACGCACTGGGCGCACTGCCGGCGCCGCCCTCCTACCCGGACCCCGCCTGGCGCCTGCGGTATCGGGCCCTCGACCCGAAGAAGGTTGATTGTGCCGCCCTCCGCACTGCGCTCGGCGACGATTCGTGGCACGTCCGGCTCCGTGCTGCCGATCTCGTCACCGCCGCCTGCGCCGGCGATGAGGCGCTGACCGCCACGCTCCGCGGCTGGCTGCCGACCGCGTCGCTGCGCACCCGCTTGGCGGGAGGCGCCGCGTGGCAGCCGGCGGCGCATGCACTTGTCGCCCTCGCGCGCATCGCACCCGCGGATGCGCGCCCCGCGCTGGCTTCGTCCTCGACGAGCGACTCGCACTGGCTGCGCGTCTACGCGGCGCGCGCGGCCGCTGTCCTTGCCGACACCCAGCGGCTGCGCTCGCTCGCACGCGACGCCAACGACAACGTGAAGGAGGCAGCGATTGACGCGCTGGTCCGGTTGACTGGCCACGCCGACGACAGCCTCTATACCGTCGTGCTCGGCGCGCGCGGATATCAGGCGGTGCGCGCCGCGGCGCGCGCGCTGAGGGGCGCTCCTGCGACGCCCATCGTTCGGCGTGCGCTCGTGCAGGCGGCATTCCGCCTGCGCGGCGACTATAGCGAGACGTCGCGCGACGCGCGCACCGAGGTGATGGCGCGCCTTGCCGACGTGGCGGATGCGTCGGTTGCCCCGGACGCGGCGGCATTGGCCAGTGACTTCGACTGCAATGTGGCCACGGCTGCCGCAGCACTCGCCACGACACTCGGGATGGCCACGTCCCCACGCTGCGCGCCGTTCGTGAATCAACTGCCTGCCGACGCCGTGCGCCTCGCGTTGGGCGCCGACGTGCGATTGCGCGTGGTGATGGCGGCGGCGAGCGGCGGCGGATCGTTCATCGTGCGCCTGCGCGGCGATGTTGCGCCGATCATGGCGGCGCGGATTCTTCAGCTCGCACAAACCGGGTACTACGACGGTCGCGCCTGGCACCGCGTGGAACCAGACTTCGTGATCCAGGGTCCGAGCCCGGGGGA
>JAJZRK010000308.1 GCA_021802745.1 bacterium
CCGCTTCGGCTTGCACCAGGTCCATCTTGCCGTTCAGCACGGCCCGTTCGGTGAACTCCCCGGCGAGGGCCGGGCGTGCCCCCGCCCGCACGCAGGCTTCCACCACCAGCGCGCTCACCAGTGCCCCGCCGTGCACCGACAGCTCCACCACGTCCTCGCCCGTGTACGAGGCTGGGGCGGCGTACCAGGTCACGACGCCGCGGTCGATCACCGGCTGGTCCGCACCAGGGTCGTCGCCGCCTACACCGTGAATCGTCGCCAGCGTCGCCACCCGCGCCTGCGCCGGAAACGGCGTGGCAATCTGGCTCGCAATGGCTACCGCGCGCGTGCCGCTGAGACGCACAGCGGCAATCGCCCCGCGTCCCGGCGCGGTGGAAATGGCCACAATGGTGTCGTCGTTGGTCAGCATCTATGTGGGGATATACTCACGCGAAGTAACGCGTTCTTTTGTCGTCGTCAAAGGCGCGTCAAGGCGTTGTATTGCCATAACTTGCCCGTTGTCCTTATGTTGGCAATGCGTTCGCTTGATACTCGTATATCGGCCCTGCGGCAACAACCTCTCAGACCCCCGAGCCCACGATGGCCACGCGGTCTTACGAAGCCATTCAGTCCGAAATCGCCCAGCTCCAACGCCTAGCCAAAAGGCTCAAGAAGAAGCGCACTGCCGCCCGGCAGCGGGCACGCCGCAAGGTCTTCGCCCTGATGAAGAAACTCGGCCTCACGCTCGACGACCTGGCGGCCAAACTCGCCCCGCGCGCCGCGGCGGGAAAGTCGGCCAAATCTGCCGCCAAGGCACCAGCGGTAGCAAAGCCCTCAAAGGCCGCCAAAGCCCCGAAGGCCCGCAAGCGCCGCCCCCGCAAGGCTCCCATCAAGTACCGCGGCCCCCATCGCAGCGACACCTGGACCGGACGCGGCAAGACCCCACGCTGGCTCGCCGCCCTCATCGCCACTGGCAGGCAGAAAGAGGAGTTCCTCGTTTCAAGGTAGCCTCTGTTTTCTTGTGTGGGGTTTTTTCATCACAAAGACACTGAGGAGCACAAAGGGCCACGGAGGACCGCAAAACCTAGGGTTAACAACATCGCGCCACGCAAATGAATGCGTGGCGCGCGTTGTTCCCCAAAGAAGTTGCAGTGGCAGTTGTAGTCCTTTGTGGCCCTCCGTGCCCCTCTGTGTCTCTGTGATGAAAACCCCCTCCCCCTAGCCAGGTCGAACCTGCGGCACCACACCACCAGGACGCCCGTAGTGCGCAACCAACGCACCCGACAATGATTCACGCTCCGCCGGCATCACGAAGCGCTCAGTCGCGACCGACCAGTACAGGCACCCCAACTCCAATGCCGGCCGCTCACGCGCGAAACGCTCGGCGTCCTCAAGCATCGTCAACCATCGTGCCTTGCCCGCCACAACATCAAATGGTTGCGCGAGATCCAGCCGCGCGAAGTCCTCGGGGCGGTACTTCCCTCGGCGCTTCAGCAGCTCCAGCAGCGAGAGTGGTGTGAATCCCGGGTCCTTTCCGGCAGCGGCCCACACCGTGGCGCCAAGCGGCAGGACTTCCGTGTCGACGTAGAGAATGTCCACGAAATCACGTGGCTCGTCCCGTCCCGCCAGCACCAACACCTTGTTGATGGCCAGATCCACGGCGTGCAGCAGCAGTCCGCCCTGTTCGTCGCGCACCAGCGGCATGAATCGCCACGCCGAATCATGGGCCCAGTCCACTCGAGTGGAGTTGCCGCCGAGCGACACGGCGACGCGGATGAACCCTGGCTGGCTGATTTCCACTTCCACGCGATACCCTGCTTCCTCGAGGCGAGCACGATCGCGTGCGAAGGCCGAGGCGACCCGTTCGACTGAATCGTGAAAGAAGTCCAGGTCGTTGCTGTACCGCGTGGAGTTCGGTGCGAAGTGGATGGCGGCGCCTCCCGCGAGGTAGCTCTCACCTGTATCGCCGTGTGCGAGGGTGGCGAGAAGCGTTCGTTGGAAGTCGGTTAGCGGCATAGGCGAGCCCCCACGTTCCATGCGTCGCGATTACCGTGTTTCATCAACTGCTCCGCCACCCACGACACGTCATCGCGTCCGATCACGAGATCGGTGCGGTATGACCAGAAGCATTTCGTGTGAAACCGCCGATACGCGCGCCGAGCCTCCCGCACGCGCACCATCGCACGTGCAGTGCTCGCGTCCAGTTGGCGGCGACTCTTCAGCCCGCCGCGCCGCCCGATGGCAGAGAGGTATTTGTTGATTGATGCCATGATTCATCATAATCCGCTTATGATGTAAGCGCAATATTTATAGGTGTATCCGGGCTTCTTCACCACGGAGCTCACGGAGGAAGAACTTGAGGGCCACGGAGCACTACCAATACTTGGGTTTAAGAAATCGCGCCACGCAAATGGTTGCGTGGCGCGCGCAGTACCCTCAAGAAGTTGTACTACTCCGTGGCCCTCAGGCAGTTCTCCGTGCGCTCCGTGGTGAATAGGGTCAGCCTTGTGGTGATGAAGGCAGCGCTACCACCACTAACCCTTGCCTCCGGCTCTCGGCTTCGCCGGCCGTTCGCGCACGAAGCGCGCACCGCTGGCCCTCGACTCGGCGAGCACCGCCAGCAGTTCGCCGGGGGCGAGGTTCAGGTCGACTCCCGGAACGTCGAGCGGCGATCGACCGCTCTGCACCGCCGGACGCACCTCGAAGACCTGGCCGTCGCGCCGGCGAATCAGCACACCCCCCTCACGGCGCGCCTCGTCGAGCAGGGACGAGAACTCCTGCCGGGCGCGCGAAAACGTGTACTCTCTCATCGCGGAACCTCCATGACATCAATCCCCAGGGCGAGGGCCACCGCGGTCTGGCGTTCGTCAAGAGACAGCAGCGGTGCCCCCGCGCTCCTTGCCGCGTCGAGCACATACGCATCGTACGCGTAGAGCCCGTATTCCACGGCAATGCGCAGCGCGGCGGCCCCATCACAGGCGCCTAGGCGCAGCGGGATCTTCAGGAATGACGCCCACGCCGCGGCAATCTCCGCAGGGCCCGCGCGCCGCCGCCGCACGAGGGCCACGAGCGCATTCCCCACCTCCCAGCGAAAGCTCGGCGCGGCAAGCAGGCGCCGCCCCCGCGTGCGCCGCACGATGGCGGCACGCGTTGGTTCATTCAGGAGCACGGCGAGCACCGCCGAGGTGTCAACGACCAGCATATGCGTGTCACCGGTTACTTGTACTATTGTACCATAACCAGATCTGACCGGAGGCGACAAGGGCACCGTATGCACTGCTTGTTCCATTCCGTAGCATACGCCATTTGCCGGGTTACCTCGCCATCAATTCACCGCAGGCGTCATCCAGTGGTTGTCGCGTGGTCTTGTGTTCTCGTTTTTTCATCACAGAGACA
>JAJZRK010000309.1 GCA_021802745.1 bacterium
TTGATGAGTCCGAGTGCGCGCGTCGGTTGCGCGGCGAGATGCACCGCGGTGGCAAAGGCCGTCTGGACGAGCGCGTCGGGAACGACGACCTGATGCACGAGTCCCAGTTCCTTCGCCTGCTCGGCGCCGAGTTTTTCGGCGAGCATCGTCAGCACCGAAGCACGGTGCAGGCCGACGAGTCGCGGCAGGATGAACGTGCCGCCGCTGTCCGGGATGAGCCCAATCTTGCTGAACGATTGCACGAAGCTCGCGTTGGTCGCCGCAAAGACGATGTCGCAGGCGAAAGCGAGATTCGCTCCCGCGCCAGCGGCCACGCCGTTGACGGCGCAGACCACGGGTTTCTCCAGGTGGCGAATCCCGCTGATGAGCGGATTCCATGTCTCGTGGACGAAATCGCCGAGGTCGGGAATCGCTTCGCCCGATGGCATCGCCTCCGCCAGATCCTGGCCGGCGCAGAAGCCGCGACCGGCGCCGGTCAACAGGACGGCGCGCACCGCGTCGTCCGACGCCGCGTCGCGCAACGCCTGCACGAGAGCTGCGGCGAGTTCTCGCGTGACGCTGTTGAGGACGTCGGGACGGTTGAGCGTGAGGCGGAGTACGCCCGACTCACGCGCGAGCAGTAGGGGGGGCATGGGGGGGATTGGAACGGTAGACGGTTGACGGTGGACGGTGGACAAACGACGGCCACCGTTTCGCGCCCGACCCTAACAATAATGCCGCGACGCCGCCGCTTCCGGCCACCCGTTCGGGCCGAGATATTCCTTTGCATGGCCGCCAAGACCGCCGGTTTGCCCGATCCGCGCTTTGACTGGGTGCGCATTGCGCGCACCGCGCTCGCTTCCCGCGCCCTCGACGATCTCGAGGAGCTGCTCAACCGGTCCAAGGCGACGACGCCCAAGGAGCACGTCGTCCAGTACCAGTTCTCGGCCAAGGGACACGAGGTGGCGCAGGTCATACTAGGGACGCTGCTCACCGGCCAGCACGACGCGGCCGGCGCGTACTATCGGTCGCGCCCGCTGCTGTTGTCGCTGGGGTTGAGTCTCGCGGATGCGCACGGCAGTCCGCTGGGGCGCGCCGGCGGCTTCTCCGACGGGCGCGACATCGGCGTGGTGTGCAATCTGCCGCGCCCGGACGGAGGCTGTACGGTGTTGCCGATGGCGGGCGACGTGGGGTCGCAATACACGCCGACCGCGGGATGGGCGCAGGCAATCACGTACCACCGCGACGTGCTCGGCGATGCCTCCTACGCCGGCTCCATCGCGGTAGTGCTCGGTGGCGACGGTTCCGTCGCCGCCAATGGATTCTGGTCGTCGCTCACCATGGCGACCACGCTGCAACTGCCGATGCTGTTCTACATCGAAGACAACGACCTCGGCATCTCGGTGCGCGGTGCGATGCAGACGCCGGGGGGTGACATCGCCCGGAATCTCGCGTCGTTCGGCGGCGTCCAGATCGCCGAGGGCGACGGCACCGATCCGCAGGAGACGGCGCGGTTGCTCGCCGATGCCGTAGCCCACGTGCGCGGGGGCGAGGGGCCGGCGCTCGTGCGCCTGACCGTGCCGCGCCTCAACAGCCACTCCGGCCCCGACAACCAGAAGGGGTATCGCACCGACGAGGAGATTGCCGCCGACTTTGCGCGCGATCCGCTGCCGAAGCTCAAGGCATATCTCGTTCCCGCGCTGATGACGGCGCGCGCGTGGGACACGATGGTTCGCGAGGTGGACGATGAGGTGCGCGCGGCGGTGGACGACGCGCGCGCGCGGCCGCATCCCACGCCGCACGATGTTGCGCGGTTCGTGTACGGGGACGACGAGGATGCTGTGATGGGCGGCCTGCCGCGCGCCGAGCGCGAGCGCCTGCGCGGCACCGACGTGCCAGCGGCCGGCGGCACCGTGCTACGGTTCCAGGAAGCGGTGCGTCGCACGCTCGACGTCGAGCTGGCGGCCAACCCGCGTGTGCTCGTCTTCGGCGAGGACGTGGGGCGCAAGGGTGGCGTGCACCTCGTCACCGAGGGGCTGCAGAAGAAGCACGGCGCGGCGCGCGTCTTCGATACCTCGCTCTCCGAGGAGGGGATCATCGGGCGCGCGTCGGCGATGGCGATCAGCGGGCTGATGCCGGTGACCGAAATCCAGTTCCGCAAGTACGCCGACCCCGCCGCCGAGCAGCTCAACAATCTCGGCACCACGCGGTGGCGTACGCGAAATCGGTTTGCCGCGCCGGTCGTGGTGCGGATGCCCGGCGGCTTCGGCAAGGATGTCGGCGACCCGTGGCACTCGCTGAGCGACGAGGTGCGTTTTGCGCACGCCTACGGCTGGCACGTGGCCATGCCGTCGAATGCGGCCGACGCGGTCGGGCTGTTGCGCGCCGCGATGCGCGGCGTGGACCCCGCCATCTTCTTCGAGCACCGCTCCCTGCTGATGACGTCCGACGGGAGCGCGCCGTATCCCGGCGACGACTATGTGCTGCCGTTCGGGCGCGCCAACCGGCTGCGCGAGGGAAGCGACATCACGGTCGTGACGTGGGGGGCGATGGTGCATCGGTGCACCGAGGCCGCGGCACGCCTTGGCACGCGCGTGGAGCTCATCGACCTGCGCACGGTGTCGCCGTGGGACAAGGCGATGGTACTCGCGTCCGTGGAGAAGACGGGGCGTTGCCTCATCGTGCACGAAGACAATCGCACGGCCGGTTTCGGCGCCGAGATCGCGGCGACGGTGGCGAGCGACGCGTTCTGGCATCTCGACGCCCCGGTGGAGCGTCTCGCGCCGGCGGACATTCCCGTGGCGTACCACACGGATTTGCTCAATGCGATCGTGCCGACGGTGGAGCGGATCGCCGAGCGAATTGCGGGGCTGCTGACCGTCTGAACCGCGGCGGCGTTCGCGTGTGGCGGCCTAAATCGCCTTGAACGCCTCGAACGGCTGTCCGCAGTCATCGCAGCTCCACAACGCCTTGCACGCCGTGCTGCCGAATTCGCTGCGCAGCACCGTGCGTGTCGAATGGCACCACGGGCATCGCACCGACGCGACGGCGCGTCGCAGAGGAACGAGTTCGGACTCGGTGGCCGCGGGGCCGGGCGGTGCAATGCCGTACGCCTCGAGCTTGGCCTTCGCGGCGGCGGGAATCCAGTCGGTGGTCCACGCGGGCGAATAGACGGTGTGCAGCGTCACCTGACCAACGCCGCGCTCGAGCAACGCGTCGCGAATGGACTCCTCGATCACCCGCAATGCGGGGCAGCCGCTGTACGTGGGCGTGATGGTCACGGTCACGTCGCCGCCTGCGCCGACGCTCGCGTCGCGGACGACACCGAGTTCGACCACCGACAGCACCGGGACCTCGGGGTCTTTCACCTCGTCCAGCCAGGCAAGCACC
>JAJZRK010000310.1 GCA_021802745.1 bacterium
GCCAGTGGACGTGCGGCGCTACGACTTCGGGTCGGCGCTGCGCGGCTACGACAAGACGCGGGTAGACCAGTTCCGCGACCAGGTGGCGGAGGAACTGGAGCGCCTGACGCGCGCGAACAGCGAACTCGAGGCCAAGGCCAAGGGCTTCCACGAGCAGCTGCGCGCCTTCCGCGAGCGCGACAAGGCGCTGAACGACGCGCTCATCACGGCGCAGCAGCTGCGCGCCGAGACGCGCGAACAGGCGGAGCGCGAGGCCCAGCTGATCCTGCGCGAGGCGCGCGCCGAGGGCGAGAAGCTGGTGGAGGAAGCGCGCCGCACGGTGCGCCGGCTCGAGGCGGAGGTGGATGCGCTGGAGCGCGCCCGCAAGGCCTATCTCGCCCAGTGGCGCGCCTTCACCGAACGGCAGGCGACCGAACTGCGCGCCGCCGAGGAGCAGCCGGCCCCCGAACGGCCGGAGAAGGGGGAGGGAAGCGCGGGCGCCAGCCGCGAGAAGTCCCCGAGTTGGCTGGATGAAGGCGGCCACGACGAGGACGAGGCGAAGTAACGAGCCCCATGTCCGCCGTCCGCTTTCCCGGTTCCGAGCACGCGCACACCACCGCCGCTGTAGACGCGGCGGTGGCGGCGGTGCGCGCGCACACGGCGCTCGTTCCCGAGGTGGCGCTGATTCTGGGCACGGGGCTCGGCGCGGTCGGCAAGGCGGTCACCGTCGAGTGCACCATTCCGTACGGCGAGATTCCCGGTTTCCCGCTTTCGACGGTCGAGTCGCATGCGGGACGGCTGCTGGTCGGCACGCTCGCGGGGCGGCGCGTGATGGCGATGCAGGGGCGGTTCCATCGCTATGAGGGGTACGCGCTGCAGCAGGTGAGCTTTCCGGTGCGCGTGCTGCGCGCGCTGGGGGCGCAGACGCTCATCGTGTCGAACGCCTGCGGCGGCATGCATCCGCAGTGGGCGCCGGGCGACCTGATGCTCATCGCCGATCACATCAACCTGCTCGGGGACAACCCGCTGATCGGGCCGCATGACGCGGCGTTCGGCGACCGGTTTCCCGACATGAGCGCGCCGTACGATGCCGGGCTGCGCGCCGTCGCCCATGCCGTGGCCACGGCGCGTGGCATCACCCTGCGCGAAGGCGTCTACGTGGCGGTGACCGGGCCCAACCTCGAGACCCGTGCCGAGTACCGCATGTTGCGCGGGCTGGGCGCCGACGTGGTGGGCATGAGCACCGTGCCCGAGGTGATCGTCGCCGTGCAGGCGGGAATGCGCGTGCTCGGCATCTCGATCATCACCGACCAGTGCCTGCCCGACACGCTCGAGCCGGCGAACCTCGAGAAGATCCTCGCCACCGCCGGGACCGCCGAGCCAAAGCTCGCGGCGCTTGTCCGCGGCGTCCTGGAGCGCCTGTGACCGCGGTTGACGTGAACGCCCGCTTTGCGCCGCTGCCGCCGGAACGCCCGGCGGATGACGTGGAGCGCGAACTGCTCGAGCGCTGGCGCGACGAGAAGCTCTTCGAGGCGTCGCTCGCGGCGCGCGCCACGGCGCCGCGCTGGGTCTTCTTCGAAGGGCCGCCGACGGCCAACGGCAGGCCCGGCATCCATCACGTCTTCGCGCGCACCATCAAGGACCTCTTCTGCCGCCATCGGCACATGAAGGGGTATCGCGTGGACCGCAAGGCCGGGTGGGACACGCACGGCCTGCCGGTGGAGATCGAGGTCGAGAAGGCGCTTGGCATCAGCGGCAAGCAGGACATCGAGCGCGTGGGCGTCGGCGAATTCAACCGCCTCTGCCGCGAGAGCGTCTTCCGCTACCGCGAGGACTGGGAGAAGCTCTCCAACCGCATCGCTTTCTGGCTCGACTACGATCGCGCGTACATCACCTACCACAACTCGTACATCGAGAGCGTGTGGTGGGCGCTGTCCATGCTGCACGCCAAGGGGCTGCTCTACCAGGGGCACAAGATCCTGCCGTACTGTCCGCGCTGCGGCACGGCGCTGAGCAGTCACGAGGTGGCGCAGGGGTACGAGGACGTCGAGGATCCGTCGGTCTACCTGCAGCTCCCGCTGCGCGAGGACGGCGCGGCGCTCGAGCGCCGCATCCTGGTGTGGACGACGACCCCGTGGACGCTGGTGTCGAATGCCGCCCTCGCGGTGAGCGCCGACCTCGGGTACGCCGAACTGAAGCGCAAGAAGGGGGCGACGCACACGGTGATCCTGGCCGAGGCGCGCGTGCCGGCGGTGCTGGGCACCGACTGGCAGGACCGGTGGGAGGTGGTGGGCTCGTTCCCGGGCTCCACGCTCTCCGGCGCGCGCTACCAGCGGCCGCTCGACTGGATGGCGTACGACGAGGGGGCGCGCGAGATCGTCGTGACGACCGACTTCGTGTCGGCGGACGATGGCACCGGCGTGGTGCACCTCGCGCCGGCCTTCGGCGCCGACGACTACCAGGCGGGACAGCAGTACGACCTCGCCTTCCTGCAGCCCGTGAATGCGCAGGGCGAGTTTCCGGAGGGGATGCCGCTGGTGGGCGGGCTGTTCGTGAAGGCCGCCGACCCGGTGATCATCGAGGAACTGAAGCGGCGCGGCGTGCTCTTCAAGGACGGGCGGCTGACGCACAGTTACCCGCACTGCTGGCGCTGCAAGACGCCGCTGCTCTACTACGCGCGCTCGTCGTGGTTCGTGCGCACGACCGCGTTCAAGGACGCGATGATGGAGCGCAACGCCCGCGTGAACTGGAACCCCGTCGAAGTGGGCGCCGGGCGGTTCGGCGGCTGGCTGGAGAACAACATTGACTGGGCCATCTCGCGCGACCGCTTCTGGGGCACGCCGCTCCCGATCTGGGTGTGCGATGCCGACCCGGCGCACCGCGAGGTGATCGGCAGCTTCGCGCACCTGGCGGTGCAGACCGGCCACACGCTGGGCGCCGACTTCGACCCGCACAAGCCGCACATTGACGGCTACACGTGGCCGTGCGCCGAGTGCGACGGCACGATGCGCCGCGTGCCGGAGGTCATTGACACCTGGTTCGACTCGGGGTCCATGCCGTTCGCGCAGTGGCACTTTCCGTTCGAGCATCGCGAGGAATTCGCGCAGCAGTACCCGGGCGACTTCATCGCCGAGGGCGTGGACCAGACGCGCGGGTGGTTCTATTCGCTGCTGGCCATCGCGACGGGGCTGGGGGATGCGCTGCACGTGGAGGGGGCGCGGACGCCGGGCGACGGGAAACGGAGGGGCGCGGAGGAGCCGTCGCGCGGGCGCACGTTCAACGACCTCACGCATGCCGACGGCGTGTACGCGGTGGACGAGAGCAAGTCGGGCGGCCATTTCCTGCCCAAGGGCGCGGCGGAGCCG
>JAJZRK010000311.1 GCA_021802745.1 bacterium
CTGAATGCTCGCGCGCTGCGGCAGGTGCAGCTTGAGGGGGTTGAACGAGACGCTGAGGAACGCCGTGTGCGACCACGGCCCCTGGCAGCTATTGCGGTCGGCCAGCTTGTCCAACTGTGACTCGAGGCATCGTTTGGCGCCGCCGCTCGAGCTCGCAAGCAGCGACTGCATGGTCGATGCGAGCGCCGGGTCGGCCGTGGTCGACGGGTCCGGAATGAACGCGCGGTCGTTATACAGCCCGTCACCGTTGACGTCGCCGGCCACGCCCGGTGTGTAATACGAGCCGGCGCGCACGCTGCCGTTCCAGCTCACGCGCACGGCGTCCCAGAAGTTGTAGTTAACGGAGTACTGCATCTGATGGCGCGATGCATTCGCCGAGCGCGACCACGCCACCGCGCGCGGGTCGCCCGTGGTGCTCTGGAAGCCGCGGTACTGTTCGCGGACGTCGCCAGAAACATAGGAGAGGCTCCATCCGAGCCGAGAGCTGAAGGTCATCGGCGACAGCCGCACGGTGAGCTCTCTGGACTCCGATCGCAGGTCCGACCGCGACTCGTAGACGGTGTTGTACTCGGAGTGCAGGCGCGAGGCGCGCGGCGCCGAAAGTCCGCTCATGGGATCGATGGCGCTGACGGGCACGTAGACGGGCCGTCCGCCTTCGCTCGAGAGCGAGAAAGCCTGGTTGCCGGCGAAGTTGAGGTCGTAGCTCGCCGGCTGGTTCAGGTTGGCCGAGTACGTGACGTTCACGTTCGCCATAAACCGGCCGTTGGCCACGGGACCGTTCCATTGCAGGTTTCCGCGCACGCTCCGCGTAGCCTGCCAGTCCCTGGCGTAGAACGAAACATTGGGCGCGACGTTGGCGAACGGCGATGTGACGGAGCCGTCGGCGCACGTCGCGGGAATGGACGCCGCGCTGCTGGCCCAGGTGCTCCAGTCCTGCGCAGGCACCGCGCCGCCGACGCAGTAGAGCTGCTGCACACCTGACGTGAGGCCGGTGTTGTCGAGCGCCGAGCCGAGCATCGTCGCCTGCGGCAGGTTTTGAAAGACGCCCACGCCGCCGCGCACCACGGCGCGCGGTCCGCGAATGGCTCCCTCGAAGCCCGGAATCTGCGCCCCCTGGCCGTACTGCCAGGAGAAACCGAAGCGCGGACTCACGTAGAGCTGGTCGGGCGTATGGCTGTTGCGTGACCCGAACATCTGTTCGATCGCGGGATTCTCGGTGGGTCCGGCGCTGAACGCGTTGCCGTCCACGCGCACTCCAAACTGGAGCTGCAAGTCGTTCGACCTGCGCCAGGCATCGCCCACCGAGAAGGCCCCGACCGTCTGGGCGCCGCTCCGCACGCGCGGCGAGAGCTGGCGTGAGAACGACGCCGCCCGCCCGGCCTCGAGGTCGGCCAGCGACAGGTAGCTGAACGAGCCGAGCTGGTTGGTGGTCTGGTCCTGACTAAACGCGTCGCGACGCAGCTCGGAGGTGATCTTGAGCCGGTGTTTGTTGTTCTTCGAGAACCACGAGAGCGTGTTGATCGCGCCGAGGCTAGAGTTGCGTTGCGAGTTATCGAGGAAGGTGCTGCCGCCGAACTGCACCGTGCGCACTCCCATGCTGCCGTCGGGGAGCGTGGAGTTGATGCGCACCGTGCCGCTGGGCATGTCGTAGTACGGGTTCCCGTCGCTGTATGAGCCGCCGAAGGTGATGTTCGTCTCGGACAGGAAGCCCGACAGCAGGCCCGACTCGAAGTACGCCGAGTGCCGCCCCTGCACGCCGCCGTTGTAGCCGGTACGTTCGCCGCTATGGCCCGGCAGCTCGCTGATGGAGCCGCCCACCGGCGCACTGCGGTTGACCGAGCCGTTGAAGGACAGCGCGTACGCCGCGCCGGAGCGTGATGCTATCGGCGCGATGTTGAGCGTCCCGAGCACGCGGCCGTCGTCGGTGTAACGGTTGCGGATCGTGCTGCGAGGCGACAGCGGAATCCCCCTGCCGCGTACGATATCGAGCAGCCGGGAGGCCGAGTCTGGACTGACGCCGCTCGTCACGAGGCCCGTGGACGACGTATTCAGCAGGGTCTGCAGGTCATTGGCCCGGCGCCCGAGCTGGTACGAGAGGTTGTAGAACGCCTCGTCAATCTTGAGCGGCCCCGACAGCACGCCGCCAAGTGAGACGTTGGTGACCTCCTGTCCGAGCGCGCGTGCCGCCTTGTCCGTGAACTGCAGGAATGGGGCATCGAGGTTCAACGAGTTGGCACGCGTGGGAAAGTTGTTGCCGGAGCGCGAGGTGATGTTGAACTGCGCACCGCTGAAGCCGCCGCGCGACACGTCGTACGGGCTCGTGGATAGGGTGCTCGACACGCCCGCATCGCGCGGCAAGTCGGCGCCGCCGAACGACCCGCCGTTGAGCGTCGTCGCGTTCTGGTCGGGTGTCAGCCCGAGCACTGAAAAGCCCGACGGGTCACCGCTCGTCCCAGGGACGAGCGTCACCCCGGGAATCGACGCTGCCATTGCGGCGATGCTGCCCGCGTCGGCCGCCGCGACGTTGCCGAGGTTGATATTGCGGTCGGTGCCCGAGATGTCAGGCTGACGGTCGTCGCGGGCCGTCCGCGTGCGCTCGCCCGGCGTTACGCGCACCGCCTCGAGTTCCGTCATCGCACGCGACAGCTTGGCGTCGGCGATGAGGATCTCCTGGTCGGCCGTGCGCTTGACCTGGAAGCGCTTCATGGAGAAGCCCATGGCCTGCACGGTGACCAGGTAGTCGCCGTCGCCGTTTGGAAAGATGATGGTGAAGCGGCCACTGTTGTCGCTCAGTGCGCGTCGGGTGACGTTGCCGCTCAGCGACGTGGCCTGAACCCGCGCGCCGGCGATCGGAATGGAGTCTTCACCGATGACTCGGCCGCGGATCACGTCCACCGACTGCGACATGAGCACGGTCGGAACGAGAAGCGCAAGAACGGTTGCGACTATGAGGGCAAGGATGGCACAGGAACGAGAGACGAAGCTGATGCGCATTGTAGTCGGTGTGGTCAGTGAGAGACCAGTCAACATCTGAGCAAAGCGATATGCATTGCGATTGTCGGCATTGCGACTTCAGCCTGCTGTATCAACGACGCCGGCATCGAGTGAAGTGCACGAAGCCGGAGACGATGGTGTGAGAAACAGGTACGAGCGCGTGCGGCCGTCGGCGTTCGCGTCACATACCGCTGCGCTATCTGGGTGGGATTACTGCCGTGACAACCGTCGTGAATGTCGGTAGTGATCCTGATGGAACTGGCAAGGTATCGGTCGCCGGAATACCCTGGAGTTGGAAGCGAAAAACCATCTGCACCTGTTGCTTCACATTCCGCGCGTCAACTCGC
>JAJZRK010000036.1 GCA_021802745.1 bacterium
CCTGCGCGGAGGAGGCTTCCGCGACGCCCAGCACCCAGGCCGGTTCGTTGCCGTCCACGTCGGACGAGCGCAGGACGTTGAGGGCGCGCAGCATGGAGTAGTAGCCGTCGCGCACCGTGGCGACGAGCGACACGTTGTCGTAGTGCGCGAGCGACGCGCCCGTTCCGCGGAGCGCGCGCGCCACGCTGGCGCACAGGTGCGGCCAGCGCACCTCGTCACTCGGCGTGCGCAGGCGGATGAGCGCGGCGCTCAGCGCGCCGCCTTCGCGCCGCAGTTCGCCGAACAGGCGCTCCGCTTCACGCAGTCCCACCTCATGCTCGGGGAGCGCCGTCGCCGGGTTGAGCCCGGCGGCGAGGCGCGCCTGCCGCACCTGCTCGATGCGCGCGAGCAGCTGGGTGCGGAGTTCCGCCGGGGCCACGGGCTTCGGCAGGAAGCCGTCGGCGCCCGCCACGACGCCCGCCTCACGCGCCTCCTTGCTGGCGTCGGCGGAGAAGAGCACGACGGGAAGACCCGCCCAGTCGTCGCTGGCCCGGATGCGCCGCGTCAGCTCGAAGCCGGTCGTGCCGGGCAGCTGCACGTCCATGAGCAGCACGCTGGGCCGCTCATCCTCGAGCGTCATGAAGAGCCGCTCGGGTTCCGCGATGGTGACGGCGCGCAATCCGGCGCTCTCGCAGATGGCGCGCGCGAGCACGAGGATCATCGGGTCGTCGTCGAGAATCAGGACCGATCCGCCCGTCACCGAAGTGCGCTGGGCGAGCCGCTCGACGATGATCCCGAGGTCGTCGCTCGCGATGTCGTGGTCCACGACGAGGACCGACCCGAACGAGCGGCCGGCCGGGGCGGGAGCCTGCTTCGTGGCCGCGAGCAGCACGAGAGGCAAGCCATCCGGCACGGGCAACCGCCGCCCCACATCGGCGGGTGCAACCACGGCGTACGGGCGTTCGCGCCGCTGCAGCCGCTCCTCGAACTCGGTGGCGTTCATCGCCATCAGCCGCATGGCGTACGACGAGGCGTGCCTGCTCCATTCGCCCATCCGCCCGTCGGGCGGGTCCACGCACCAGACCACGCGGGTCTCCGGTTCTGCCGGCTGCGCCGGCGCGGTGCCATACGCAGTGTAGAGCACATCCACGACGCGACGCAGGATTACCCCGCGATTCGCCGAGTCAAGCGCGGGGTCGAGCGCCCACGTCCGCGCGCGCTGCTCCATCTCGGCGATGTGCTCGCCCGCGGTGATATAGCCATACGAACCGGACGAGCCGCGCAGGCGATGCAGCTCGCGCCGCAGCGTGTCGAGCACGTTAGCGTCGCGCGGGTCGAGCTCGAGCAGGGCCGCGTACTGGTGCATGCGCTCGAGGGCGGCGTGGGCCGACCCGAGGAAGCGCTCGCGCAGGACGTTGGATGGTGCGGTCATCGGTCGGAGCTGGCGCGGCCGTGAGTCATCCCCCAAACATACGTTGGGCCCGCGAGCTCGCGAGAACGCACGCCGCTCACCGTGGCCCTCCCAGCCGGCGGCGCAGCGTGTCCGCCTCCGCGTGCAGCGGGGCGACACGACGCAGATGGTCGAGCACGGCCAGCGCCTCGCGCCGACGTCCGAGCAGTTCGAGCGCACGGGCCTTGCCATACAGCAGGCTCGCGTCGTTGGGGAAGGACGCGAGCGCCCCATCGGCCATCGCGAGGGCGGCGTCACCGCGCCCCTGATAGATCTCCACATCGAGCCGCGCCGCGTAACCGTCGGCATAGCCTGGGGCGCGCCGCATCAGACCATCAAGGATCTCCGCTGCCGTCCCGAACTGACCGTCCCAGGCGAACGTGCGCCCAAGAAGCGCGCGCGCGTCGTGGTAGCTCGGGGCGTCGCGCAGCAGGCGGTGCACGACGAGTCGTGCCGCAGCAAACTCGCGCCGTTCCGCCAACTCGCGCGCCGTCGCGAACGCCTCCTCCGGCGTACGCCGCTCGAGGTCGAGCGCGCGGAACGCCGAATCTTCCCGGGCCACCTCGATCGGGTCGGGGACCGGATTCACGCCCATTGCGGTCGCCGGCGAGAGGCGGTCGCGCGTCGTCACGTACGAATTCACGGCGCGAAACGCATCGAGCGACCGCGACACGGCGGCGCGCTCCTCGCCGTCGCCACGCGTGGTGAGCGCAAACGTCGAATCGAGCTGGAAGAACTGGTCGCCCGCGAGCAGGCGCGTGCCATCGAGGAAATCGTCCAGTTCGTTCTTGGTGCGCATCAACGGCACCTGATGCACGTGGCGAAAGACGGAAGACGTGTCGAGGCCGCTGCCCAGCCATGGCGCGCTGTCCGGCACCGGCATGCCATAGCCGCGATGCAGCAAGGCGAGCAGCGACGGCAGGACGTCGAAGTGCGACGAGACGGCGCGTACATGCCGCGGCTCGCGCAGCATGGGCGAGAAGAGCAGGAACGGAACGTGAAACCGTGACAGTCGGCTCGCCGGCGGCACGGGGATGAGCCGGTGGTCGCCGGTGATGAGGAAGATGGTGCGGCGGTAGTCGGCGCGCGCGGCGTAGGCGGTCAGGAAGCCGCGCAGGGCGTCATCGGCGTAGAGCAGCGACTTGAAGACCCCGGCGTAGGCACGATAGGTGGCCTGGCGCGACTCGCTGAGCGGCAGCGCCGAGAGCCGCTGCGCAAAGCGCGCCGTGTAGCGTGCCACACGCGGGGGAATGAACGGCTCGTGCGTGCTGATCGTCAGGTAGACGTCGAGCCGCGGCGAGGCGCCGGGTGCGCCGAGCAACTCCAGCGACCGCGCGAACAGCGCCTCGTCGGGATAACCCCAGCTCTCGCCGCCCACGCTCGCCGGCGACCGTTCCCACGTTGGACCAAAGCCGGCCGCATCCACGAAGCGATCCACACCTTCCCGCTCCATGAAGGCGTCAATGCGATCAAAGCTGCCGCGCGTGCCCGTGAAATAGCTGGTGGCGTACCCCTGCTGCTTGAGCAGCGTGACGAGACTCGCATGCGCCGGCATCCGCGCCCCGAGTTCCATGAAGCCCGTCGCGCCGAATGGCAGCGAGCCGAGGAGCGACGGCAGGATGCCGAACGTGCGTCCCGAGGTGCTGAGGAAGTTGTCCCAGCTGAGGCTGCGCTCCGTCAGTGAATCGAGGAACGGTGTGAAGCCGCCAAAGCTGGCGCCGGGACCGGTAAAGTCGCGGCCGAGTCCCTCGATGATCACGATGACAATGTTCGGACGGTCAGCGCCAAGCGCGAGGCGGGGCCCCAGCACATCGTCATATGCCACGCGATGCATCAGCGGATAGCCGCGCAGCGCATCAGCGGCGCGCGCCGTGCGCCAGTCCGACACGAGATGCTGCGCGCTGCGTCGGGCAAACCAGCCGGTCTTGTTGATCGCCACGAGGCACGCGGTCTCCGAGGCGAACGCCGACGGCGCGCTCACCAGCAGTGACGGCACGGCGAGCGCCACCAGCACCAGCGCGCCCATGCCGGCGCTCGCCGCGCGCGACCACCGCATGCGAAGCGCGCGTCCGGGCAGCACCCACGCCGACCCGGCGGCTGCCACCAGCATCAGCAGACCCCCGACCGACACGCCCCCCGAAGCGCCCACCGTCTCACGGATGTCGCTGATGCTGTAGCCGTACAGGTCGGCGCCGAGCGGCACGAGGGTCGCCGCGAAATACAGTGACAGCGACATCGCGAGCAGCGCCACCAGCACCAGCGCCACACGATGCAGCGCACGGGCGGTGCGCGGCATCCACTGCGCGAGCCCCAGCACGGGGAGGGCCAGCAGCGCCGCCACCCACAGGGTCAGGGCGGCATCGCTCGCCAAGGTCCACAGCCAGTCCGTGGCGGAATGGCGCGGCAGTTCGTGCGACGCCCCGGCCACGGCGAGTTCGCACGCACGGACGAGCAGCACCACCGGGAAGAAGCCCACGCTGCATCGCGCAAAGTCGCCAACCTCGCGCCCGATTCGCTCGGCGCGCCGTGGACCCACCGACGCCTGCGACATCGCCTAGAACGTGACCTTGAGTCCGGCGGTGAACGTCGCGCTGGTGCGCGTGTTGCCGGGGGCGAGTTCCTCGGCGTCGTGGCCGAGCGTCCACGTCAGCAGCATGCGCGGAGTGAGTCCGGTGGAGCCGTTCAGGGACATCGAAAACGCGTCCGTTCGCCCGACGGCATCGGGCGTGATCCGGTCCGTGGGGCTGCTTCCGTAGCTCGCCGCCGCGCCGACCCAGTGATCACCATCCTCGAAATAGCGGCGCGCGGTGAGCCCGGCGGACGCGGACAGGCCGCCTTCCTTTGATCGCAGGAACGGACGCAGGGAGAACCAATAATTGCCAACGTACTTCCCGACCGCCCCGGTGAAGAGCGTCACCGGAGCACCGCCGAAGCGCAGCTGCCGGAACCCCGCCGACGCCTCCCACGCACTGGGGAGCGAGACGAACGCCTCGCCGCCGAATCGCCACTCGGGGAAGACCGTCGCGCCGCTGTAGCCCGCGTTGAGGTAGAGGTACGTCTTCTTCCCCACCCGCGGGTATGCGTCGGCTTCCACCTGCACGCCGTCGGTCGCAAAGCGATTGGCGTAGTTGACGCGCGCGATCACCGAGCCGGCCTTGGTGCGGCGCGAGAGCGAAACGGACGCCAGGCGCCACGGGTCGGTGGAGCCGGAGAAGGCGACGTAGCTGACGTCGGCCGCGACCGTGCGCGTGACCGCCGTGTCGCGGACAACCGACGCGTCCTGGGCAGCCGCCGGCGTAGCCCGCACCGCAGTTGCCGCGAGCAGCGCGAGCAGCCGGCATGCGCGACTGGGGAGAGAGGCGTTCATGCCGACAAACTAGGGCCGATGGCGTGGCGGCGATAGACAAGCGCGCCATCGGCGCACCGCGATGCGACGTCCGTCTGGTGATGGTGCCGGCGCTCGTTGATCAGGGCGCGAATCGCGCAAGCAGCACGTCTACGTCATCCCTGTCGAACAGGCGCCACCCCGCCGCGATGAAGCGTGCGACGTCGTCGTCCGCGGGAAACGAGTAGTACGCGCCGGATCCGGGGGCCTGCGGCACCACTGGCACGTCGCGTCCGGCTTCGAGGGCAAGCACCGCGCGCGCCATGGCCTCCATGCCCGGCGGATAGAGCGCGAGAATGTGCCACAGCAACGACCGGGTGCGATCCACCGGCACCCGCGGCATCTCGACAATCGCCCCGGCGTCAATGCTCGGCGAGTCTATCCAGTGCAGCGTGCAGCCGATCTCATCGTCGCCGTTCAATAGCGCGCGAAAGGTGGCGATGACGCCGCGGTACTGCGGCAGCAGCCCGGAGTGCAGGTTGAGCACGCCGCGCGGCGGGATGCCGATGGCCTCCTCGCGGAGGATGTGCCCAAAACGGATGGAGACAAACAGGTCGGCGCCGGCGGCCCGCAGCGCATCGAGCGCTTCTGGTGTGCGCGCCGAACCGAGCGTCCGCACCGGAATGCGGTGCACGCGCTCGAACTCGGCAAAGGTCAGGTCGCGGCCATCGGGCGGCGTGCGTTCCACCGCAGGAAAGACGTGCCGCGTGAAGAAGTCCTGCTCGATGAAAGCAAGCGGCTCGAGCGCGCGCGACACCGGCCCGCGGCCGCCCACGCGTTCAGACAGAAAGACGGCGCCGATGCGCGCGCCCAGCGTGCGGTGCAGCAGGTTGAGCGCAACGCACGACTCGACGTCGCGGTTGGTGAGCACAGCGATTCGCATGGTCGCTGGAACCTGCACCACCCGCTCCGGCGCGCAAGCGGCGAGACTACCCGCCGCTGGCGCACCCGAGCGTCGCCTCGCCCGCGCCGGCGGCGATGGCGCGGGCGTACGGCAGGCTCCACGTCCGCCAGTCGGCGCGCGCTGCGCGGCGAGTCTTCCACACTTTTGCCAGGCTCTCGGAGAGTGCGGTGCACTCCGTGGCCGGCAGTCTTGGCGCCGCCTCCACTAGCGCGGGCAGTGCATCGGCCGAGAGCTTCGCGTGGTACGGCGCGTCGAACGCCTTGCCCTCGATGGCGCGCGCCACGTTCGTGCGCACGATGATCGCCTCGGTGTTCACGGCATTGAGCGACGCCACCCAGGCGATGGTCAGAAGGAGCATCACCGGCGCAAAGCGCGCGCCGTGGCCGCGCAGCATTGTTGCCGCAAACGTCGCGAGGGCCGCGACCACCCAGCACATGATCGCCGTGGCCACCATGCGATCAATGGTCAGCCCGAAGCTCGTCACGTAGAGCCACATGCGCGCGACGGCCGAGACGAGGAGCAATGCCACGAGGCCGACGAGCACCGTGCCCGCCGCGCGATAGCGGCGCACCGCCTCGTCGCTCGGCGCCAGCAGCCAGTCGGCGGCGACGAGCGTGGCGAGCACGACGCCGGCGACGACGACGAGCTGAAAGAATCCTTCGCGCGCGTACGCCGCCACGGTGAGTCCCGCGGTGGCGCCGAGGTAGGCGGCACCGCCGAACATCACGCGCACCTGCGTGCCGAGGAAGAGCGTCAGCAGCACGACGAGGCCATACAGCCCCACGCTCGCGCTCGCGAACGGCAGGCCGGGAGCACGGACCTCCGGAAGCCTGACCACGGCCGAGCCGGCGAGTGTGCCGAGGAGCCAGCCCATGGCGAGCCAGGCAAGGACGACGATGACGACGACGTGCTGCACGCCCTTGAGCGCAATGAAGTCGCCGACGCTCGAGAGGAAGCTGCCGAAGACGGAGTCGGCGGAGCCGAGCAGGACCATGACGAGCAGCAGCGGTGGCAGCGCGAGCACCGCGCCGATGGCGAGTGCGCGGGTGCGGGCCGCGCGGGCAATGGTGTCACCCTCGGCGCTGCCGGTGGCGCGCAGCACGTCGGGGGCGCCGACGACGGTAGTGAGCAGGGCGAGCACGGCGGCCTTCGGGGCGTCGAGGACTTCGAACTCGGCGACGGTCTTGCCGCTGCCCCGCCAGACAGCGAGCGCGCCCATGCAGAGCACCGAGAGCAGGTCAACGGCGTAGAGCGGCTCGGCGTCGCGGAAGACGAAGCCGAGTGCGGCGACGGCGGTGCCGGCGAGCAGGAGGGTGCGCTCGCGGTCGGCGCGCGGGCCGATGGCGAGGGCGCCGATGGCGAAGGCGCCGGCGGTGACGAGGGCGATGAGCAGGGCAAAGCCGAGGCGCGGGTCGCCGCCGCGGAGCAGGAGGTCGCCGGCGACGGCGATGGGGAGCGCCGTGAAGAGGATCATCCGGGCGCGCGCACGCATCAGGCGGTTACTCGCGTTGACATTGTGAAGGAATGGTCGTGGGCAGCATGCTCGTGGAGCGTCGGCCGTCCGGGGAGCGGGGCGGTGATGGAGGAATGGTGTCACCGCCATTTGGTTCTGTCAAGTACTTTTGATTACAAAGTACAAGCGACGAGATGAACCCCTCACCGGTGGCCTTCTCACTCTGGCGGACCCGCCGTCGAGGGATTTGACTGCCCTTGTTATTTCGGGATTTATTCGGTATTGTTTCATCAGATACGCCTCGCCCGGTCCGGCGCGCGAGGCCGTGTGGTTCCCTGCCACCCTGACCCTGAACCCTGCACCCGGACGTGTACGCCGAGCTGCACTGCCATTCCACGTTCTCCCTGCTCGACGGCGCCTCCGACCCGGAGCGTCTCGTGGAACGCGCGGTGGAATTGGGCATGCCGGCACTCGCGCTCACAGACCACGACGACCTCGGCGGCGCAGTGCGCTTTGCGACGGCGGCGAAGGAGGCGGGGGTGGCGGGGATCGTCGGGGTTGAGATCACGATGGAGGTGACGGTAGACGGAGCCGCCGTATCTACCGTCCACCGTCCACCGTCCACCGTCTCCCACCTCGTGCTCCTGGCCGAATCGCACACCGGCTACGCCAACCTCAGCTCGCTCATCACCCGCGCGCGGCTCGACAACCCCCGCGGCTCGCCGCGCGTCTCGCTCGACACGCTCGCGCAGCACGCCGACGGACTGTACGCCCTCACCGGCTGCGCGCGCGGCGCAGTGCCGCAGGCGCTGCTGCGCGCGGGGCGCGACGCGGCGTGCGAGGCGCTCTCCACCCTGCTCGACATCTTCGGCCGGCGCGTCTCGGTGGAAGTGTGGGATCACGCGATCCCCGAGGAACGCGCGCTCGCGCGCGAACTCATTGCCGTGGCGGGCGCCCTCGACGTGCCGTGGGTGGTCACCAACGACGTGCACTATGCGCGCGCCACGCAGCGCATCGCACACGACGTGCTCTGCGCGCTGCGCCACGGCGAGACGCTCGCGTCCATGGGGACGCGCCTGCGCCCGAACGGCGAGTGGTACCTCAAGGGACACGCGCAGATGCGCCGCCGCTGGCAGGGCGACGAGGCCGGCATCACGCAGACCCTCGCCATCGCCGAGCGCTGCGCGTTCCGCCTGCAGGACCTCAAGCCGCGCCTGCCCCACTTCACGCTCCCCCCCGGCGTCACCGAAGACGAGTACCTCACGCGCCTCGTCGAGCTCGGCGCCGAGGAACGGTGGGGCTGGCAGCGCACGGCGCGGCACGACAAGCAGTTGGAACACGAACTCGCCCTCATCGCCAAGCTCGGGCTCGCCGGCTACTTCCTGATCGTCTGGGACATCGTGCGCTTCGCGCGCCGCGAGGGGATCCTCTGCCAGGGGCGCGGCTCGGCGGCCAACAGCGCCGTCTGCTACTGCCTTGGCATCACCGCGGTGGATCCCATCAAGCTCGAGCTGCTGTTCGAGCGGTTCCTCAGCGAGGAGCGCACCGAGGCGCCCGACATTGACATTGACTTCGCCCACCGCGACCGCGAGCGCGTGCTGCAGTACGTGTACGAGCGCTACGGGCGCGAGCACCCGGCGATGGTGTGCGAGCACATCACGTGGCGCGGGCGCAGCGCGGTGCGCGACGCGGCGCGCGTGCTCGGCTTCTCGCCGCAGCAGGCGGAGGAATTTGCGCTCACGGCGGACCGGTTCTCGGCGCGGAGAACGGCGGAGGCGCTGCGGGCGACGATGGACGGAGCCGGCGTTCCGCTGGCGACGGCGGACGGTGGACGGTGGACGGTGGACAACGGCGGTGCTCAACCGTCTACCGTCTACCGTCCACCGTCGGACCCGTTCGCACCGGAAGTCGTTGATGTGCTCGGGCCAGCAAACTACTCCAAAGGTCTCGAAGCGCGCGACTTCGCCGACCGCCTCGGCCAGCAGTTCATGCCGGGGACGCAGGCGTATGCGAGGATGCGCGCGGAACGAGAGGTGAACAGGACAGTGACGGCAGACGGTGGACGGCAGACGGTGGACAACACGGACCCCGCGACATCTACCGTCCACCGTCCACCGTCCACCGTCAGCATCCTCGCCGACATCGTCGAGTCCCTCCACGAAGCCCCCCGACACCGCGGCATCCACGTGGGCGGCTTCGTGCTCACCGAGCAGCCGCTGCGCACCATCGTCCCCATCGAGCCGGCGGCGATGGACGGGCGCACGGTGATCCAGTGGGAGAAGGACGACCTCGACCCCGTGGGGCTCGTGAAGATTGACCTGCTCGGCCTCGGCATGCTCACGCTGCTGCAGGACTGCATCAAGTACGTGCGCGCCACGCGCGGCGTCACCATTGACCTCGCCCAGCTCGACCTGCGCGACCAGGCGGTGTACGACGACCTCTGCAACGCCGACACGGTGGGCGTCTTCCAGGTGGAGAGCCGCGCGCAGATGAACACCCTGCCGCGCCTCAAGCCGCGCTGCTTCTACGACCTCGTCGTCGAGGTGGCGCTCATTCGCCCGGGGCCCATTCAAGGCGAGATGGTGCATCCGTACCTGCGGCGCCGCGCCGGGGAAGAAGAGGTCACGTATCCGCATCCGTCGCTCGAGCCGGTGCTCAAGCGCACGCTCGGCGTGCCGCTCTTCCAGGAGCAGGGAATGCAGGTGGCCATCGTCGCCGCCGGGTTCACCCCCGGCGAGGCCGACGTGCTGCGCAAGGCGATGGGGCACAAGCGCAGCCACCAGCGCATGGCCGCCATCTGCGAGAAGATGATCGCCGGCATGAAGGCCAACGGCATCGCCGAGGACGTCGCCCAGCGCATTTACCAGCAGATCAACGCCTTCGCCGACTACGGCTTCCCCGAGAGCCACGCGGCGAGCTTCGCGCTCATCGTGTACGCGAGCGCCTACCTGCGGCACTACTACCCCGCCGAATACCTGTGCGCGATCCTCAACGCCCAGCCGATGGGGTTCTACAGCGAGGGGACGCTGGTGGAGGACGCCAAGCGGCACGGCGTGAAAGTGCTCGGCGCCGACGTGACGCGGAGCGGATGGGATCACCAGATGATGTGCGCCGGCGGGAAGATCGTGCGGCCGCGGGATGGTGTGGTCTTCACGTCGGCAGAGAAACAACAGAGAGACAACAGAGAGACAACAGAGAGACAACAGAGCGCCCATCTCCCGTCTCCCATCTCCCGTCTCCCATCTGCCCCTATCGTCCGCCTCGGCCTTCGCTCCATTCGAGGTCTGGGGCCCGACGCCCGCGACCGCATTGGCCGCGCGCGCGCGGGCGGCGCGTTCCGGTCCATGGACGATTTCGTGCAGCGCACGCGGCTCGACCGGCGGGCGCTGCGCCTGCTCGCCGAGTCGGGGGCGCTCGACGCGTTCGTGCGCGAGGAACCGCTGGCGCGGCGGCGGCGCGCGGCGCTGTGGAAGGTGCTCGAGGCGCAGCGCGGCAGCGGCGGGCCACTCGCGCTCTTTCCCGAGGTGGAGGTGCCGGCGTCGCTCCCCGCCTACACGGCGCCGGAACTCACCGAGGCCGACTACCGGCTCACCGGTGTGTCGCTGCACGGGCATCCCATGCGCCACCTGCGCGCCGTGCTCAAGCTCAACGACCTCGCCACCGCCAAGTCGCTGCTCGAGCACGGACGCGACGGCGCGCCGGTGGGGATGGCCGGGCTCGTCATCTGCCGGCAGCGCCCGGGGACGGCCAAGGGGTTCGTCTTCCTCACGCTCGAGGACGAAACCGGCATGGTGAACGTGGTGGTGACGCCGCAGGCGTTCGAGCGGCAGGCGCTGCTGATCTCGCGCACGCCGCTGCTCCTCGTGCGCGGCATCCTGCAGGTGGAGCAGCGCGTGGTGAACATCCGGGCGCGCGAGTTCTTCCCGCTCGAGGGAACCATCGAGGCGCGGTCGCACGATTACCACTAGCACGCACCGCGTCGCTTCCATAACCCCGCGCCAAACCCCACATTTCGCGAATACCCCCCTGCCGGTCCTCCAATGACGACGCCCCCCGATGGATTGGCCAAGGCCACGCTGGCCGGCGGCTGCTTCTGGTGCCTCGAAGCGGCCTTCGAACGGTTGCGCGGCGTCCATGCCGTGAAGAGCGGCTACGCGGGCGGCCAGCGGCCGAACCCGACGTACGAGCAGGTCTGCACCGGCGTGACCGGCCATGCGGAAGTGGTGCAGGTCACGTACGACCCGCGCGAGATCTCGTACCGCGATCTCCTCGAGGTCTTCTTCACCATCCACGATCCCACGCAGCTCAACCGTCAGGGGCCGGACGTCGGCACGCAGTACCGCTCGGCGATCTTCCCGCACACGCCCGAACAGGAAGCCGAGGCGCGCGCGGTGATCGAGCTGTTCGTCCGCGACACCGTGTACGACCTTCCCATTGTCACCACCGTCGAACCGAACGCCACGTTCTGGCCGGCGGAGACGAACCATGACCGCTACTACCGCCGCCATCCGTTCCAGCCGTATTGCCTCGCGGTCATTTCGCCAAAGATCTCGAAGCTGCGCGCCAAGCATGCCGACAAGATGCGTGAGTGAGGCGACGCCGCCGATGCGCCGCTGAGGCGACGCGACCGGTCGCCGCTCACCGGTGACCGCGGTAGATTCGCACACGCACCCGGAACGGAGTACCCCACGATGTACCGCTCGCTTGACGACTTCGCCTCGGCCTGGGCCCAGGAATCGGAGAGCACCCTCAAGGTGCTGCGCGCGCTCACCGACGCGTCGCTCGCGCAGCCGGTCGTTCCTGGCGGACGCACACTCGGCTTCCTTGCGTGGCACATCACCTGTTCGCTCACCGAGATTGGCACCCATGCGGCGCTCGACGTGCCGGGACCCACGGAGCAGACGTACGCCGCCGTGCCGGCCCATGCGGCGGACATCGCCGCGCAGTACGAGCGGTCCGCCGCCGCGCTGCTCGCCGCCGTGCGCGCCACATGGACCGATGCCCAGCTTGACGGCACGATCCCGATGTATGGCGAGCAGTGGACGCGAGGATTCGTGCTCACGGTCCTGATGAACCACCAGTGGCATCATCGCGGCCAGATGACCGTGCTCATGCGCCAGGCCGGACTGTCGGTGCCCGGCGTCTGCGGCCCGTCGCGCGAAGAGTGGGCCGCGATAGGCAGGGATCCACAACCGTGAGTGCCTGATGTACGAACACCATAGCGCCCCGCTGCTGCCGCGGCACCTCTTCTGGAGGCGCATGCTGCAGCACGGCGGCGTGGCGGCGGCCATGATTGCCGTGTCGCTCGCCGCCGGCACCGTTGGCTATCACGTGCTCGGTGAACTCGCCTGGGTGGATGCCTTCGAGAACGCCTCCATGATCCTCGGCGGCATGGGGCCGGTGGACCCGATCACGGAGACGAGCGGCAAACTCTTCGCGTCGTTCTACGCGCTCTACTCGGGCGTCATCTTCCTCGTCATTGCCGGCGTGCTGTTCACGCCAGTCCTCCACCGGGTGATGCACCACTTCCACCTCGACCGGAACGGACGATCGAAGTGACGGCGCCACCTACTGCGCGCGTCGCCCCGCTGCGCGTCCTCGCCGGCGCCGCCTTTCTCATGGCGACGTCGGCCATCGGCCCCGGCTTCCTCACGCAAACCGCGGCCTTCACCGCCCAGCTCGGCGCAAGCTTCGGCTTCGCTATCCTGTTGTCGGTGCTCTTCGACCTCGGCGCCCAGCTCAACATCTGGCGCGTGCTCACGGTGAGCGGGCGCCGCGCCCAGGACGTGGCGAATATCGTGGTGCCGGGCCTCGGGCACTTGCTCGCGTTCCTCGTCGTGCTTGGCGGCCTCGCCTTCAACGTCGGCAACGTGGCCGGGGCTGGCCTTGGCCTCAACGTGATCTTCGGCCTCGATGTGCGCACGGGGGCGGTGCTGAGCGCCGCGCTCGCCATCGCGATCTTCCTCGTCAAGGAGGCCGGGCGCGCGATGGACCGGTTCACTGTCGCCCTCGGTTTCGTGATGGTCGCGCTGTCGGCGTACGTGGCCATTGCCTCGGCGCCGCCGCTCGCCGAGGCCGCCCTGCGCAGCGTCGTGCCCGAGCGCATTGCGCCCCTCAGCATCATCACGATCGTCGGCGGCACGGTGGGCGGGTACATCACCTTCGCCGGTGCGCACCGCCTGCTCGACGCCGGCGTCAGCGGCACGGGGGCGGTGCGCACCGTCACGTACTCGGCGACGAGCGCTATTCTCATCGCGTCGCTCATGCGCGTGGTGCTCTTTCTGGGCGCGCTCGGCGTCGTATCGCACGGCATGCAGCTCGACCCGCAGAACCCCCCCGCCTCGGTCTTCCGGCTTGCCGCGGGCGAGGTCGGCTATCGCGTCTTCGGCGTGGTAATGTGGTCGGCGGCCATCACGTCGGTGGTGGGCTCGGCCTATACCTCGGTGTCATTTCTGCGCGGCCTGCTGCCGCGCGCCGAGGAACGCTGGTCGTGGCTCGTCATCGGCTTCATTGTGCTCTCGACGGCGGTGTTCGTCACCGTGGGACGCCCGGTGAAGGTGCTGATTCTCGTCGGGGCGTTGAATGGCTTGATTCTGCCCCTGTCGCTGGGCACAATGCTCGTGGCGGCAAACCGCGTGGCCGTGGTCGGCGACTACCGTCACCCGAAATCGCTGACTCTCGGCGGGGCGCTCGTCACCCTCGCAATGGCGTGGCTGAGCGTGCAGACGCTGATTAATGAAGTGCCTGCGCTGATTCGCTGATTCGCCGCCAGTTCCCGATGCTGGGCACAACTTGCTTGACCACACGCACCGCTCCACCGAGGAATGACTCATGAGCACGCCCCCGATTGCCGCTCACTTGCACGCGCTGCTCGGCCGTGAACTGCGCGCGCTGCGCCGCGAACTGGAAGCGTATCCCAGCGATGACGCCGTCTGGGCCGTGTCGCCCGGCATCTCGAATTCGTGCGGGACGCTCGTGCTGCACCTCGCGGGGAATCTTCGCCTCTACGTGGGCCACGTCATCGGCGGCATTGCGTACGAACGCGACCGCCCGCGCGAATTTTCGGCACGCGGGCTTTCGCGCGCCGAACTCCGGCGCGAACTCGACCTGACCATTGAGGCGGTGGAGCGGGCGCTGCCACTTCTCACGGCCGAGACGCTCGCCAGCGAGTTTCCGCAGGCCATTGGCACGGTGCGCGTGAACACGCAGGAGTTCCTGCTGCACTGCGCCGTGCACCTGGGTTATCACCTCGGCCAGGTGGACTACCATCGTCGCCTGACGACGGGGCAGCCGACGACGGTGGCGACCGTTGCGCCGTCGGAACTCTCGAGCGCGCGACCGGCTACGTAATGCGCCTGCCGCGCGTGACCATCCCGCCGCCAAGCGACTGGGTGATCCTTGGCCGGCCGCTGGGTGAGTGGATCTTCCTGGCATTGATGACCGCGCAGGGTGTCAACTCGCTATATCAGGCGGCTGGGAACAGCGTGGACGGTGCCGCTGAGCGGTACACGGTGGCTGGGCAGATGTTCATCGGCGTGTCGGCTGTCGGCGTCGTTGTCTCGACCCTCCTCGGCTTGAGGATCGGCCTGCGACTGCTGTGGCTGTTTGCGTTCTCCGCCTGCTTCACGGTAGCAGTGGCGACCGGGGGAGTCGGAGGGGCGCCGCCGAGCGACGTGTTCATCGCCACGCTTGGCGCGGCGCTGCTGTGCGCAGGGATTGTCTGGTATGGCCGGCGGCGGCTGCACGCCGCCGTCACCAAGCGCATCTGGCCCACCGTGCTCGCCGATCACTCGGCGGCCGCGGACGAGTTCGCCACAACGATCAGCCATCTCACGCCCGCGCAGTGGGCCGCGCGAGCGCACGCCGAGGCGTGGTCGCCGGCCGAGATCACCGACCATCTTGCCCGCACCTACTCGCAGTATGCCGGCGAGTCGCGCGGCAAGAACTCGCTGCGCATTCGCCTGCGATGGCCGCGCCTGCTACTCGCGCGTGCCTTCGTGAAGCCGCGCCTGCTGCGAGGGGCGCCGTTTCCCAAGGCCAAGGCGCCGCGCCCCCTGCGCCCGGGGGCGGGCCCCGAGACACCGGCCGACGGCGTGGCGCTCTTACGCGCCACGGGTGCCGCCTGTGTGCGCGACCTGACCATCCTCGCCGAGCGCCGGCCGCATCGCCAGCTGGTGCATCCGTATCTGGGCCCGCTGCCGCTGTACGACATGGTGCGGTTCGCGGCGCAGCACGTCCGTCATCATCATCGGCAGCTGCTCGCGATCATCGCGGCGGCGCCGAAGGAGTGACCGCATGTCCACGCGCCGCGACGTTCTGAAGACCCTGTCGGCGCTTGCCGCCACCGGCCTGCTTCCTCGTGACGCCCACGCCAACCGCGCGTGCTTCGCCGCACCCGACGCGATCGAGCGCATTGGCCTGCAACTGTACACGGTGCGCGGCGCGATGAAGACCGACATGCCCGGCACGCTGGCCGCCGTGGCGCAGGCCGGCTACCGTGAGGTCGAGTTTGCCGGTTACTTCGGCCGTACGCCGGCCGAAGTGCGCACGATGCTGCGGGACAACGGCCTCACCGCGCCGTCCACGCACCTCGCCCTCGAGGACGTGCAGGGCAAGTTCGACGCCACCGCCGAATCGGCGAACGCCATCGGCATTCGCTATCTCACCGTGGCATCGCTCGACATGCGCGCGCTGAAGACGGTGGACGACTGGAAGCGCATGGCCGACACGTTCAACGCAGTTGGCCGGCGGGTCGAGGCCGCGGGGCTGCGGTTCGGCTATCACAACCACTCGGTGGAATTCACCCCCGTGGCGGGCCGGATGCCGCACGAGGTGTTGATCGAGGGCACCGATCCGGCGCTCGTGACCTTCGAGCTGGACATCTACTGGGCGGTGAAGGCCGGGCAGGAGCCGGTGGCGTACTTCAGCAAGCACGCCGGCCGGTTCGAGATGGTGCATGTGAAGGACGCGACGGCCGCGCCGGCGCTCGCGATGACCGACGTCGGCTCAGGCACGCTCGACTGGAAGCGCATTCTCGGTGCGCACGCGACGGCGGGGATCAAGCACTACTTCGTGGAGCACGACAACCCCGCCGATGCGATGGCGAGCATTCGGAAGTCGGCCGAGTATCTCAGGGGGTTGCGATTCTAGGATCCTCTCGGGAAGCTGGCCTTTTTCATCACGGAGACCGGAGGGGACGGAGGGGCACGGAGACTTCAACTTCTTGGGGGAACGGCGCGCGCCACGCGGACCATTGCGTGGCGCGATTCCTGTACCCCCTGTTTTGGAAGCCTCCGTGCCCCTCCGTGCCCTCCGGTCTCCGTGATGAAGAAGTTAAGAGACCAGCTCAATCCAGGGCCTGCTCGATCCGCTCGCACAGCGTCTTGAGCACCTTGATGCGCGCGTGGTACTTGTCGTTGGCCTCGACGAGCGTCCACGGCGCCTTGGCGCTCGACGTCCGCCCCACCATGTCACAGACGGCGTCGCTGTAGGCGTCCCACTTCTTGCGGTTGCGCCAGTCTTCCTCGGTGATCTTGAAGGTCTTGAACGACACCTGCTCGCGTTCCTTGAAGCGCCGCAGCTGCTCGGCCTTGGAAATCGCCAGCCAGAACTTGGCCACGATCGTGCCGTGGCCTACCATCTCCTCCTCGAAGTCGTTGATCTCGCCGTAGGCGCGCTCCCAGTCGTACGGGGAGCAGAAGCCTTCGACGCGTTCCACGAGCACGCGGCCGTACCAGGAGCGGTCGAAAATGGTGATGCTCCCCATGCGCGGCAGTTGCCGCCAGAAGCGCCACAGGTACGGATGCGCCTTTTCCTCGTCGGTTGGTGCCGCGATGGGAACCACGCGCACGACGCGCGCGTCCACCGCCCCTGTCACGCGGCGAATCGTGCCGCCCTTGCCGGCCGCGTCATTCCCCTCGAAGACGCACACCACCGAGTGGTCCCGGAAGCGCTTGTGCCGGGTGAGCAGCGACAGGTGCCCCTGCCACTTCTCGAGCTCCTTCTCGTACCGGTTCTTCGCCAGCTTCTTGGTGAGATCGAGCTCGGTGAGCAGCGTCCGCCTGGCGTCAATCTCGGGAATGTCGCTCGGCCGCGCCGGCGTCGGGCGCACCGGCTTGGGTGCCGTGAGGCGCGCCTTCACCGCCCGCAGCAGCTCTTCCGCCACGTACAACTCGCGATAGCGGCGGTCCACGCCTTCGACAACGAGCCACGGCGCCAGCGCATTGGACGTGTGCCGCAGCGTGTGCTCGGACACCTCGCGGAACCGGTCGTACTTCTTGAAGTAGTCCTCGTCTATGCCGGTGACGCGCCAGCGGGTGAGCGGGTCCTTCTTGAGTTCCTTGATCCGCTTGCGCTGCGCGGCCTTCGAGAGATGGAACCAGAACTTGAGGACGAGCGCGCCTTCCTCCGAGAGCATGCGCTCGAAGCGCACGATCTCCTCGATGTTCTTCTCGAGCCGCGCCCAGCGCGACTTGCCCTTGCTGAGCGAGGCCTCGAGAATCGGCGCCGTGTACCACGACCCGAAGAAGATCCCGATCTTTCCCTTCGGCGGCAGCGCGCGCCAGAAGCGCCACATGCGCGGGCGTTCGAGTTCCTCGTCGGAGGCCTCGCCCATGCCGTTCACCTCAACGTGCCGCGGGTCGAGCCACGACGTCAGTGTGTTCACTGTCTCGCCGCGCCCGCCCCCTTCCACCCCGCCAACAAGCAGCACCACCGGAAACGCCTTCTGGTCCTTGAGCGCGAACTGCGTATCCAGCAGTTCGGAGCGCAGCGTCGTCACGCGCGCTTCATATGTCGCCTTGTCTATGGCATGTCCCAGCTCGGCATCTTCGAACATGGCTCCTCCCGGGTACCACCCAACATGGTGATTCCCGGCCACGGGCTCAACCAGCGGCGTCCATCGCCACGCGGGCGGTGTGGTCTTTCCATTGACCGCACCGTGCGGGATGGCCCGACAGCCCGCTGACGGCTGGCGAACGGGCGTTCCTCTGGACATTTTCGCCGTATGCAGACCCAACCGAAGCGCCTTGAATACGATGTCGTCATCGTCGGCTCCGGCGCAGGGGGCGGTGTGACCGCCCACGCACTGGTCGAAGCCGGGGCCAACGTCCTCATGCTAGAAGCCGGCGGCTGGTGGGACAACACGATGGACTCCAGCATGCTCAAGCAGCCGTACGACTCCCCGCGGCGCGGCGCCGGCACGGCCGAGCGTCCGTTTGGCGAGTTCGACGCCTGCATCGGCGGCTGGCAGATTCCCGATGAGCCGTACACCGTGGCGGCGGGCCAGAAGTTCGACTGGTGGCGCGCGCGCATGCTCGGCGGACGCACCAACCACTGGGGGCGCATCTCGCTGCGCTTCGGGCCCGACGACTTCCGCCGCAAGAGCATTGACGGGCTCGGCGACAACTGGCCCATCACGTACAAGGACCTCGCGCCGTATTACGACAAGGTGGACCGGCTGGTCGGCATCTTCGGCTCGAGGGAGAACCTCCCCAACCATCCCGACAGCATCTTCCAGCCCG
>JAJZRK010000312.1 GCA_021802745.1 bacterium
CCGAAGGCATGCTCGACACGCCCGAGAGCACGACTAACCCGCAGGCCATGGTTGAAGGCGCGCTGCGGCGCCTGCGCGAACGCTCGATGCGCGACCGCCTGGCCGAGCTGGACCGCGTCACCCCGCTGGCCGCGGGGGAGCAGAAGGACCGGCTGATTGCCGAGAAGCAGCGCTTGAACAACGAACTGCGCCACATGGGCGCCACGGGTTGGAAGGGGTACCGGCGCACCTGAGCGCCGAGCTTTCAGGGGGAGGAGAGAATCAGTGCAGCAGGAACTCGCAGCATTGCTGGCAGTACAGTCCGATGACCTGGAGATCCACGTCATCGAGGAGAAGCTGGCGGCCCTGCAGCCGCGGCTGAAGGAGCTCGACCAGCGCAAGGCGCGGATTACCGCCGAGCTGGAGCGCGCGCAGGTGACCGTGACGGCGGAGGAGAAGAAGCAGGCCTTTCTCCGCGAGAAGATCACCGAGCACAAGGCGCTGATTGACCGCAACCAGACGCAAATGGACGCCGTCAAGACGATGCGGCAGGCGACGGCCGCGGTGGCGCAGATGGAGGAGGCGCGGCGGATCGTGGCGACCGAGGAATCGGAGCTGGTCGCGATCAACCGCCGGCTCGAGGAGGCGCGCGCCACGCTGCACGCGCAGCAGTCGGCGCTCGAGGCCTGCACCTCCGAGCAGGCGGAGGCGCGCACCGAGGTGGCGTCGCGGCAGGCGTCGCTCGACGGGGAGCTGACCGTGATGCGCGCCAAGCGGGCCGACAAGGCGGCGCACGTGCCCACGCCGCTGCTCAGCAAGTACGACCGGATCCGGACGCGCCGGCGTTCGCAGGCGGCGTGGCCCGTGCACGGGATGGCGTGCGGCGCGTGCGACACGGCGATCCCGATGCAGCGGCGCAACCAGATGTCGAACTCGGGCGGCATTGACGTCTGCGAGGCGTGCGGCGTGCTGATGTACTTCGCGGAATAAGGATGGTGCGCCTCGGCCGACCGGGCCCATCGTAGCCGCATGAGCGCCCCCTCCTCGCCCCGGCGCCGCGCCGCGGCGCGTTGGCAGCGCACGCCGCCGCCCGCCGCGCTCGCCGTGCGTGCGCTGCAGGCGGCGCTCAACCTCCCCGAGGCGCTGTGCGCGCTGCTCGCCGCCCGCGGCGTGCGCGACGACGAGGCGGCCCGCCGCTACCTGCGCCCGCAGTACGAGCACCTGCACCCGCCGGAACTGCTCAAGGATCTCGACCTCGCGGTGGCGCGGCTGCAGCGAGCCATCGCGCAGGGCGAACAGATCCTGGTGCACGGCGACTACGACGTGGACGGGATGTGCTCGACCACGCTGATGACGCGGGCGCTGCGGGCGCTGGGCGCTCAGGTGACGCCGTTCGTCCCCAATCGCATGACGGACGGCTATGATCTCGGGCCGGCCGGGGTGCAGGCGGCGTTCGACGCCAAGGCGCGCGTGGTGCTCACCTGCGACTGCGGGACGAGCGCGGTGTCGAGCGTGCAGGAGCTGCAGCAGGCGGGCGTGGACGTGATCATCTCCGACCATCACTTGCCGGGCGGCCCGCTACCGCCGGCGTTCGCGGTACTGAACCCGCGCCGCCCGGACGACACGTCGAGCGACAAGGATCTTGCCGCGGTGGGCGTAGCGTTCAAGCTCGCACTCGCGCTCACCCGCGCGATGGGCGGCAACGAGAATGTGGTGCTCAACATGCTCGACCTCGTGGCGCTCGCCACGGTGGCCGACGTGGCGCCCTTGCGCGGGGAGAACCGCATCTTCGTGCGACGCGGCCTTCCGCTGATGCGCGAGTCGGCCAGCGTCGGCCTTCGCGCCCTCGTGCGTGCGGCGGGGCTGGATGCCAAGGAGATCACCGCCGGGCGCGTGGGGTTCATTCTTGCGCCGCGGATCAATGCGCTGGGCCGCATCGGTCGCGCCCTCGACGGCGTGCAGCTGCTGCTGAGCGACCGCGAGGACGAGGCCAACCAACTGGCGCGCAAGTGCGAGGAGCTGAATCGCGAGCGGCAGGAGCTCGACCGCCGCATCCTCGACGAGGCGATGCAACATGCGGGACAGCTCGACTTCGACGACACGTGGGGGATCGTCCTGCACGGCCGGCAGTGGCATCCCGGCGTGATCGGCATCGTCGCGTCGCGGGTGGTGGAACAGACCGGACGCCCGGCGGTGCTCATCGCGGTGCAGGACGGCATCGGCAAGGGGTCGGGACGTTCGATCCCCGCCTTCGACCTGCACGCCGCCCTGCAGGATTGTCACGACCTGCTGCTCAAGCACGGCGGGCACAAGGCGGCGGCGGGGCTCACGATTGACGCGGCCAACCTGGACGCGTTCACGGCGCGCTTCAACGACGTGGCGCGCGCCGCCCTCACCGCGGAAGATCTCGTCCCCGTGCTGAAGGTGGATCTGGAGCTGCCGCTCGACGCGGCGACAGACGAACTGGAGAAGATGCTGCGCCACCTGGAGCCGTGCGGCATCGGCAACCCGGGGCCGGTCTTCTCGGCGCCGGGCGTGAAGATTCTCAGCGGCCCCGACCGCATCGGCACGGACGGCGTGAAAGTGCGGCTGTCTACCGCCCGCGGGCCGATGGAAGCGGTGGGATGGGGGCTGGCGCATCGCGCGGGCGAACTGGCGGCGGCGCGCGCGGGAACGGTGGAGCTGGCGTACAAGCTGGAGCGGAACGAGTACCGGAATGCGAGTACGCTGCAGGCGCAGATTGTGGACTTTCGAGTCGAAGAGGGAGGGGGAGGGGTGCAGGGGCTTGGGAGGGGGGAGGAGTGGAGATGGGAGTGAGGAGAGAGGAGGGGGGCTTCCGCCGGTGAGGATCATTGCGGGGGAATGGCGCGGACGGCGGCTGGCGGCGCCGGCGGGGCGCTCGACGCGTCCCACCACCGATCGCGCGCGCGAAGCGTGGATGAGCATCATGGCGCCGGCCCTCGTGGGGGCGCGCGTGCTCGACCTCTTTGCGGGGTCGGGGGCGCTCGGGCTCGAGGCGCTCTCGCGCGGGGCCGCCGAGGCCACGTTCGTCGAGGACGACGTGCGCGCCATTGCCGCGCTGCGCAAGAACGTGGAGACGTTGGGGGCGGTGGAACGCGTGACGATCGTGCGCGCCGACGCCGTGCGGTTCGTGAAATCGCTCGACGCGGGGGCGTTCGACATCGCCTTTGCCGATCCGCCGTACGAACGGGGGCTGGCCACCGCCGTCGCCGACCGCTGGCTTGCCGCCGCGTTCGCGCACATGCTTGGCATTGAGCATTCGCCCCGCGAACCGTTGCCCGGGAGCGATGATACCCGTCAGA
>JAJZRK010000313.1 GCA_021802745.1 bacterium
ATGAACTCCGCCGCGAGGAGGAGGTCGCCTTCGTTCTCGCGGTCTTCATCGTCGGCGACGACGATGAACTTGCCGGTGCGCAGGTCGTGGAGCGCCTGTTCGATCGTGGCGAACGGCATCAGGATGACGGTTGACGGTGGACGGTGGACGATAGATGCGGCGCGGCGAGCTGCTGCACGAACTTGCCGATCATGTCGGCTTCGACGTTCACGCGGTCGCCGGCGCGCAGGTCGCCCAGCATGGTGCGACGCAGGGTGTACTCGATGAGCGAAATCTGCACGCCGCCATCGAGCAGCTCGTTGACGGTGAGGCTGACGCCGTTCACGGCAATGGAGCCGTGCGGCACCATGAGCGGCATCCACTCCGGCGTGATGGCGAGGTCAATGAGCCGCGCATCACCCTTGGTGGTGACGCGCGTGACGTCGGCCACCGCGTCCACATGGCCGGCCACGAGATGGCCGCCCAGCCGCTCGCCCAGCAACATGGCCCGTTCGGTGTTGATGCGGCGCCCCTCGGTCCACCCCCCGAGCGTCGTGCGCTCGAGAGTCGTGACGACCGCGGCAACCGTGAAGGTTCCGCCACTGGCCTCGCGTACCGTGAGGCAGACGCCGTCACAGGCGATGCTGTCGCCGTCCACGACTCCCTCGTACGCCGATCGCACCACGAACTCGCGGCCCGCAGGCGTGGGAGTCGCGCGAACGATGGTGCCGACGTCGGAGATGATGCCAGTGAACATAGAGAGACAACAGAGAGACAACAGAGAGACAACAGAGAGACAACAGAGAGACAACAGAGAGACAACAGAGAGACAACAGAGAGACAACCGAAAGACAACAGAGAGACAACAGACTACAACGGAGGGGCGAGGAGGGTCATCAGATCGGCGTCGAACGGACGCCGCTCGACCACTCGCCAGTACGCCAGCGCGCTGGTGGCGGCCGGGGGAACTGCCGAGAAGGCGCCCAGCGAACCTGCGCCCAGCAGGACCGGCGCCTGAAAGATAACCAGCCGGTCTACGAGATTGCTCCCCAACAGGGCGCCGGCCAGGGTGGCGCCGCCCTCCACCAGCAGGTGGTGCACCCCGCGGGCGTGCAGCGCGTGCAGGGCCGCGGTGAGACCGTCGGCCTCGATGATCCCCACCCCCTTTCGCTCGAGTGCCGCGGCACCGGGTGGAACGGGCGATTCGGTCACGATGACCGTCGGCAGGCGGCGCGCCGTGCGCACGAGCTGGCTGTCCAGCGGCAGGCGCGCGCGGCGATCGAACACCACGCGCACCGGCGCCACCCGCGGCTTGCGCACGCCGCGCACGGTAAGTGCGGGGTCATCGGCCAGGGCGGTGCCGCTGCCGACGGCGATGGCGTCGGCCCCGGCGCGCAGGCGATGCACCTGCGTGCGCGCCGCGTCGCCCGTGAGCCACCCGCGGCCGCGGTCGGCGGCCGCGATGGCGCCGTCCAGGGAGACCGCAAGCTTGAGCGTCACCCACGGCCGCGACGCGCCACTCGCCCAATGCAGGAACGGCGCGTTCAACTCGCGCGCGGCCTCGTCTTCAAGACCGAATTCGACGGCGATGCCGGCGGCTCGCAACGCCTCGGCGCCGTGCGCCATGGCCGGGTTGGGATCGGGAATGGCCGCCACGACGCGCCGCACGCCGGCCTTGATGAGCGCGTCGCTGCACGGCGGCTGCTTGCCATGCGCATTGCACGGCTCGAGCGTGCAATACACGTCGGCGCCGCGCGCCAGCTCCCCCGCCTGGGCGAGCGCGGCCGCTTCGGCATGCGGCTCGCCGAAGCGCTTGTGATAGCCCACCCCAACCACCTTGCCGTCACGAACAATCACGGCGCCGACCATCGGGTTGGGCGCCGTCTGGCCCCAGCCGCGCACGGCAAGCGCGAGCGCACGCCGCATCCACGCGCGCGCGCGCCTGCTCGCCGCGGCCGAATCGCTCATCAGAAGCCCGTGCGGAGACCCACGGAGACGTAGCTGCGACTGGCGGTCGCGCTTGACCCAAACGAATTCATCGCGGCCGGCAGCGTGCCGCCACTCACCTGCCCGTACTCGGCCACCAGCTTGCCGATGATGAAGTTCAGGCTTCCACCGATGTACATGTTGGTGCGCTTCATCGTGTAACTGGGCGACGCGCTGGCGGTCTGCGTGCCGACGGGCGGCGCCGCGCTGACCGTCACGGAAAGGCCGACGGAGTTGTCATACGAGTCCTGCCCAACGCCCGCCTGCAGGCCGAAGACCATGAACGACTTGGCCGCGCTCAGCCGCCAGCTCGACGTCTTCATCGTGAGGTCGGTCAGTGCGAACGATCCCGGCGCGCTCGAACCGCCGGGGTTCGCCGTGCTCGTGCCGCTCACCGAAATCTTCGGCAGGCCGCGCTTCACATACGTGAAGGCGACACCCGGAATCAGGATGGACTCCTGGAGCAGGCCGAGGCGCACACCGCCGCCAAACTTGGTGGATCCACCAGGCATGGTCACCGTGACGTCGCCACCGTCGGGCGCCGACGGCAGGTACGTCGCGGTGAGGATGGCGTCCACGCCACCCACTTTCGTGACGCCGAGCGGAAAGCCCCCGTAAATGCCGATGGAGCCGTCTATCGTCGCCATCGGCACGAACTGATCGTCGGCGGTGTACGTGGACCGCACGGCGCCGCCGGTGTTGAACGCCACGTCATTGACGTTCGGGAACGCGCCCCGCACGGCACTCGCCCGAAGACCGAGGGCCCAGTGCGGAAAGCCGCCGAGCACGCCGCCCTGCCCGATCGTCGCGGCGCCGCCGGCGAGCGCGCCGGAGATCTGCGGTGTGAGGAAGTTGAACAGGTCCACCGTCTTCTGGCAGGCATCCTGCGTATACCCCGCCGCGCATTGCGCCTGCGCCGGCGACGCCCACGCGAAGAACGCCGCGCCCGCCACCATCATCGCCTGTCGCACTCGCATCGTTACTTCCCTCCCTTGAGGATGACCCGGCCCGTGCCGGGGATCATGCGGCCCAACATCCAATTCTCGACACCGGCCGCGGTCGCGCTCGCGCGCACCGCCGCGGCTCCGGCATCGTCGGTGATCACCACCATTCCTACCCCCATGTTGAAGGCGTGGAACATCTCGTCCGTCGCCACGCCGCCCGCTTCGCCGAGCCTGCGGAACACATTGGGAACCTCCCACGACGCCGTGTCCACCTCGGCATCGAGACCCGGCGGCAGCGACCGGTCGAGATTGCCCGGCAGGCCGCCCCCCGTAATGTGCGCCATCGCATGGATGACGGCGCGCACGGGAGCCAGAGCCTTCAAGTACGAAC
>JAJZRK010000314.1 GCA_021802745.1 bacterium
GCAGGGGTTCGGTGCGGGGGGAGGGAGGGGCAGGGGGTAATTATCGCTTGCGGTGCGGGGGGTGCGCTATGCACCCGGTGTGGCAAGCTGGACTTCTTCATCACGGAGACCGGAGGACACGGAGGGCACGGAGGCTAAAATGCTTCAGGGAACTGCCGAGATCACGATCAACCCCCGCGCGGCGCGCGCAGTTCCTCCAAGCGGTTGTCGCCTCCGTGTTCTCCGGTCTCCGTGATGAAGAAGGCCAGCGCCGCGCTCAGAACCTGTCGAGGTCCCGCGCCACCACCACCGTACCGCTGAACCCGCCGCGGCGGATGCCCGCGACGACTTCGTCCATGGTCCCGCCCATGCGGAGCACGTGGGAGAGAATCAACTGTTTGGGCTTGGCGCGGGCGGCGATGGCGCCGAGTTCCTCGTCGGACGTGTGGAACTCGCGCAGGTACTGCGGCCAGAGCTCGCCGCCGGGGCGCCGCTCCGGCGCCACGCGCTGGCTGTCGTAGACCTCGTGCACGAGCAGGTCCACGCCCTGCGACGCCTCTTCGAGCGCGGGGCTCGGCCGCGTGTCGCCGCCGAGCACGATGGATCGGTCGGGCGTGTCAATGCGGAACGCGAACGCCACCGGCCACGACCCGTGCAGCACGCGAATAGCGCGGATGCGAATGCCGGCCGAGTCGTACACGATGCCGCCGGTGGTTTCGCTCACCACCACGCGGTGCCCGCCGCGGCGCCCGCGTTCGCTCCCCTCGGTGCGCACTTCGATGTCGTCGGCCCACGCGGCCTGGAGGTGATCTACCATCGCCCGCGTGCCCGGTGGACCGATGACCGGCATCGGCGCGGCGCGCCCCATCACCCAGGTGGTGTGAATGACGTCGGGAAGGCCGAGCGTATGGTCGCTGTGCAGGTGCGTGAGGAAGACCGCCGTCATCCCGTCAATGGGCAGCCCCGCGGCCGCCACTCGACGCATCACGCCGACGCCGGCGTCAAAGAGGAAGACGCGCGTGCCGTAGGTGACCGCGTACGCTGGGCCGGCGCGTTCGGGGTCGGGCACGGGCGTGCCGCTGCCGAGCACGATGAGACGCGTGATCAATGAGGTGTCGCGCGTGGTGCCCGGAAAGACGCGCTGGCCGGCCGCCGCACCCGGAAAGCACGCGATGGCGGTCAGTAACGTGGCAGCCATGGCGGACGTGATCGCGGCGGTCGAAAACAGACGGCGGAGCATCCCGGAAGGATGCTCCGCCGTCCCCGACTTGGCAACGCGCGGCGGTGCTACACGCGGCGGTGCTACCCGCGTCGCACGGCGCGCATGGACATCTTGTACGAGACGCCGAGCTTCTGCAGCTGCGGTTCGGGGCAGCCGTTCCAGACCGGCACGATGGTGTTGCCCACGTAGCCGATGTCCTTGAAGCCAATGCGGCTCGTCCAGAAGCCGCTCGCTGTCAGGTCGCGGAACCGCGTGAAGAACTCGACGCCCGGCTTCATTGCCGCCGCGGCCCTCTTGGGGAAGGCGATGTCGTTGAGCACCTGCTTCTGCTGGTCGGCGGTGCAGGCCACGAAGCCGCGCTTGAAGCGCCTGGTGCACTCGCCGTTCAGCCAGGCGAGGCCGTCGCGCATCCACTTCTGGTTCGACTTGAAGTCGTTCATGATGAAATCCATGAACTCGGGAACGCCCGCGTCGGTGGCGCTCCCCGAACGCGCATCGCGGGGCATCACGAGGTCGGAGAGCGCGCGCACCGCGGGCCACTCGGCCTTGGTGAAGAAAATCGGCTTGTACGCCGGCGCCCCCTGCTGAACGGCGGCGTGCGCGTACTCCGCCGCGCGCGCGACGTCCGGTGCGGCAAGCCCGATCGCCGCGAGCGTGGCCGCGCCGAGCATCTTCATGACGTCGCGCCGTTCCATCCCCTGCGGCTCGGTAGCTGAGGCCTGCTCCACCACCGGAAGGTTCTTGTCCACCGTCAACCGTCTACCGTCCACCGTCTTCTTCATAGCGCCCCCACCTTCCGTTGCTGCGTGATGTAGTCCGCGGTACGCCACGCCATCGCCATGATGGTCCACGTCGGGTTCTTGTCGGCCTGGCTTACCATGGGGCCGCCGTCGGCGACGAAGAGGTTCTTGCATCCCCACGCCGCCTGGTGCGCGTCCACCGCCGACGTCTTCGGGTCGTTCCCCATGCGCACGGTGCCGACTTCGTGGATGATCTGGCCGCCGTTGGAAATGCCGTAGCCCTTCTCCGGTCCCGGCATCGGGCTCCAGACCTCGCCCCCCATCTCGGCGATGAGCTTGCGGAAGGTTTGCTGCATGTGCTTCACCTGCTTGTGTTCCGTCTCCCCCCACTTCCAGTGGAACTTGAGCACGGGGATTCCCCACTTGTCCTTCTTCGTGGGGTCGAGCTCGCAGTAGCTGTCGGCGTTGGGCACCATCTCGCCGCGGCCGGAGAAGCCGACGGTCGAGCCCCAGTAACGGCGGTAATCCTCCTTCAGTCCCGCGCCGTAGCCGGAGAAGTTCGGATAGTTCTCGATGCCGCCCATGAAGCCGTAGCTCGGCTGGCCCATGCCGCCCCACACCTCGATGTGGTAGCCGCGCGGGAAGTCGAGCTTCTTGTTGTCGAGCCACCACGGCATGTAGATATGCCCGCCGCCCACGCCGTCGCAGTTGTGGCGCACGCGGTCGGTGAGCTTGGGAATGAAGCCGCCCACGTCGGTGCCCGTGCTGTCGGTGAGGTACTTGCCGATCACGCCACTCTGGTTGCCGATGCCGTGCGGGAAGCGCGACGACTTGCTGTTGAGCATGATGCGCGCGCTTTCGCAGGCGCTGGCGGCGAGGATGACGATCCGCCCCTTCACGTGCATGTCCTTGCCCGTCGGCTTGTCAATGTAGCTGACGCCGGTGGCGTTTCCCTTGGCGTCCACCGTCACCTCGCGCGCCATGGCGTTGGTGATGATGGACAGGCGCCCCGTCTTCGCCGCCGGGAAGATGAGCACGTTCCCCGACGTGAAGTTGGAGTTGGTCATGCAGCCGCGGTTGCAGTTGGCGCAGTAGTGGCAGGGGGCGCGCCCGTGCGTGGGCTGCGTGATGATCGAGAGGCGCGCCGGGATGCACCAGATGCCCAGGCGATCCGCGGCCCGCTTGATGTACAGCTCGTGGCAGCGCGGCCGCGGCGCGGGCTGGAAGATGCCGTCGGGATGGTTGGGGAGGTTCTCCCTCGAGCCGAAGATGCCGACCAGCCGGTCCACCTTGTCGTAATACGGCGCGAGGTCCTTGTACGTGATGGGCCAGTTGTCGCCGAGCCCGTCAATGCTCTT
>JAJZRK010000037.1 GCA_021802745.1 bacterium
TCCGATCTGTGGGCATGGCGCCGGCGCTCATCCCATGATCCCCGGATTCAGGATCCCCGCCGGATCGAACGCGCGCTTCACGCCATCGTTGAGCGCGCGAACGCCCGGCGACGCCGGCACCCGCGGCGCGCGATGCGGCACGCTCGCGCGCAACGTTGCCCAGAGCGCGGCATCGGCGGCGCGCGCGTCGCCGTGCGCCGATACCTCCGCGCGCGCCGCGGCCAGCAGCGCCGCATTGCCGGTGATGCGCACCAGCAGGCCCGCCGGCATCGCGGCGCCGAGCTGGCCGTCGGCAATGAACTCGCAGGCGATCGGCGGCGTCTTGCTGCGGCGCAGGGTCTGCTGCACCTCGGCGGCGCGCGAGCCGTCCATCGGCAGGTGCCACGTCTCGTCTGCCGTCGGCCGCGCGCGCAGCCGCAGGCTCAGGCGCGTGATCGCGGCCAGCGATCCCCACGCGCCGGTCATCAGTCGCACGAGGTCGAAGCCGGCGACGTTCTTCACCACCTTGCCGCCCGGCTGCAGCACCTTCCCCGTGCCGTCCACGCACTCGAGGCCGAGCACGAGGTCGCGCGGGAAGCCCAGCGCATGCGCGTACGGCCCGGGCGTGGCCGTGGCGATGGTCGCGCCCACCGAGCCGCCGTCGCCGCCCCACGGGGCGAGCGGGCACCACTGGCCATGCGCCGCGGTCGCCGCGTCGAGTTCGCCGATGGTCGTGGCCGCGCCGACGGTGATGGTGAGGTCGCCCGGCTCGTATTCGATGATGCCAGTGAAGGCGTCGAGATGCATCGGCTCCGCGTCGGCGGCAACCGGTGCGCCGCCGTCGAGCCACGTCCCGCGCCCCACGAGGCGCAGCGCGCGATGCCGCGCCGCCGCGTCGGTAATGAGCGCCTTCAGGTCGGCGACATGCGACGGACGATGGCTCATGCGCCGTTCCCAGGCCGCGAGGCGGCCGCACCAGGCGTGGCCCGCGAGGCCACCGCCGTCCCGCCGGCATCTCCCGTCTCCCGTCTCCCGTCTCCCGTCATCCGGCCCGGCCGCCGCTCTCTGCAATAGCGAATCGGCACCACCTTCCCCGGATTCGCCCGCCGGTCGGGATCGAAGACGTCGCGCAGGCGGCACATCCCGTCGAGCGTGTCGGGCGTGAAGAGCGCGTCCATGTACGGCAGCTTGTCGAGCCCCACGCCGTGTTCGCCGGTAATCGTGCCGCCGGCGTCAATGCAGGCCTGCATGATCTGGCGCATCGCCACGTGCACGCGCGCCGATTCGGCCTTGTCGTTGGCGTTGTATGGAATGTTCGGGTGCAGATTGCCGTCGCCGGCGTGGAAGACGTTGCAGACGCGCACGCCGTTCGCCGCGCCGATCTCGCCGATGCGTGCGAGGAGTGACGGGAGCTTCGTGCGCGGCACCACGGCGTCCTGCACCACGAGATGCGGCGCGATGCGCCCCATCGCGCCGAACGCCTTTTTGCGCCCCTGCCAGAGCCTGGCGCGCGCGGCCGGTTCGGTGGCGACGCGCACGTCGCGCGCGCCGTGCGAGCGGCAGATGCGGTCCGCCGCCTGCACGTCTTCATCGAGTCCGATGGCGGCGCCGTCCACTTCCACGAGGAGAATCGCCGCCGCGTCGGTGGGATAGCCGGCGGCGTAGATGCTCGCTTCCACGGCGCCGACCGTCGCCTGGTCCATCATCTCGAGCGCGGCGGGCAGGATGCCGGCGGCGATGATGGCCGACACCGTCTGCGCCGCGTCGTCAATGCTCGAGAAGTCGGCGAGCAGCGTGACGATGCGCTCGGGGTTCGGCGTGAGCTTCACCGTCAGTTCGAGGGCGACGCCAAAGCAGCCTTCGCTGCCGACGAACGCGCCGATCAGGTCGTAGCCGCCGTCCTCGAGGTCGAGTTCCACCACGGAGCCGTCGGGCAGCGCGACCTTCGCGGCGACGATGTGATTGAGTGTGACGCCGTACTTGAGGCAGTGCGGACCGCCCGCATTCTCGGCCAGGTTGCCGCCGAGCGTGCAGGCCGTCTGGCTCGACGGATCGGGCGCGTAATGCAAGCCGTGCGGCGCGGCCGCCTTGGTGAGCGCGACGTTCACCACGCCGGGCCCGACGCGCGCCACCCGGCGCACGGGGTCAATGGCGAGGATCTTCTTGAGGCGCTGCAGGCCGAGGAGCACCACGCCATCGGCCAGCGCACCGCCGCTCAGCCCGGTGCCCGCCCCGCGCGCGACGAATGGAACGCCCGTGCGCGCGAGTTCTCGCACGACGGCGAGCGCCTCGTCGGCGGTGGCGGGAAAGACCGCGAGCGATGGCGTGCGATGGTAGCCCGGTAGGCCATCAGACTCGTAGACGAGCAGCTCGGCCGGCCGTTCAAGCACATGCGTGTCGCCGACGATGGCGCGGAGAGAAGCGGCGAGGGACACGAGGATGAATCTATAGTCTGGAGGGGGAGATGGAGACGGGAAGTGCTGGACGGTAGACGGTGGACGGTGGACGGTAGACGGTCGTACGCGCTTGTCTACCGTCTACCGTCCACCGTCCACCATCTACCGCCTACCGTCCGTCGTCCATACGCCAAAGAGCCCGAATCCATGCACTGGACTCGGGCTCTTCGGTGTCGCCGACCTCCTACCGGGAAGGTGCGGCGCGGTCTCAGCTCACGTTCGCCCAGAAGCCGGCGAGGGAGCGTCCTTCGGGTGAGGCACGCAGCTTTTCGAACGCGCGCTCGCGAATCTGCCGGATGCGCTCACGGGTCACGCCCATCAGCGCCCCGATCTTCTCCAGCGTCATCGCCTCGGCGCCTTCATCGAGGCCGTAGTACAGGTTGAGGATCTTCCGCTCGCGGGGCGTCAGGTAGCGCGTGAAGACGCGCGTGATGGTCTCGCGCATCAGCTTGGCGTCGGTCACTTCCTCGATCTCGGCGCCGTCGGCGCCCGAGAACCGCTCGCCCAGCGTGCAGGCCTCGCGGTCGCTGCGATCCACCGGCGCGTCGAGCGACAACTCGGTGGCCGACATCTGCTTGGCGGCGCGCACGTGCTCGGGAGTCTCCTCGAGCAGCCGGCCGATTTCATGGTCCGTCGGGTCGCGGCGCAGCACCTGGGCCAGCACCGTCTCCGCACGCGACAGGCGAATCAACTGCGAGTTCTGGTTGAGCGGAATGCGCACCGAGCGCGTCTGCTCGGCCAGCGCCTTCAATACTGCCTGGCGCACCCACCACACCGCGTACGAGATGAACTTGACGCCTTGGTCCGGGTCGAACTTCCGGACCGCCTTCAGGAGCCCTTCGTTGCCGATGGCGACGAGTTCGGACAGGTCGAGTCCGTGGCCCTGATACTTCTTCACATAGGAGATGACGAACCGGAGGTTCGCCGTCACCAGCCGCTCTGCCGCGGCTTCGTCCCCCTTCTGCGCCAGGCGCGCGAGGCGCCGTTCTTCTGCCGCGTCGGAGATCAGGGGGAGCTTCTGGATGTCCTGCAGGTACTGATCAAACGCGGTGGAGGGAGACGAACGGAAAAAACCCTTGGCCTTTGGTTCCGTTTGCTGCATTACGCACCCCGTACGACTTTGGGCGTGGAACGGGCGTTACCGCGGCGCCCGTCGGAATCAGCTTGCAGGGAAGGCCAGCATAGAATTGAGAACAATGCTCGGTCAACAGCCAAATTTCGTGCCACGAAATCGGAGCCAGACTATCAACAACGTATCATGCTGTCCCGCATGGAGTTATGGCGCAATGCGGAAATGTGACTAAACACTAGTCTGTCGCCGTCTCAGTCAGTGGCATTGGCCAGAAAGCGACCACTTCGGCCGTTATCGCGTCGCTTCGATGGCTGCACGGACGAGCCGTTCGTCCATCGGAAGCGCGAAGCGGCCGCCGCCTGCATTCATGTCGGCCAGCCGGACGGGGAGCGAGTATTCCGCCGCCCCGCTGCGCGCCTTCTTGTCGCCGCGCGTGAGCGCGATGATCGCATCGGCCGAGAACGCCGGCGCGATGCGCACCGGAAGCCCGAACGATTCGCACAGTTCACGAATCTCATCGGCGAAGCCAGTCAGCGTCACCTCGGCGAGTTCGCCGAGGCGCGCCTCGGCCACCATGCCAATGGCGATTGCCTCGCCATGAAGGAGCGCATAGTCGCTCAGGTGCTCGATGGCGTGCCCAATGGTGTGCCCGAAATTCAGGATGCGGCGGCGCCCCCCTTCACGTTCGTCCTCCGCGACGACACCGACCTTCACGGCGACGCTACCGCAGACCAAGCGCTCGGCAAGCGCCGGGGCGAGCGACGGCGCGAGAAGGGAGGCGCCGTGTGCGGCGATCCAGTGGAAGTACGACTCGTCGGCGATGACGCCATGCTTGATTGCCTCCGCCATCCCCGCGCGCCAGTGCTCGGCAGGCAGCGTCCGCAACGCAAGCGGGTCCACGAGCACGAGCGCCGGCTGGTGGAAGGCGCCCACCAGGTTCTTGCCATGGCGGGTGTCCACTCCCGTCTTGCCGCCGATCGCCGCGTCAATCATCGCCACGAGCGAGGTGGGGACCTGCACCACGGGGACGCCGCGCAGGTAGGTGGCGGCGACGAAGCCGGCGAGGTCGCCGCAGACACCGCCGCCCACGGCCACCACCACCGTGTCGCGTCCGTACTGCCGAGCGAGCAGGTCATCGGTGAGCGAGGCCCACTGGGCGCGCACCTTGTTCTCCTCGCCGGCGGGGAACGTCAGCAGTTCCGCACCGAGGGCGGCGGCGATTGGCGCGGCGTGCAGCGGCGCGACGTTGGCGTCGGCGATGACGACGGGGCGGCACCCCGGGGCGCACTCCTGGATGAGCGACGCGGCGTCGGCATGTGCGCCGGCGCGCACCACGATGCGCGCGCCGTGCAGCGTGAACTCGTTCACCACGTCACTTCGCCCGCACCGGCGCGGCGGTTGGCCACGCGCGCAAGCACGAAAAGCAGGTCGGAAAGCCGGTTCAGGTAGACGATCACCACCTGGGGCAGCTCGACGTCGCGCTGCAGCCGCACCACGGCGCGCTCGGCGCGGCGGCAGACGGTGCGCGCCACGTGCAGCGCGGCCGACTTGGCCGTGCCGCCCGGCATGACGAACGCCCGCAGCGGCTCGAGTTCGGCCTCGCCGTCGTCAATGGCGCGCTCCAGCAGCGCGATGCGCTCGTCGGAGATGCGTGCCTTCGCGAGCTGCTCCTGCATCTTCGCGAGATCGGGCGTGGCGAGGAGGGCGCCGATGGCGAAGAGGTCGCGCTGGATCGGGGCCAGCACCTCGTCAATGCGGGGCATCGTCTCTGCCGACCGCGCCATCCCGATGCACGCGTTCAGTTCATCAATGTCGCCGTATGCCTCGACACGCGGGTGGTCCTTGCTGACGCGGCCGCCGCCAAAGAGGCCGGTGTCGCCTTCGTCGCCCGTGCGCGTGTAGATCTTGAGGGTCATGGCCGAAAGATAGCAGGGAAATCGGGTGGCAGCGGATCGGCCGCTCTCTCTGGCCTGCGCCGCCGTCGCTACAGGCCGAGGATGCGCCGGATCAGCGACGGGCGGTCGCTGTCGGCGGAGGTGACGGCGGCGCCGGCGCCGGTGGCGGGCGTGGGTTCCGTGGGCGGCCGATAGCTGTCCGGGAAGAGTTCGGCGAGGTGTGCCTGAAGGCGTTCGGGTGATCCCGGCTCCCGGTGGAGGACGCAGTACTGGTCGAGCACGCGACCAAAATCGGCGGCGCTCGGACGGTCCTCGCGCGTCTTGCTCAGCGCGGCGCGCAGCAGCCCGTCGAGCGCCGGATGCACGTCGGGGATGAAGCGCGCAATGTCGGGGGTCGGGGCGAAGACGACCTCGTCAATGGCGGCGTCGGTCGCGTCCTCCGTGAACAACGGCTTGAGGGCGAGCAGTTCGAAGAAGACGATCCCCATGGCGAAGACATCGCTGTGCCAGTCCACCTGGCCGCCGAGGATCTGCTCGGGGCTCATGTAGTGCTTCTTGCCCATCATGAGCGGGCGCCGCGCGGCGGGGTCAATCATCGTCTTCGCCTTGGCGATGCCGAAGTCGGCGAGCTTGACGTGGCCGTCCCACGTGAGGAGCACGTTGCCGGGCGAGACATCGCGGTGCACGATGTCGAGGCGGCGGCCGAGGCGGTCCACGAAGTTGTGGGCGAAATCGAGGGCTCGGCAGACGCGGCTTGCGATGTAGGCGGCGAGCGCCGGGCTCATCGGGCGCCCCACCGCGCGGTGCCGGTCAATGAGCGCGCGCAGCGTGACGCCCTTGATGAACTCCATGGCGATGAAGTACTCGGTGTCCACCTGCCCGAGCTGGTAGATCTGCACGATGTTGCCGTGCACGAGGTTAGCCGAGAGCTTGGCCTCGTCAATGAAGAGCTGCAGCCATTCCGGCTGCGTTGCGTAGCGGTCGTGGATGATCTTGAGCGCGATCTGCTTGGTGAAGCCGGCGGGTCCGATCTGTTCGGCCTCGTAGACGGTGGCCATGCCACCGCGCGCCACCTTGCGCAGGAGGCGGAACTGGCCGGCGTATTCGATGAGACGACCTTCGTTGTCCATTACGCGGGAGTGGTGGGGAACGGGTGCGGGGTGCCGGGAGCGGGTTGTTTCGAGGGCGGTGCGACGCGACTTTTCACGGATGCGGCATGACCTGAGGGACCTCACGATCATCGGCGCCGGCCCCACCGGGCTTTTCGCGCTCTTCTACGCTGGCATGCGCGGGGCCTCCGCGCAAATCGTGGATGCGCTTGACCAGCCCGGCGGGCAGCTCGCCGCGCTGTATCCCGAGAAACTCATCTTCGACGTTGCCGGCTTTCCCGAGGTGCTCGCGAAGGACCTCGTGCAGGCGCTCGAGCGGCAGGCGGCGCGCTTTGCGCAGCCCATCCACCTCGGGCAGGTGGTCACCGGGCTCGACGACGCGGACGGACATTTCGTGCTGCGGACGGCGACGGACGAGTTCCCCTCGAGGTCCATTCTCATTGCCGCCGGCATCGGCGCGTTCTCGCCGCGGCGGCTGCCGCAGGCGTGCGCGGCGCCGTGGTACGGCAAGGGGATCGAGGATCGCGTGCTCGACCCCGCGCGCTTCGCGGGCCGGCATGTCGTGATCATCGGCGGCGGCGACACCGCGTTCGACTGGGCGCACCAGCTGCCGGGGCGCGCCGCGTCGGTGACGCTGGTGCACCGCACCGACCGGTTCCGCGCGCACCATGCGACGGTGGAGGCGGTGCAGGCCGACGTCGCCGCGGGGAAGACGGCGCTGTACACGTTCCACGAGCTGCACGAGATCCACGCGGTGGACGGCCGCCTCCACGAACTCGAGCTGCGCGACGTGAAGGCGAAGACGACGACGCGCGTGCGCTGCGACGTGGTGCTCCCCATGCTTGGCTTCGTCAGCGACCTCGGCGCCCTGACGCAATGGGGGATGACGCTCGAGAAGGACGAGATCGTGGTGAACTCGCAGCTGGAGACTGGCCGCGCCGGGATCTACGCGGCGGGCGACATCGTGACGTACCCCGGCAAGCTCAAGCTCATCGCGACGGGGTTCGCCGAGGCGGCGGTGGCGGTGAACCAGGCGGTGCATCATGTGTACCCGGAGAAGAAGATCAACCCGGGGCACTCGTCGAATTTGGCGGTATTCGGCCAGAAGGACGACTGAGGATTGGGAATCCGGATTGGGATTCAGGACTCTGAATCAGGATAGCGACTTACGATGGGGGCGTGCTTGCGCGCTCCCGTTCGTCTTTCCCCAGAGGCTGGTCGCAGCGACCTGATGGCGGTGAGCAGTTGTCGGCGAATCTGCACGAGCAGGTCGCGGTACAGCTCGCGGGGTTCCCAGGGCGCGCGGCCGAGCGCGTCCATCCACGCCAGCGCCTCCCGGGCTGAACCCAGCGCATAGGTGTAGAACCGAAGGCGATCGGCTGTGCCACCGCGGGAGTACCCCTCGGCGATGTTGGCGGCGATTGACGAGACGGCGCGCACGAATTGGTGGGCGACCTGGAGCGACACGCGGGCGCCAAGACAGGCCACGTCGGTGCTGCAGCGCGCCGAGAGGTACGTGGCCATGCGGAACATTCGGGTGCGCCAGATCGGATCGCCGGTGTACGCGTCGGGCGGCGAAGCTTCGTACGCCGCGAATTCGAGAGGAGGAAGGGTCATTCCAGAAGGTGTTAAGGTTCCCTCGGAATGACGGCACCAAACGCCCGCGGAACGCACCAATCCATCGCAAATCGCCGTCCGAATTCGCAGTCCTGAATCCCAATCCGGATTCCCAATCCTAATTCGGTTGTTGACAACTATAAGAGCAACAAGAGAAATTTCTCCGGTGCGCCGCCTCCTTCTCGCCTTCCTCTTTCCGGTCGCCCTGCACGCGCAGGACATCGTCTGCGACAAGGGCGACACCGAGGTGCGGCGGCTGGAGTTCACGGGGAACAACGCGTTCCCGTCGTCGGTGCTCGCCAACGGCATTGCCACGACGCCCTCCTCCTGGGCGCGGCGCTGGCTGCACGTCTTCGGCACGCGGTACTGCATGGACCCGGCCGAGTTCCGGCGCGACGTCATCCGGTTGGTGGTCTTCTACCGCAATCACGGCTACCTCGGCGTGACGGTGGACACGGTGGTCACGCGCCTCGGGCCGTCGCAGGTGGCGGTGCGCTTCGCGATCACCGAGGACTATCCGACGCGGGTGCGGACGCTCGACATCACGGGGCTCGACAGCGTGCCGACGCGCGCCGCCGTGGTGCGGGCGCTGCCGCTGCGGGTTGGGGCGCCGTTCGACCGTCTGGCGCTCGGCGCCACCCGCGACACGCTGCAGCGGCGGCTGCGCAACACCGGATATCCCGACGCCGAAGTGCTGGTCAACTACGATACCGACAACGACCGGCGCGTGGCGACCGTGACCTTTGCGGCCGTCCCCGGGTCGCGGTCGCGCATCGGCGCGGTGCGCGTGCAGGTGCGGCCGCGCGGCCGCGCCCCGGTGGTGGACACGGCGATGGTGCGGCGTCTCTCGGGCCTCTCGGTCGGCAGCTGGTACCGCCAGCAGGATCTCGAGCGCGCCAAGGGCGCGCTGTACGCGGGCCAGCTCTTCTCGCAGGTGATCGTCGAGGCCGACACCAGCGGCACCAGCGCCGACTCGACGGTGCGCATTGACGTGCAGGTGGCGGAAGGGGCGATGCAGAGCGCGCGGGTCGGCGGCGGCTGGGGAACACTCGACTGCTTCCGCACCTACGCGGACTACACGAACCTGAACGTCGGGCGCCACGCCACGCGGGTGGACCTGCGGGGCCGCGTGTCGCGCATCGGCGTGGGGAAGCCGCTCGATGGCTTCCGCGCGCTCTGTTCGGGGGACGCACGCAACGACGCGTTCGGCGGCGACCTGAACTACTCCGCCGGCATCACGATCACGCCGCCCATCTCGGCGCGGGCCGCGGTGCAGCCGTCGCTCACGCTCTTCAGCGAGCGCCGCTCCGAGTACAACGCGTACCTGCGCACGACGCCGATCGGCGGCGCCCTCTCCGTGGCGCACAGCGCCGGGCGGCGCACGCAGAACGCGTCGTACACGATGGAGTACGGCGACACCAAGTCGTCGCCGGCCTTCCTGTGCGCCGTGTTCAACGCCTGCGACAGCGGCGACCAGGCGGCGCTGCTCCGCCGCCAGCGGCTGGCCGTGCTCGGTGTCTCGTTCAGCGAGGCGCGCACGGATAACCCGACGAATCCCACCCGCGGCTCGGTGCTGCGCGGCGAGGTGCGCCACGCGTCACGCGCGATCGGCTCCGACAACCGCGTCCAGTTCACGCGCCTCACGCTGGACGGCGCGAGCTACCTGCCGCTCGGCACCGACGTGGTGCTCGCGGCGCGCCTGCGGCTCGGGGCCGTGCTGGGGCCGACGTTCCAGGCCTCGGTCGGCGACGCGTACGTGCCGGTGCAGGAGCGGCTCTACGCCGGCGGCGCCACAACGGTGCGCGGCTTCCGCCAGAACGAGCTCGGGCCGGTCGTTTACAACGTCTCCGCCTACGATACCGTGCGGGCGGACGGGACGGCGGGCGGCGACCCATCCGATGCGGCGCAGACGGTGTTCTTCCGCGCGAATCCGGCGACGGCGAACCAGCGCACGATCCCGACCGGCGGCAACGCGATGCTGGTGGCCAACCTCGAGGCGCGCGTGCGCAGCCCCGTGCTCGCCGACATTCTGCAACTCGCGTTCTTCGCCGACGCCGGGCGCGTCTGGAACCGCGGTACGGGGGCGGTGCTCGACCTGAAGTCGGTGCAGTGGACGCCCGGTGTCGGCGCGCGCGTGCGCACGCTCGTGGGGCTGATCCGCGTGGACGTCGGCTACAACCCGTACCAGCGCGCGGCCGGGTCGGCCTACTTCGACACGCCGATCGCGCAGGGCGGCCAGCTCTTCTGCGTGAGCCCAGGCAACACCCTGCGGGTGACGGCGTCCGGGCCGTCTGGCGGGCCGGCGACGCTGGCGCAGCAGCCCGGCAGCTGTCCCGCGGACTTCACGCCGCCGCGCGAGCCGAACGTGCTCAAGCGGCTCGCCTTCCAGTTCTCCATCGGGCAGGCCTTCTAGCATGGGCCGCCGCCGCTACGTGGCGCTCGCCAGCGCGATCGTGATCCTGCTGATGGGAGCCGCACTCGCCGCCGCCCTCGGCGGACTCACGCGGTCGATGTCGGGACGCGAGTGGATTCGCGCGCAGGTGCAGCGCGCGCTCGCCGGCGCGACCCACGGCAAGATCCACGTGGGCGCGCTCAGCGGGAGCTTCTTCACGGGGCTCACCATTGACTCGCTCGAGATCCGCGAGCCCAACGACTCGCTGTTCCTCGCCACCGGGCCGGTGCGGTTCACCTACGATCCGCGCGACATCGTGGACGGCGTCATCGCCCTGCGCTCACTCGACGTGCAACGTCCGTTCATTCGGCTGCAGCGCCGGCATGACGAGTGGAACTATCGCTCCATCTTCCCGGCCGGCCGGCCGAGCACGGGGCCGCGGCGCGGTTTCGGCAGCCGCATCTCCCTGTCGAATGTGCGCGTGCGCGGCGGTGAAGTGCTGCTCGGCTTGCCGTGGGCGCCCGACGACTCGCTGCGCGGCGTGCGGCGCGACAGCGCCATCACCCACGCGCTCGCCGACACCGTCGGCGGCGTGCGCCGCGTCGGCCCCAACGAGTACGAGAAAGTCTGGAAGTGGAGCGGGATCGCCCTGCAGCTCGTGCATGCGCACGTCGCCGATCCCGACACGGCCGGCCACCACTTCGAGATTGCGCGCCTCGACGTGACGGAGCGCTATCCGCCGTTCAACATCCGGAACGCGCGCGGCACCATCTGGCGGCGCGGCGACTCGCTGTGGGTGGACCTGCCGCGGTTCGACCTGCCCGGCTCGAACGGGAGCGTGAAGGGCAAGGTGGTGTGGGGGAGCGGCCTGCCCATGCGCTACGACATCCGCGTGCGCGGCGACACGGTGTCCATGCGCGACGTGGCGTGGGTGTGGGACGGCCTGCCGACGACGGGCGGGGGCCGCATGGATCTCCACATCGGCAATGAGCGCAACTTCCACATCATGGACTACGCACTGTCGAACATGGACGTGCGGTCGCTGCACTCGCGCCTGCGCGGCAGCATGACGTTCGGGGTCGGCGGCCCGGTGCTGATCGTCAAGGACGTCGCGCTCGAGGCGCAGCCGCTCGATTTCCGGCTCATCGAGCAGTTCAACGGCGAGCCGCTGCCCATGCCGTGGCGCGGCGCGATCACCGGCACGGTGCGCGCGCGGGGCGGTCCCGTGAACCGCTGGAGGCTCGACGACGGACGGTTCAGCTTTGCCGATGCCAATGTCCCCGGCGCCGTCTCGCGCGGGACGATACGGGGCGAACTCGACATCCTCTTCCCGGCGTTCACCGCCTTCCATGGCGTGACGGTGGAACTGGCGCAGCTCGACCTGCGCACGCTGCAGGCGCTCGACACGAATTTCGTCCGGCTGAACGGCTTTCTCGCGGGGCGCGCCGTGCTCGACTCGTCGTGGCTCGACGTGCGCTTCCGCGACGGCGACTTCACGCACCACGACGGCGATGCGCCGGTCTCGCACCTTCAGGGGACCGGTCGCGTGACGTGGGGCGAGAAGTTCATGACCTACGATCTCCGGCTTGCCGCGCTCCCGCTCTCGTTGACGTCGGTGGCGCGGTCGTACCCCGGGCTGGCGGCGCGCGGGGAGTACAGCGGTCCGCTGCGCATCAAGGGAACGACCGAGAACCTCAACGTCGTCGCCGACCTCGTGGGCGATGCCGGGCGCCTGGAGGTGGACGGCTCGTTCGACGTGAACGTCCCCGGCTATCGCGCGACGGCGCGCGGGAGCGCCACCGGGCTCGACCTGCGCCGGTTCCTCGCGCGTTCGGACGTGCCGACGACCAACCTCGCCCTGCGCTGGGCGTCGGATCTCGCGGGCGACTCACTCGCCGACCTGCGCGGACCAGCCTCGCTGCGCATTGACCGGTCGTTCGTGGACAGCGTGCGAGTTTTCGGAGGCGACGCGCGACTGCGCTTCCTCTCCGGGACGATGGCGGTGGATTCACTGCACCTCGAAAGCGCGGCCTTCTCGGCGCAGGCACGCGGGCGGCTGGCGCTCGCCCCCGGCCGTGCGGGCGACTCGGTCACGTTTCGGGTCTCGCTCGACTCGTTGGGCGGGTTCCGGCGGGCGATCGCGCGCCTGACCGCCCCCGCCGGCGGGGCGGCCGAACCGGCCGAGGCCGACACGTCCGCCCTCGACGGCGTCGTGCGCGTGGACGGATCGGTTGGCGGCACGTGGCCCGCGCTGCGCTTCGACGCCGCGGCGCGCGGACGCGACCTGCAGGTCGGCGAGAATCACGTGCGTGACCTCGAGGCGAGCGCGCAGCTGCGTTTCCCGCTGGATTCGTTGCGTGGCTCGGTGCACGCGCGCATCGAGGACATGGCCGCGGGAACGATCCGGCTCAATGCGGTCAGCGCCGACGTGGAGCTGCCCATGGCGGGGCGCGCGTCGGCGGACGTGCGGGCCGAGTTCGCCAACGGCCCGACCGCCACGGCGCACGCCGATGTCACCGCAATCCGCGACACGACGGATGTCCGGCTCGACCGCCTGCGCCTCTCGACCGCGGACAACGACTGGGCGCTGCTCACGCCCTCGCGCATCCTGCGCATCGGCACCGGATGGCGCGTGGATTCGCTGGTGATGGTCGGGCGTACGGCGGGGCGCTTCGCGGTGCGCGGTGCCTTCCCCGATTCCAGCCTCGTGTCGGGTCGCGTCGCGGTGCGCGACCTGCCGCTGCGCGACATGGGCGAACTCCTGCAGGTCGCGACGCCGCTGCAGGGCCACCTCACGCTGAACGCCGGCCTGACCGGAACGCGAGACGCCCCGGAGATCGCGCTCGACGCCACGCTCCAGGACGCGGTGGTGGCCGGCGCGAGCATCGAGCATGCGACCGCCAGCGGCCGCTACGCCAACCGCATGCTGGAGGCCTCGCTGCAGACGCTCCGCGGGCCGTTGACCGCGCTCCGGCTCGACGCCTCGGTGCCCGTGGATCTCACCCTGCGGAGCGTCTCCCACCGCCTGCTGGAGAACGCCCCGCTGCGCGCGCACCTGCGCAGCGACTCGGCGGGCGTGACGCTGCTCGAGACGCTGACGCCGGAGATCACGCACGCACGCGGCGCGCTGGCGCTCGACCTGACCGTGAGCGGCACCATGCATGATCCGCGCGCCACGGGCGCGCTGCACGTGACCCACGGCGCCTTCGACGTGCCAAGCCTCGGCACCGCGTGGCGCGACGTCGCCGTGGGCGTGCGCTTCCTCGGCGACTCCATCGTGCTCGACACCGTCGCCGCGAGCAGCGGCGAGGCGCGCAACAACCGGGCGTCGCTCACCGGATGGCTGGCCCTGCGGGACCTGAAGAACCCGCGCTTCGACCTGCGCCTCGGTGCCCAGTCGTTCAACGTCATCAACAAGCCGCGGGTGGCCGACATTGACCTGAGCGGCGAGCTGCGCGTCGCCGGAGCGACGAGCCGTTCGACGCTCACCGGCGCGCTGTCGGTGGACCGCGGCACCATCTACATCCCGGACATCTACTCCAAGAACCTCATCTCGCTCGACGACCTCGCGATGATAGACACCGCGGCGCTGGCCGATCACGGCATCCTGCCGCGCACGCCGTCGCGCGTGCTGGAGAACCTCAGCGTGCGCGACGTGCCGGTGACGATGGGGCGCGACGTCACGCTGCGGTCGAGCGAAGCCAACATCACGCTGGGCGGCAAGGTGAGCATTACCACGGCGCAGGTGCAGCGCGGGCGCGATGCGGAGCGATACCAGCTCGCGTTGAGCGGCACGCTGCAGACACTGCGCGGGTCGTACCGGCTGAATGCCGGCCCCGTGCAGCGCACCTTCGACGTGGAAGGCGGCGAGGTCCGCTTCCGCGGCGACCCCGACCCGAACCTCGCCGAGCTGAACATCCGCGCGCTGCACACCGTGCGCACCTTCTCGCAGAACTCGGCGCGGCAGGACGTCCGGGTGCGCGTGACCATCGGAGGCACGCTGGGCTCGCCGCTCGCCTACTTTTCCACGCCCGACTCGAATCGCGTCTCGAGCGGCGACATCCTGAGCTACCTGATCACAGGCGGGCCGAGTAACGAGATTCTCGGCACCAGCGGCGGGGCGAGCACGACCGCGGCTCGCGTCGTGCTGTCGTCGTTTGGCAGCGTGATCGGCAGCAAGGTGCCGTCGGGGCTCTGCACCGATGCGCAGTTCACCACCGCCGGCCTCGAGCAGTACACGGGCGGCCTTCGCGACGTCGGCAGCAGCATCCTCAGCGGGTCGCGGTTCAACTGCGCCAGGCAGCTGACGGAGCGTGCCTTCGTGCGCCTCGACGCCGGGCTCTGCAGCATCGGCCAGCTGCTCGGGCAGGGGGGCGCGTTCGATCCGATGATGCTCACCGAAGCGATGGGCCTGAAAATTGACTATCGCTTCAACTACGAAGTGTCGGCGTCGGCCGGTCTTGATCCGTCTACGAGCGCGGCGCTCTGCACGCGCGACGCGGTCGTGCGCGGCTTCGCGCCCACGCCACGCCAATTCGGCTTCGACCTCTTCCGGTCGTGGCAGTTCTGAACGCACGCACGGCGCTGCTGGTCAATCCCGTGGCGCGGCGCGGCGCCGGCGCCGAGTCGGCGGTGCGGTGCGCCTTCCGTGCCGCGGGGGTCGAACCCACCGTGGCGTACACGCAGTGCGCGGGCGATGGCGTGCGCGCCGCGCGAGCGCTGGCGGCAGCACACGACCGCCTCTTTGTCCTCGGCGGCGACGGCACGGTGATGGAGGCGGTCACCGGGCTCGCGCACGCCGGCGCCGCGATTCCGATCGGCATCCTCCCCGCCGGCACCGGCAACCAGCTGGCGCGCGCCCTGTCCATCTCCCTCGCGCCACCGCGCGCCGTAAGGCAGCTGCTCGAGGGCACGGCGTGCCAGGTGGACGTGGGCCTGCTCAACGGCGACCGGCGCGTCGGCATTGGCGTCGGGCTCGGCCTCGACGCGGCGATGATCGCCGGCGCGCGGGTGCCGCTCAAGCGATACCTTGGCGCCGCCTCCTACGTCGTTGCCGCCACCGTCGCGGCGATGCGGCCCAGGCGGTTCATGGTGCGCGCGGAGGTGGACGGTCAGATCGTCGAACGCGATGCGACGGTGGCGATGGTGCTCAACCTCGGGCGCGTCTTCAAGAACCTCATCGAGATCGCTCCCGGCGCCTCGCTCGTGGACGGTCAGCTTGACCTCGTGATCGTGGATGCCCGGTCGCTGGCCGACGCGTTGAGCTTTTCGCTGCTCGAAATGCTGTTGCGCCGGCGCCGCGCCGATCCTCGCTGGACCTTCCTTCGAGGCACGTCGCTCTGCATCCAGACCAATGACCACGGCATACCGGCTCAGGTGGACGGCGACCTCATTGACGCCCAACGCCTGTGCATGCAGGTCGTGCCGCGAGGCGGCCTGTTTCTTGTTCCAGCGGGGCGTCGAGTGATATAGTAGGCGCGCGTCGCCCGAGGGCCGCGTGGGCGGGTACCAGAAACTGGTCGGTGCCGGCCGCGCTTGTGCGATGTGGCCCTCCCCTGTCGTCCGTCGCAGAATTGGTGTATGGATTATGGACAGTAGAATTTGGCTGTAACTTCTTCTGTCACCGTCCAGAACCCATCGTGGCTGACACCCTGCCGACCGCCAACCCCGGCATCGCGTCATTGGACGCGCGGATTCGCGCATTGCTGCGCGAGTTGCCGCGCGAGCAGGCGACGCTGCTCGAGGCGCATCTGCTCGATCGCGATCGAGAGGTTGCCGCCGCGGAGCGTCGCGCCGAGCGCGTGCAGCGTTTGCACGAAGCGGCGTCGTCCCTCCTGCGCTCGCTCGACCGCGACGAACTCGAGCTCGAGGTGGCGCTCCAACTGCTTCACGTGGTGCACGCCGATGGCGTGATCATTGCGCGTCCGCCGGTGGCGCCGGGTGACGCGGCGGAGGCGAGGGTGCACGTGACGCCCGAGGGGCCGGCGTCGCTCGACTCGGCCGAACCGCTGGCGATCGTCTTTGATGAGGTAGTTCGCACCGGACGTCCGGCGCGCGTCGCGGGGCGCACCGAGGGACCGGCGTCGCTGATGGCGAGCCCGATCATGCAGGGATTCCGGCTCGTCGGGCTCATCGGCGTCTATTCGAGCGAGGCGCGCGGCTTCAGCGACGAGGACCTCGACGCCACGCAGACGCTGGCCACCCACGCCGCCACGGCGCTGGTCAACGCGGCGCTCTATGCGCAGAGCGAACGCGAGCGTCGGCAGAGCGGCGCGCTGGCGTCGCTGGCGCAGGCGCTGGGCTCCGCGGCGCGCCTGCCCGACGTGCTGCGGCTCGGGCTGCGGCACGCGATTGCGCTCTTCGGCACGGAAGGCGCGGATATCGCGCTGCGCCGGGACGAGTTTCTGCAGATCGTCTCGGCGGAAGGGGCCGCGCGTCCGCTGCAGGGCATGTTCCTGCCGATGAACGCCTCGGTGTCGGGACGTGCCGTGCGCGAGGCGCGCGTGATCGCGACCAACGACGCGGCCACCGATCCCGACTCGTTCGAACCGACGCGCCGCCTCGCGTCCATCAAGCGAAGCCTCGTGGCGCCGATGCTGACCGCCGGCCAGGCCGTCGGCGTGCTGGGCCTGGTGAACCGCGAGCGGCCGTTTGACGCCGAGGACGGGCGCATGCTGCAGCAGTTCGCCTCGCAGTTGGCGGTGGCGATCGTGAACGCGCGGCTGTACGACGAGGCGGCCGAGGCGCAGCGCGAGATCAGCGCCGCGTTCGAGGCGATCGGCGACGGCATCGTGGTGTTGGACGCGGAAGCGCGGGTCGTGCGGTACAACGCGCGCTTCCTCGAGATCGCCGGCCTGCCGTCGGCCGACGGGGCGCGCGGGCGCGACTTCTACGATACGATCCTTCACGAGGCGCGGGAGCTGACCGAGGAGACGGCAGTGGGCCAGGCCATCCTGGGCCCGCGGTTGGCGCGCGAGCAGCTGCGCTCGGCCTGGAACGGCCGGGTGCTCGAGATTCTCGCGGCGCCGCATCCGGGGACGGGCGGGGCGGTGGTGTCGGTGAACGACATGACCGCCATGCACGCCCTCGCCGAGCAGCACCGGCTGGTGGTGGAGAACACGACGGATGCCATCCTGATCACGTCGGCCGAGGGCGTGGTGGAGTTTGCGAACCCGGCGGCGCACCGGCTGTTCGGCGCGGCGGAGGAACTGGTCGGCACGCGCATCGGCGGGCTGGTGCCGGCGAGCGAGGCCACGGTCTGGGCCGAGGCCATCGCGCGGTCGCGGCGCGGCGACGCGGCGCGCATTGACGGCACGGTGGTGCCGGCCGACGGCAATCGCCGCCAGGTGTCGGTGCGGCTGGCCCCGATGGCGGAGGACCAGCACGTGCACCGGCTGGTCATCACGCTGCGCGACGTGACCGACGAGGTGCAGGCGCGCGACGAGATGCTGGTGGCCAACGCCCGCTACCGCGACCTCGTGGAGATGGCGGCGGAGGCGATCGTGACACTCGACACGCGGGGCACGATCACCTCGGTCAACCCGGCCGGCGAGCTGGTGGTGGGCCATCACCGCGGCACGATTGTGGGACGATCGTACCATGCCTTCCTCGAGCCGGTGGAATCGAAGGAGCTGGAGGATGCATTCAACGCGGCGGTCGCGGGCAAGCTCCTGCGCGTCGAGATGCACCTCACGCGCGACGGCGGCAACCGGCGCCTGCTCGCCGTGTCGCTCTCGCCCATGCGCCGCGCCGGCGTGGTCGTCGGTGTGCTGGGCGTCGCCCGCGACGTCACGGAGGAGCGGGAGCACGCCGCCGCCCTCGAGCGCGCCGAGGAGCGCTACACGCGCCTCTTCGAG
>JAJZRK010000315.1 GCA_021802745.1 bacterium
GCGACCCAGCTCGCGAGACCTTACGTCGCGGCAAGCCACCATCGCGTGCGGAGCAGCTCTTTGCTAGCCACCTGTCAAGGCGGCACGATGTCCGAAATTCGAACGAGCCGTCGCGCCGCGAGCGCTAGCGAGCCGCGCTGATCGCGCGTGAGGAGCAGCGCAGTATCCCACTCAGACCAGGCTGTTGAGTTGGCCATCCGGTGAATCGCGTCCACGTGAAGCACTAGAGTGTCTGCGCGCGACGAGATCTCCTTCACTCGAAGGCCGAAGTACGGTACCGACGGGTCAGTACCCTTTGCCCCAGTCGGCAGTTCTGCCAAGCTGGCGGAGACGAAAGGTTGAAGCCACTGAGCTGCAGGACCATACAGCAGTGAGTGCCGACACGCTTCCGGCCGACGGCACTTGCCTTTCTCCACGACCTGCTCGCGGTGGAAGTCCGCAATGATCGCACCAATTCGCACGGAGTCTGCGCGTGACAGTTTGAGACTCGACTGCGCCGCAGCAAGCGACGTCATCGCACTCACGCTCGCAAGGCCGCATATCACAAGCTTCGTCATGGTTTGCATGTCGCCCCCACATCATAGGCGTTCACTACTGCACCCCCTCGATCGTCATCGTACTTGATTGGTTGCGCGTTGGCGGAGTACTGATCGTAATAACTGTGCGCCCCTTCATGCGACGGAATTTCCTGCCGACTCCAATACAGCGCCGCGCTGAACGATATTCCGCCTCCTTTCATCAGATTACTGACAGGATCGATATCGAAGTTCCCGTCGGCCGGCGCGTTCCACATGCCACCAACAAGGCCTATCTGTCCGGTCTCAGGACTCACAGCGTAGACTTCATCATCGTACATGTCGATCTTCCCGGCGCCGAGGTAGTACGAAAGTGCCTCGCCAGCCCATTTGCACGGCAGAAAGGAGAGTCCTTTTAGCCGTTCGGCCTCTGCCGTAAGGGTATTCCGTTCATCTTGCGACGGTGGACGGCAAGTGGTATTGGGGGGGCACATACCCTCTCCCATATCACTTCGTGGAATGGTGAGGTTGCGCCGCTCGATGGCCGAAGGCACATCCCGACCACACGACAGGACACTCAGAACGGCGAAGTGCACCAACGCCTGACTTGTTCTACTCCTGCTGGTGTCCGGAGAATGCAGAGGCGGACAGGCGCGACTCTTCGTTGTCCTGGGCGCGACTTGTGTCCGTTACTACAAGTAACCTCTATCGACGAGATTTGTCAAGACGAATGGAGCGGGCCGACAAATCCGTTACTTAGCACAATGCGAGCGGATTTACGGTCACACCGATCGAGATCGGCAAGACGCCGTATCGCTCTCATCACGGTGCCCACGTATGCTTCCCGGCAACGAAAAAGGGGCGGCTTTCGGCCGCCCCTCTCGTTCCTGCACTCGCCATCGGCCCCCGCCTTCCTGCTGCCGCTAGCGATTCATCCCGGCCTTGAGAACCGAAAGCCGCCGCCGCACCGACCCGTCCATCACCGTGTCGCCGACGCGCACAATCACACCGCCGAGGATCGCCGGGTTCACGTGCAGGTGCGGCACCACCGTCTTGCCGATCGCCTTCGTCAGCGACTCCGCCAGCGCGTCGCGGTCGGCATCGCTCATCGCGCGCGACACCGTCACGCGCGCGTGCACGCGCCCTTCCTCGGCGTCGCGCAGGTTGTTGTATTCGATCGCGACCGCGTCGAGCAGCATCTGGCGGCCGTTGGTCACCATCTTCTGCAGGAAGCGAACGAAAAGCGCCGGGGCGTGGCCGCCGAGCGCCTTGCCAAAGACTTCGTTCTTCTTGGCGCCACTCACCTGCGGCGCCTCGAGAAAGCGCTTGAACACCTCGTCGCGGCCGACCAGGTCGGCCAGCGCGCCGATCAGCGCGCCGTAGAGGTCGCGGGCGTCTTCCTTGGCCGCGAGCGCGAGCAGCGCTTCCGCGTAGTTCCGCGCAATCGTCGACTGCATTACCGGGTCCCGATGGACGAGAGGTACTTGTCCACGAGCGCGCGGTTCGACGCATCGTCGAGGTTCCGCTCAATCACCTTGCTCGCGCCGGCGATCGCCAGGTCCACCGCCTCGCGGCGCAGCGCGGCGATCGCGCCCTGCTTCTCCGCTTCGATGTCGCGCTTGGCGCGCTCGAGCAGGTCGGCCTGCTGCGCGTGCGTCTGCGCCAGCAGATCGGCGCGCATCTTGTCGGCGGTGGCGCGGCCGTCGGCGATGATCTTCTGCGCATCGGCGCGGGCCGCATCGAGCTGCTGCTTCTGCTCGGCGAGCAACTGCGATGCCTGCTCACGATCGGCCTTCGCCTGCTCCATCGTCTCGCGCAGCTCCTGCTCGCGCCCCTCGACGGCGGCGAGAATCGGCTTGAACGCAAACTTGGAGAGGACGAAGTAGAGAATCGCGAAGACCAGGACCGTCCAGAACATCAGGCCGCCGGCCGGCGAGAGCAGGCCACCCTTGGGGGCTTCGCCGCCTTCGCTGGCGAACGCCGGCAACGCGACAGTGGCAAGCAGCGCGAGGGCTCGAATTACGGAAGAACGCATGGGACGTGGAGTCAATTAGGAAGGGGAGCGGCGGGCCCGCGCACCCCGGGGGGCGCGGGCCGCCGGACTGCCTAGAACTTGCTCTGGATCAGGAACGTCACGACGACGGCGAAGAGCGCAGCGCCTTCGATGAAGGCGGCAAAGATCAGCGCGGCCGTCTGGATCTTGGCGGCGACTTCCGGCTGGCGGGCCATGCCCTCAACCGCCTGGCCGCCGACGCGGCCGATGCCCAGGCCGGCGCCGATGATGGCGAGACCGGCGCCGATGCCGGCGCCCATCATCGCCCACGCACCCATGTACTCCTTGGTGGCCACAGCGGCCTGCAACAGGGGGAACATCATCGTCAGATACTCCGGTCGAAATGTGGTACTGCCTCAGCACCCGCGATGGGTCGCCCCATCACCATCCGCCAACGGACCCCCGGGGCCCAGCGGAACTCGCCGGCAACGTGCCGGCTACGCGTCGGAACTGGTGGGTGATGCCAGCCCCGTTCCTCCGTTCAGTTGTCTTCCGTCTTCCGTCTTCCGTCTTCCGTCTGTCGTCTAGTGGTGCGACTCACGCACCAGCCCGATAAACACTGAACTCAAGAGCGTAAAGATGAACGCCTGCAAGAACGCCACCATCAACTCCAGCAGCATGATCGCCACCGCCATCGCCAGCGGCGCCGGCGCCACGACGTAGCTCTGGAAGGTGAAGATGAGCCCG
>JAJZRK010000316.1 GCA_021802745.1 bacterium
TCGCGCAGGCGCTTGAGCAGGCGCAACAGGCGGTCCATGTCGCGCGCGTGCAGGCCGATGCTGGGTTCGTCGAGCACGTAGAGGGCGTCCACGAGCTGCGACCCGAGCGAGTTGGCGAGTCCGATGCGCTGGGCCTCGCCGCCCGACAGCGTGCGGGTGGCGCGGTCGAGCGTGAGGTAGGTGAGCCCCACGTCGCAGAGGAAACGGACGCGGCTGCGCGCCTCACGCCAGATGTGCGCGGCGATGGCCTGCTCGCTGGGCGTGAGCTCGAGCGTGTCGAGCCAGGCGTTGAGCAGTTCCACCGGCATTGCCGTCACCTCGGCGATGTGGCGGCCGCCCACGCGCACGTTCAACGCCTCCGGCTGGAGCCGCGTGCCGTGGCAGCTGCGGCAGGTCATCGCCGACTGGTATTGCCGCAGGAAGACGCGGATGTACTGCTTGTACTTCTTCTCCTCGAGCGACGTCAGGTGGCGCACGATGCCCTGGAAGCCCTTGGCCTTGCCGTGCAGCAGGAACTGGCGCTGGCTGTCGGCGAGGTCGCGCCAGGGGCGGTCGAGCGCGATGCCCTCGCGCTTGCACGCCTCGGCGAGGGCGCGCCGCTTGTTGTCGTAGCGCGGCTTCGTCCAGGGATCAATGGCCCCGTCGCGCAGCGTACGGTCCGGGTGCGGCACGATGAGCGCGAGGTCGTACTCGAGCGTGGCGCCGAAGCCGTTGCAGGTGGGGCAGGCGCCGCGCGGATTGTTGAAGGAGAAGAGTTGCGGCGTGGGGTGCGGGGCGCGGAGGTGATGCTCGGGGCACTCGAAGCGAGTCGTGAAGCTGAGGCGTCGGGAGAGTGACGGGAGACGGGAGAGGGGAGACGTGAGATCCGCCGCCGGTGGGGGCGCGTCCACGACGACCAGACAGTCCCCGTCGCCCTCGCGGAACGCGGTCTCGATGGCGTCGGTGAGGCGGGCGCGGGTGGCGATGTCGGCCACGAGGCGGTCGGCGACGACGAGCACCTCGTCGCATGTCGTGAGATCGGGCGTGGCGCCGGCGAGATCGTCCACGTGGCAGGGGACGCCGTCCGCGACGACGCGCACGAAACCCTCGGCGCGCAGGTTCTCCACGGCCACCGCGTGCGAGACGAGGTCGGAGAGTCGCAGCGGGAAGGTGACGAGCAGGCGCGTGCCCGCTGGAAGGGCCAGCACCTGGTCGGCCGCCCCCTGCGGAGTGTCGGGCCGGAGCTCACGTTCGCACTGCGGACAGCGGGTGCGGCCGATGCGCGCCCAGAGCAGGCGCAGGTAATCGTAGATCTCGGTGGCGGTGCCGACGGTGGAACGCGAGGTGCGCACCGGGTTCGTCTGCTCGATGGCCACCGCCGGCGAGAGCCCCTCGATGGAATCCACGAGCGGCTTCTGCATTCGCTCGAGGAACTGCCGCGCGTACGCCGACAGCGATTCGACGTAGCGGCGCTGTCCCTCGGCGTAGATGGTGTCGAACGCCAACGACGACTTGCCCGATCCCGACGGCCCCGTCACGACCGTGATGGCACGGCGCGGCAGGTCCACGCTGATGCCCTTCAGGTTGTGCTGACGGGCGTTGCGAACGCGGATGAAGTCGGGCACGACTGAAACTTAGGATTGGGAATCCGGAATACGAAACAGGCATCGTGATTCCCGATGGCGACTGACGATCGCGCGCCGTGCGGCGCATGCCTTCGCCGGGCCCGCCCTGCTCAGAACGCCTCGTCTATGGCGATGTAGAGGCCGCTCGATCCGCTGCGCCCCCTGGCGACGTCGAGCCGCAGCGAGCTGCGCTCCGTCTTGAAGGGACGAAACCGGATGCCGGCGCCGTACGTCGGCAGGGAGACTGCGCCGAGGCCGGACGGCGAGTCGCCGATGGTGCCAACGCCGCCGAAGACGGCGTAGCGCCAGCGCCCGCGGATGGGGGCGCGCCACTCCACCTGCGCGGCGGCGAGCGCGCGGTCGCGATAGCGCCCCTTGGTGTAGCCGCGCAGCATGTTCTTGTTGCCAACCAGCGACATCTGGTCGAACGATGGTGAGCCCGCATGCAGTTCCACGTACGCCTGCGTCGCCACCACGCCCGGGCCGACGCGACGATAGAGGCGGCCGTCCACGAGCGTCCGTTGTGTGGTGAAGTCGGAGCCAAGCGCCGTGGTGGCCACGGCAAGGGTCGCCTCGAGAAAGCGTCCCGTTTCGGTGCCGATCACGTCGTCGCGCGTGTCGTAGCTCACGCCAACACCCGGCTGCACGAGCGTGCCGCCGTCGAAGCCGCGCAGTGCGCCGCCGGCGACGACCGATCCCGGGTCCGCGTCGCGGATTTCAGTGTGCAGCGCGCGCGCCACCGCCAGGCCGTACCACGCACCGCTGATTCGCCGTTGCACCTTGGCCAATGCCTGCACCGTGCGCGCGGTGAACCATTCCTCCGCCGCGTCGGGTGCGTCGGCGCCGACGCCGAAATACGGGAGTGGAAAGTCCAGCAGGTCCACCTTGAGGTAGCGACGCCAGGCGTCGCCGGCGGACCACGCGTCGTGCTCGACGGAGAACTGATACTGGTGCTTGGCGGTGACCAGGACGTAGGCCTGGTTGACGGTCGGCCGTCCGGCCGTCGCCGGCCGATCCACCTTCATGACGACGACGCCGAGCTGGAGCCCCGTTTCCGGAGCACTGCCAACCGCGGGAAGAATGAGGCGGCTGGTCTTCGCCTCCTGTGCGGAGGCCGCACTGGCGGCGACGAGGGCGATGCACGACAGCAGGAGGGTGCGCATACGTGAACTCCTTGTGGGTCCGGCGAGCGGTGCCGCGTCCGACTCCTCTGACAGTCCGGCATCCGCGCCGGGGCCGCCATACGACGTTTGACGCAGTCAGACGGGTGCGGGGGCCGGGGTGCGGGGGCAGCGGTGCGGGGGCCGGGGTGCGGGGGTAGCGGTGGGGGGCAGGGAGCGCGAGGGCCCATTAGCTTCTGACGGATGGCCGACGCTGCGCACGACGAGGAACGCCTCACCAACGTCTTCGACGGCCGCCTGGCACGCCGGCTGGCTGGCTACGTCCGGCCGCATTTCCCGCTCGCCCTCGGCGCGCTGGCCCTGCTGCTCGTGGAGGGCGTGCTGCAGTTGGTGGGGCCGCTGCTGACGCGGCAAGTCATTGATGTCGCCCTGCCGGCCCATGACTATGCGGCGGTGGCGCGGCTGACCGCCGTCTTCGTGGCAGCGCTCGCGGCGCAGCTCGTGACCGACTACGGCCAGGTGGTGCTGAC
>JAJZRK010000317.1 GCA_021802745.1 bacterium
GCAGTTCAACCAACGCGGCAGCGGACGCGCCGCCGCGGCCGAACTCGCGACAGCGCGCCAGCGCGTGCTCGCCGGCGTCCAGATACGCGGCAACCGCACGAGAGGTCGCGCGCGCCTCGCGCGCCATCGCGTGCAGCGCACCGGCGAGATCATCCGCCGGTGGCGGCACGACGTAGACATCGCGCGTGAGTCCCGACGCGAGCGGCGCGACTGCTCGCGCAACCGATGCGCTGATCGTCCGGGCGCGACCGCACGCTCCGGCCGACAGCTCTGCCGCCACCAGCAACGCAGGCCACTGCTCCTGCTCGGCGACACTCAAGCTCGCATCGAGCAGATCGGGCAGCGGTTCCGCATCGAGTGCGACGGAGACGAATGCCTCGTCCAACGCTCCTGGGGTGAGCGCGCACCCGGCGCGCACCTTCTCGCCGACCATCTCCAGTGCCAGCGCGATCCGGCGAAGATGTGCATCGTCCACGATGAACTCACGTGACGCCGGCGCATACCACCAACCGAGGAGCGCGGCGAACTCGGCGGCGCCTCCCGCCTCGATTGCCTTGACGACGGGTCGCGTGGGTGCATCGGGCTCGGCGGCCGAGGTTGGTGGCCGATCATTGGCGGCCGCAATAGCTTGAGCGCTTCGAAGCCGAAGCAGGCCGGGTAGCCCCGGGTTGCCCGCCACCAGCGCGTCGAGGCGCACCAGCGCGTCAACGGCGTCTTCGATGCCTCGTAGTATACCGGTGTCGAGCAGGGTGGTGCTCCAGGTATTTTAGTTTTGAAACTTATTTTTGTATTTTATTTCTGGCAAGCCTGAACACACCAATAGCCGAAGGAACGCTATTTATGTTTATAGTATCTATTTTATTTTTCTCTCTGCAAGTTCAAGCCCAGCAAACACCGCATGGCGCGGACTCCGCCATCGCCAGGCACGTCGCGACGGCGTCGTCCTACACTCCGCACCGCGTCTATCAGTCCGGCAAGAAGCGCTTCACCGACTTCGAGTCCGCGCTTGCCGACGCCGCCAAGTCCGACTTGGTCTTCCTCGGCGAACAGCACGACGATCCGGGGACGCACCGCTTGGAACGCGCGGCACTCGAGGGGATCGGCCGCCGGCGCGCCAAGATCGTGCTCTCACTCGAGATGTTCGAGCGCGACGTGCAGGGGCTACTGGACGACTATCTCGCGGGACGCATTGATGAAGCAGAGTTCCTGAAGAACGCGCGCCCGTGGCCGCGCTACACCACCGACTATCGTCCGCTCGTCGAACTCGCCAAGGCCAAGGGGTGGCCGGTGGTCGCGGGCAATGTCCCCCGCCGCCTCGCCTCGCTGGTTGGCCGAACGGGGCTCAGCGCCCTCAATTCGCTCTCGCCAGCGGATCGCAGCTTCATCGCCGCGGAGTTGAAGTGCCCGACCGACAAGTACTTCGACCGCTTCAAGACGTCGATGGGTGACATGAGCGGCCACGGCCAGGCGAAGATTTCGGCGGATTCCGCTGCGGCGATGGTAACGCGCTTCTTCGAGGCGCAGTGCGTGAAGGATGAGACGATGGCCGAGGCAATCGCGAACGCACGGACCAAGAATCCCGACGCCGTCGTCGTGCACGTGAATGGCGCCTTTCATTCCGAGTTCGGGCAGGGAACGGTGAATCGCGTCGAGCGCCGCGCTCCCGGGGTTACGGTGCGACAGCTGGAGTTCGTCCCGGTTGTCGATCTCGACACCGTGAACGGCAAGCCGTACCGGAAGCAGGGCGATTTCATTGTCTTCACGCTCAAGCCCCCGGCTCCTCCCAAGGCGCCCGCGCCGGCTGCCGTGCCAGGTGTGCCGTCGCCCGCGACAACAAAGCCACCGCAGAACAACCACTAATCGCAGCGCGCCGCGCGCGCCGCACGCGACCTCACCTCCTATCGTCCAGACTTCAATGAAGCGCTTCTCACGTCTTTCCGCCGTTGCGCTCGCGTTGCTGACGCTGGCCACGGCATCCCTGCAGGCGCAGGACCGGCTCCGCTCGATGCCGGGCTACGATCGCTACACGCTGATGGCACCGAAGCTCGCCGGCGCCATCAAGTCCGGCGCCGTAACCGCACAGTGGGCCGACGACAGCAAGGCCTTCGACTTCATAAAGGACGGGAAGCGGCTGCGCTTCGACGTAAAGTCGAAGCAGACAACCGAGGCGCCGACCGGCGCCGCGGCCACGCTGCCACTCCGCCGCATCGGTGGCCCGGCGCGTGGCCGGCAGTCCACGGAAGCGTGGACGACCGACTCGGCGTGGAAGGCGTTCTACCGCGACCGCAATCTCTTCCTCGTCCGTCGCGACGGCACGGGTGAGAAGCAGCTCACGACCGACGGCAGCGCGACGGAGCGCATCAAGTACGGCACCGCCAGCTGGGTCTACGGCGAGGAGCTCGACCAGACGACGGCGATGTGGTGGTCGCCCGACGGAACGAAGCTCGCGTTTTATCGCTTCGACGAGCAGCCGGTGAAGGACTACTACCTGCAGACCGACCAGACGACGGTGCAGGGCTCGCTGATGACGGAGGCGTACCCGAAGGCAGGGACGCCCAATCCGATCGTGGACCTGTTCGTCTACGATGTCGCCACCGGCGCCACGCGCCGCATTGACACGCGCGACGGAGCGCCCTTCACCGACGCTGTCGTCGGCCATTACGTCTACGGCATCTCGTGGACCAAGGATGGCGCGGAGCTGCTCATCCATCGTGCCAATCGCCGGCAGAACATCGTGGAGCTGGCGGCGTGCAACCCGACGAGCGGCGCGTGCCGCCCAGTGGTGCGCGAGGAATGGGCGCCAAGCTGGGCCGAGAATCATCCGACGCTGCGCTGGCTCGACGACGGCAAGCGTTTCATCTGGGAATCGGAGCGAACGGGATTCAGGAACTACTACCTCTATGACCTCAGCGGCGCGCTGCTGGCGACGCTGACGCAGCATCCGTTTGAGGTGGCCGGCATCGTCAAGGTGGACGAGAAGGCAAAGCAGCTCTGGTACACGGCGCGCAGCGGCGACAACTATATGAAGTTGCAGCTGCATCGCGTGGGGCTCGACGGCAAGAGCGACACGCGCCTCACCGATCCCGCCTTGAACCACACGGTCAGCGTCTCGCCTGATGGCAAATACCTCACCGACGTCGCGCAGACGCACGCGGCCGCACCAGTGACGACACTGCGCGATGCGAAGGGCAAGCAGGTGGCGGTAATCGCCGAGAGTGACGTGTCGGGTCTCGCCGCCGCCGGGTTCAAGCCAG
>JAJZRK010000038.1 GCA_021802745.1 bacterium
CGACCGGCCGAAGTCGAACATCTCGTTGCGGATCCCTCGAAGGCCAGGCAGGAATTGGGATGGGAGCCCTCCGTGGACTTTCATGCGCTCATCCGGATGATGGTGGATGCAGACCTGACCCGCCATCGGGCGTAGCGAGGAATGAAACGGGCGCTCGTCACCGGGGCTTCGGGCTTCGTCGGGCCGTGGCTCTGTCGCGCGCTGCTGCGCGAGGGGTGGGCCGTCACCGGCGTGTCGCTGACGAGTCTTCCCGCGGAAAGCGTGCTGACCGCCGCCGAGCGCGCGGCGATGCGATGGATTCAGGCCGACCTGTTGTCCGGCTCGACCATCGCCCAGGTGGTCGGCGAGTCGACCCCGGACGCGGTCTTTCACCTCGCCGGAATCTCGTTCGTTCCGGCCTTCGGCGATGATCCGCTCGCGGGCTTTCGGACGAATGTCGACACGACGGTGTCCATTCTGGCCGCGGTCAAGCAGCTGCGTGGCGCGAGCACCCTCGATCCCACGGTGCTCGTGATCGGCAGTGCCGAACAGTACGGCCGGCATGCGCCCGATGACGGGCCCCTCACCGAGCGCGCCGAGCAGCGGCCGGCGACGTGGTATGCGGCGTCGAAGTCTGCCCAGGAGGCCATGGCCATCGGGGCCTTTCGCGCAGAAGGACTGCGCGTCATCGCGACGCGAAGCTTCAATCAGGCCGGCCCGGGCCAGTCCCCGCGCTTTCTGCTGCCGTCGCTCGTCCAGAGGATTCTGGCGGTGCGGAACCTCGCGGCGGATCATCGTCGCGTAGTGCTCGGCAACCTCGAGACGACGCGCGATTTCCTGCACGTCGCCGATGCTGCCGATGCCTACGTGGCGCTCGCGACGCACGGCGTCCCCGGCGAGGTCTACAACGTGTGCTCCGGCGACGGCGTGACCGTCGAGGCCCTCGCCCGCGAGGTCGGCGCGCGCGCCGGCGTCGAGGCCGAGCTCGTCAGCGACCCGGCCCTGCGCCGCGCCGTGGACGTGCCGTGGCTGGTCGGCGACAACTCGAAACTCCGTTCCACGACCGGCTGGACGCCCCGCCGGTCGCGCTCCGACATCATTGACGACCTGTTGAATGCCGCGTCGTACTGACATCCATCGCATCCTGCTCATCGGTTCCGGGCCCATCGTCATCGGGCAGGGGGCCGAGTTCGACTACTCCGGCACACAGGCCGCCAAGGCGCTGCGCGAAGAGGGGTACGAGGTCATCCTCGTCAACTCCAACCCGGCGACCATCATGACCGACCCCGAGGTCGCCGACCGCACCTACATCGAACCGGTGACGCCGGAGATCGTGGCGCTGATCATCGAGCGCGAGCGTCCCGATGCGCTGCTCCCCACCATGGGCGGACAGACCGCGCTCAACGTCGCCATGGCGCTGCACGAGAATGGCGTCCTCGCCAAGTACGGCGTGGAACTCATTGGCGCCAACGCGCGCGCCATCGCCGTGGCCGAGGACCGCAAGCTCTTCGGCGAGGCGATGGAGAAGATCGGCCTCAAGTGCCCGCAGGGGCGCATCGCCACGAACATGGAGGAGGCCCATGAGATCCTCGACTTCACGGGCTTCCCGGCGATCATCCGCCCCGCCTTCACGCTCGGCGGCTCCGGCGGCGGCGTCGCCTACAACCTCGACGAGTTCAAGGTCATCTGCCGGCGCGGGCTCGATGAGTCGCCCATCTCGCAGCTGCTCATCGAGCGCTCGCTGATCGGGTGGAAGGAGTTCGAGCTCGAGGTGATGCGCGACAAGGACGACAATGTCGTCATCATCTGCTCCATCGAGAACCTCGACCCGATGGGCGTGCACACCGGCGACTCCATCACCGTCGCGCCGGCGATGACGCTCACCGACCGCGAGTACCAGGCGATGCGCGACGCCGCCGTGAAGGTGATCCGCGAGATCGGTGTGGACGCCGGCGGCTGCAACATCCAGTTCGCCCTGAACCCGGCGAACGGCGAGATGATCGTCATTGAGATGAACCCGCGCGTGTCGCGGTCGTCGGCGCTGGCGTCGAAGGCCACCGGCTTCGCGATCGCGAAGATCGGCACCAAGCTCGCCGTCGGCTACCGCCTCGACGAGCTCCCCAACGACATCACCAAGACGACGCCGGCCAGCTTCGAGCCCGTGCTCGATTACGTGGTGGTGAAGTGCCCGCGCTTCGCGTTCGAGAAATTCCCGGGCGCCAACGCCGGGCTCACCACGCAGATGAAGAGCGTCGGCGAGTCCATGGCGATCGGCCGCACCTTCAAGGAGGCGTTCCAGAAGGGGCTGCGCGCTCTCGAGGCGGGGCGCCAGGGGTGGGAGGTCGGGAGCCGGCTGATTGACGACCGGCTCGACGACGACACGCCCGAGACGCTGCGCGCCGCGCTCGCCGCGCCGTCGCCCGAACGGGTCTTCCAGATCAAGCGCGCCCTGCTCGCCGGCATGAGCCTCGACGAGCTGTTCGAGCTGACGTTCGTGGATCGCTGGTTCCTGGCGCAGATGCAGGAGCTGGTGGACGCCGAGCGCGAGTATGCCGCGCTGCCCGACGTGAGCCCGGCCGTGCTCCTTCGCATGAAGAAGATGGGGTTCGCCGACGCGCAGCTCGCGCGGCTGCGCGGCGAGACCGAAGGGGCCGTGCGCGCGCGCCGCTGGGCCGCGGGCATCCGCCCCGTCTACAAGATGGTGGACACGTGCGCCGGCGAGTTCCCGTCGCGCACGCCGTACCTGTACAGCACGTGGGACGAGGAGGACGAGGCGCCGCGCACCGGCCGCAAGTCGGTGATCATCCTCGGTTCGGGGCCGAATCGCATCGGACAGGGCGTCGAGTTCGACTACTGCTGCGTGCGCGCCGTGATGGCGCTGCGCGAGCAGGGGTACGAGACGATCATGATCAACTCGAACCCCGAGACCGTCTCCACCGACTACGACACGAGCGACAAGCTCTATTTCGAGCCGCTCACGCTGGAGCACGTGCTCGAGATCGTGGAGCGGGAGCAGCCGCTCGGCGTCATTGTGCAGCTGGGCGGGCAGACGCCGCTCAAGCTCACGCGCGGGCTCGAGGCGGCCGGCGTCAGGATCCTCGGCACCTCGCCCGACGCCATTGACGCCGCCGAGGACCGCCGGCGCTTCGAGGAGATCGCCCGCCACCTCGGCGTCGCCCAGCCGCCCAACGGCACGGCGACCAGCGTCGAGGCGGCGGTGGAGATCGCCGTGCGCATCGGCTACCCCGTGCTGCTGCGCCCGAGCTACGTGCTCGGCGGGCGCGCCATGGAGATCGTGTACGACGAGCCCGCCCTGCGCGACTACTTCCAGCGCGCGGTGCGCGTGTCGGAAGACCGCCCCGTGCTGATTGACAGCTTCCTCGAGGACGCGTGGGAAGCCGACGTGGACGCGATCAGCGACGGCGAGACCGTCGTGATCGGCGGCGTCATGCACCACATCGAGGACGCGGGCATCCACTCCGGCGACTCGGCCTGTGTGCTGCCGCCCATCCAGCTCTCGGAGAAGGACGCCGACCAGATGCGCGCCCACACCGTCGCGTTCGCCAAGGCGCTCGGCGTCGTCGGGCTCATCAACGCGCAGTACGCGGTGAAGGACGGCGTGGTCTACGTGCTCGAGGTGAACCCGCGCGCGTCGCGCACCATCCCGTTCGTGTCGAAGACCATTGGCGTGCCGCTCGCCTCGCTCGCGGCGCGGGTCATGCTCGGCGAGAAGCTCGCCGACATCGGCTACACGAAGGAAGTGATCCCGCCGTACGTGGCCGTGAAGGAGGCGGTCTTCCCGTTCACCAAGTTCCGCGAATACGATCCGATCCTCGGCCCCGAGATGCGCTCGACGGGCGAGGTGATGGGCATCGCCGACTCGTTCGGCACGGCATTCGCCAAGGCGCAGATTGCCGCCGGCAACGGGCTCCCGCTGACGGGGACCGTGATGATTACCGTCAACGACCACGACAAGCCGAAGGCGGTCGAGCTGGCGCGGCGGTTCCATGCGATGGGGCTCGGCGTCGTCGCGACCACCGGCACGGCGCGCTACATCCGGGAGCACGGCGTGCCGTGCGACGCGGTGAAGAAGGTGAGCGAGGGGCGCCCCAACGGCATTGACCTGCTGGTCAACGGCGAGGTGCAGCTGCTCGTGAACACGCCCCTCGGCAAGCGGTCGCAGAAGGACGACTACTCGCTGCGGCAGGTGGCCATCACGCAGCGGGTGCCGTATACGACGACGCTGTCCGGGGCGAGCGCGGCGAGCGACGCCATCCGCTCGCTGCGCGACGAGCCGAAGACGGTGCGCAGCGTGCAGGAATGGCTGGCGGACATCGGATAGGATAAGGCTTTAGCTACCGTCTACCGTCCACCGTCCACCGTCCACCGTCTACCGTCTACCGTCTACCGTCCACCGTCCACCGTCCACCGTCTACCGTCTACCGTCTCACGTCCCTCCCTCCCACATTTGACCCATGACACCTCCCTGGGTTCACCCCTCCTCATTCGTTGACGACGGCGCCGTGATCGGCGCGGGCACCAAGGTGTGGCATTTCTGCCACGTCATGCCCGGCGCCGTGATCGGCGAGCGCTGCTCGCTCGGGCAGAACGTCGTCGTCATGCCCGGCACCCGCATCGGGAACAACGTCAAGATCCAGAACAACGTCTCGATCTACGAGGGCGTGGAGCTGGAGGACGACGTGTTCTGCGGGCCGTCCATGGTCTTCACGAACGTCATCAACCCGCGCAGCGCCGTCTCGCGCAAGCACGAGTACAAGCAAACGCTCGTCAAGCAGGGGGCGTCCATCGGCGCCAACGCCACGATCGTCTGCGGCGTGACGCTGGGACGGTACTGCTTCGTCGGCGCCGGCGCCGTGGTGGCGCGCGACGTCCCCGACTACGCGCTGGTGGCCGGCGTGCCGGCGCGGCGCACGGGGTGGATGTGCGAGTGCGGCGTCAAGCTGCGCGAGGACATCATGCAGCTCGAGTGCCCCTCGTGCGGCCGCCAGTACGCGCACAAGGGCGAAAAGGTGACGCCAATCGCCTCGGGGGCGCTGTGAGCCCGCGCTTCAAGATTGCGCTGGTTGGCTGCGGCCGCATTGCGCACAACCACTTCGAGGCCATTGCCGGACTCGATGGCGTCGCGCTGAGCGCCGTCTGCGATATCGTCGAGGAACGCGCGCGCACGGCGGGGGAGACGTGGGGCGTGCCGTGGTTCACCTCGTACGACGAGATGCTCAAGCAGTCGGAGTGCGACATCGTCGTCGTTGCGACGCCGTCGGGCCTGCATCCGGCGCACGGCATCAAGGCGGCGCAGGCCGGCAAGCACGTCATCTGCGAGAAGCCGATGGCCATCACCCTCTCGTCGGCCGACGCCATGGTGCAGGCCTGCGACGATGCCGGCGTGCGGCTCTTCGTGGTCAAGCAGAACCGGTTGAACCCCGCCATCCAGCTGCTGCGGCGCGCGGTGGATCGCGGCCGCTTCGGGCGCATCTACATGGCCAATGCCACCGTGCGCTGGGCGCGCCCGCAGGAGTACTACGACCAGGCGCCGTGGCGCGGCACGTGGGAGTTCGACGGCGGCGCGTTCATGAACCAGGCGTCGCACTACGTGGACCTCATCCAGTGGCTGGTGGGCCCGGTCGAGAGCGTGATGGCGCGCACGGCAACGATGGCGCGGCGCATCGAGGCCGAGGATTCCGGCGCGGCGATCCTCAAGTTCCGCAACGGGGCCATCGGCGTGCTCGAGGTCACCATGCTGACCTACCCCCGCAACCTCGAGGGATCCATCACGATCATCGGGGAGAAGGGGACGGTGAAGATCGGCGGCACGGCGGTGAACAAGGTGGATCACTGGCAGTTCGAGTCGTACGACGACGACGACAAGCTGATCGAGCAGGCGGCCACCAACCCCCCGAACGTCTACGGTTTTGGCCACGCCGGCTATTACCGCAACGTCCTCGCGACGCTGCGCGGCGAGGGTGACCCCGACACCGACGGCCGCTCGGGGCGCAAGTCGCTCGAGCTGATCCTCGGCATCTACGAGTCGGCGAAGACGGGACACGAAGTGCCGTTGCCGCTGAGGGCACAGCTCTAGCGGAACGGGGAGGGGGTAGAGGCCTGGCGAGGGGCGAGGAGATGCGGAACGAGGAGGGAGGTCCCTGGCTCACCCAGGCCCTCCCTCCTCGTTCCACCTCTCCTTGCCCCTCGCCGAGCCTCCACCCCCTCCCTCGTTCCGCCCCGTCCCCGGTGTCAGCCTCCTCCCCTTTGGGAGGCGCCGGAAGTAACTTTCCCCGGTTACGACAACTATTAAGGGAATTCCCGTTCCCTCAGCCCATACCTACCCATGCCTGTCCCTCTTCTCGACCTCCGCGCCCAGCATGCGACCATCCGCGACAAGATGGTCGCGTCCATCCTGAAGGTCGTGGATGACCAGGCGTTCATCCTCGGCAAGCCGGTGGCCGACCTCGAGGCCGAGGTCGCCAAGCTCTCGAATTCGAAGTACGCCGTGGGGTGCGCCAGCGGCACGGACGCCCTGCTCATCGCCTATCGGGCGGTCGGCGCGGTGAACGGGGCCGAGGTGATCACGTCGCCCTTCACCTTCTTCGCCACCGCCGGCGCCATCCACAACGTCGGGGCCCGGCCCGTCTTCGTGGACATTGACCCAAAGACCTTCAACATGAATCCGGCGCTGGTGAGCGCGGCGATCACGTCGAAGACCAAGGCGGTGGTGCCCGTTGACCTGTTCGGCCAGGTCGCCGCGGTCGAGGAAGTGGCCAAGGTCGCCAAGGGGATTCCGGTCATCGAGGACGCGGCCCAGAGCATCGGCGCGCGCCGCAGGATTGACGGCACGTGGCGCATGGCGGGCGAGGCCGCGACCATCGGCACCTTCTCGTTCTTCCCGTCCAAGAACCTCGGCGGCTACGGCGACGGCGGTGCGGTGGTGACGCAGGACGAAGGGCTGTACAACGAACTCATGCGGCTGCGCACCCACGGCAGCACCAAGACCTACATCCACGAGATCGTCGGCTACAACTCGCGCCTCGATGCGCTGCAGGCGGCCGCCCTGCTGGCCAAGCTGCCCCACCTCACCAAGTGGAGCGCCAAGCGCCGCGCCAATGCGGCGTTCTACAACCAGGCGTTCGCCGACGTGGCGGACATCACCACGCCGTACACCGAGCCCGTGAGCGAGTCCATCTTCAACCAGTACACCCTGCGCGTGCCGCGCCGTGACGAACTCAAGGCGCATCTCGCCAGCAAGGGCGTGGGCCACTCGGTCTACTATCCGCTGCCGCTGCACCTGCAACCGTGCTTCGCGTACCTGGGTTACAAGGAAGGGCAGTGCCCCGAGTCCGAGCGGGCGTCGAAGGAAGTGATCTCCCTCCCGATCTACCCGGAGCTCACCCAGGCGCAGCTCGACGAGGTGGTCGCGGCCGTCCGCGGCTTCTTCGGCCAGTAGGCCTCGGTTCCTCCTCGGCGGTCTCCGCACCCCGCACCCCGCACCCTTCACTCCTCCTGGTATGACGAGCATTCGCGACCGGTTGCAGCAGCGCATCGAATCCCGCCAGGCGGTCTGCGCCGTGGTGGGACTGGGCTACGTGGGGCTTCCGCTCGTGATGGAGCTCTGCGAGGCCGGCTTCCATGTGATCGGCTACGATGTCCAGCAGCGCGTCTGCGACCTGCTCATGCGCGGCGAGTCGCACATCCAGGACGTCCCCGCGGCGCAGGTGGCCAGGCACGTGAAGGCGGGGCGCTTTGAGGCGACCACCGACGAGACGCGCCTCGCCGAGGCCGACACGGTGTCCATCGCCGTGCCGACGCCGCTCGCCAAGACGCGCGACCCGGACATGACCTACGTGATCTCGGCGTCCGACGCCGTCGCGCGCCAGGCGCACCCCGGCATGCTCGTCGTGCTCGAGAGCACCACGTACCCCGGCACGACGCGCGACCTCATGATGCCGCGCCTCGAGGCGCGCGGGCTCACGATTGGCGAGGACGCGTTTCTCGCCTTCTCGCCCGAGCGCGTGGACCCAGGCAATCCGGTCTACAGCACGCGCAACACGCCCAAGGTGGTCGGCGGCATTACCGCCGCCTGCACCGACATGGCGTCGCGCCTGTACTCGTCGTGCATTGACCGCACCGTCCCCGTCTCGTCGCCGGAAGCGGCGGAGCTGGTGAAGCTGCTCGAGAACACGTTCCGCTCGGTGAACATCGGCCTCGTCAACGAGATGGCGATCGTCTGCGACCGCTTGGGCGTGGACGTGTGGGAAGTGATTGATGCCGCGGCCACCAAGCCGTTCGGCTTCATGAAGTTCACGCCGGGCCCCGGCATCGGGGGGCACTGCATTCCGCTCGATCCGCACTATCTCGCGTGGAAGATGCGCACGCTGAACTACAAGACCCGGTTCATTGACCTCGCCAGCGAGATCAACAGCGCGATGCCGGCGTATGTGGTGGAGAAGGTGGCGCGGGCGCTCAACGACGTGAAGAAGGCCGTCAACGGCTCGCGGGCGCTCGTCCTTGGCGTAGCCTACAAGAACGACATTGACGACATGCGCGAGAGCCCCGCCCTCGACGTCATCAAGCTCCTCGAAGCCCAGGGCGCGCACGTGGAGTACCACGACCCGCACGTGCCGCGGTTTCGCGAGGACGGCCACGAAGTGGTTGGCGTGCCGCTGACCGACGAGGTGCTCGTCGCCGCCGACGTGGTGGTGATCGTCACCAACCACAAGGCCGTGGACTACCAGCGCGTCGTGAACCTCGCGTCGCTCGTGGTGGACACGCGCCATGCCACGGCCGGCCTCAGGCCCGGCAAGGCGCGCATCGTCTCGCTCACGCCCGACGCCCCCCACGCGCACGCCACGGTCTGAGCCGGAGATGTCTCTGTTGTCTCTCTGTTTCTTCTCTGTTGTCTCTCTGTTGCCTCTCTTATGAACATCACTGTCGTCGGTTCAGGCTACGTCGGCCTCGTCGCAGGCGCGTGCTTCGCCGAGACGGGTTCTTCGGTCACGTGCGCCGACATAGACCAGGCCAAGATTGACGGACTGAAGCAGAACGTCCTGCCGATCTACGAGCCCGGGCTCGACACCCTCGTCGAGCGCAATCAGGGCGCCGGGCGGCTGCACTTCACCACCGACATCGCCGCCGCCGTGGCGTCGGCCGACGTGGTCTTCATCGCCGTGGGGACCCCGCCCGATGAGGACGGCTCGGCCGACCTCAAGCACGTGATCGCCGTCGCCGACACCATCGGCCGGCACATGGCGCGCGAGACGGTGGTCGTCACCAAGTCCACCGTGCCGGTGGGGACCGCGGACAAGGTGCGCGCCGCCGTCGCCGCCAACGCGAAGTTCCCGTTCCACGTCTGTTCCAACCCCGAGTTCCTCAAGGAAGGGGCGGCGATTGACGACTTCCTCAAGCCCGACCGCGTGGTGCTGGGCGTGGACAGCGACTTCGCCCGTTCGGTGATGGCCGAGCTGTATGCGCCGTTCGTGCGCACCGGCAAGCCGATCATCTTCATGGACATCCCGTCCGCGGAGATGACCAAGTATGCCGCCAACTCCATGCTCGCGACGCGCATCTCGTTCATGAACGAGATCGCGGCGCTCTGCGAGAAGGTCGGCGCCAACGTGGACCTCGTGCGCAAGGGCATCGGCAGCGACTCCCGCATCGGGCCGGCCTTCCTCTTCCCGGGGCCGGGCTACGGCGGATCGTGTTTTCCGAAAGATGTCCAGGCGTTGCTGCGCACCGCGCACGGGGTGGGCGCCCGGTTGTCGGTGCTCGAGGCGGTCGAGGTGGCGAACGCGCGCCAGAAGACGGTGCTCGGCGCCAAGTTGATGGCCGAACTCGGCTCGCTGCACGGCAAGCGCATCGCCGTCTGGGGCCTCGCCTTCAAGGCGAACACCGACGACATGCGCGAATCGCCGGCGCTCGTGCTCATTGACGTCATCCTGAAGTCCGGCGGCACGGTCTGCGCGCATGATCCGGCCGCGATGCACGAAGCCAGGCGCCGCCTCGGCGACACCGTCGCGTATGCCGACACCAGCTACGCGGCGCTCGACGGGGCCGACGCCCTCGTCGTCGTCACCGACTGGAACGAGTACCGCTTTCCCGACTTCGCCCGCATCAAGGCGACGCTCAGGGCGCCGGTGCTGGTGGATGGCCGCAACCTGTACGACCCGGCGAAGATGGAGAAACTCGGCTTCACGTACCGGTCCATCGGACGGGAGCGCGCGTGAGGGTCCTCATCACCGGCGCGGCCGGCTTTCTGGGCTCGCATCTCTGCGACCGCTTCCTCCGCGACGGGCATGAGGTGGTCGGCCTCGACAACTTCATCACGGGCCACCCCGACAATATCGCGCACCTGACGGGGAACGATCGCTTCTCGTTCCTGCGCCACAACATTTCCGAATACACCTTTGTGGCGGGCCCGCTCGACGGCGTGCTCCACTTCGCCTCGCCGGCGAGCCCCATTGATTATCTGGAGCTCCCCATCCAGACGCTCAAGGTCGGCTCGCTTGGCACGCACAATTCGCTCGGCATCGCCAAGGCGAAGGGGGCGCGCTTCTTCCTCGCCTCCACGAGCGAAGTGTACGGCGATCCGCTCGTCCATCCGCAGGTCGAGTCGTACTGGGGGAACGTCAACCCCATCGGCCCGCGCGGCGTCTACGACGAGGCCAAGCGCTTCGCCGAGGCGATCACGATGGCGTACCATCGCACGCACGGGCTCGACACCCGCATCGTGCGCATCTTCAACACCTACGGCCCGCGCATGCGGCCGCGCGACGGGCGCGTGGTGTCGAACTTCATCGTCCAGGCGCTCAATAACGAGCCCATCACCATCTACGGCGACGGCTCCCAGACGCGGTCGTTCTGCTACGTGGACGACGAGATCGAGGGGCTGTACCAGCTCTTCCTCAACGGCGACGCCAACCCGTGCAACATCGGCAACCCCGACGAGTACACGGTGAAGCAGCTCGCCGAGATCGTGGTCGCGCTGACCGGCTCCACGTCGCCCATCGTGCACGAACCGCTGCCCGAGGACGACCCCAAGGTGCGCAAGCCCGACATCACCCGCGCCAAGGCGATGCTCGGCTGGACGCCGAAGGTGGACGTTCGCGAGGGTGTCCAGCGCACCATTGACTATTTCCGCACGCTCGCCGGGACGCCGCGCATGGCCCCGCGCGGCCAGTGAACGGCCGAACCATAGCCCCCTAGCCGGGTATCTTTCCGACGTGACCCTCCGCTCCCGATTTCCCGCCGTCCTGCTCGCCGTGGCCCTCGCGCTGCCGGCGTGCCGGCCGGCGTTCAGTGTCCGCAAGTTCCCGACGAACGACAAGCTCTATACCGCCTCGCTCGACCGCTTCCAGAAGAAGAAGTGGGACGACGCGGTCACCGGGTTCGAGAAGCTGACGCTCGACCTGCAGGCGGGCGACACCCTGCTGCCCCGCGCGCACTGGTACCTCGCCAAGGCGCACACGGGGCGTTCGGAGCACCTGCTCGCGGCGCAGGAATACACGAAGCTTGCCGAGAACTTCGCCGACGATTCGCTCGCCGACGACGCCCTCTACGAATCGGGACGCAGCTATTCGCGCCTCTGGCGCCGGCCGGGGCTCGACCCGCAGTACGGCCAGCTCGCCCAGGTGCAGTATCGCATGCTCGTGACCCTCTATCCCGACTCGCCGCTCAAGGCGAAGGCCGAGGCGGAGCTGAAGCGGCTCGATGAGTGGTTCGCCACCAAGGATTTCGACACCGGGGATGGCTACTTCCGCCGCAAGGCGTATGACTCGGCCATCATCTACTTCCGCGACGTGGTCAAGAATTACCCAAACACCGACCGTGCCCGGCAGGCGATGATCCGCATGGTGCAGGCGTACCGCTCGCCCGCCATGAATTACCGCGAGGATGCGCGCGACGTCTGCGCGACCCTGGTTGAGCTCTACCCGACCGATGCGGAAGTCCTCAAGGCGTGCGACGGAATGATGCCGGCCAAGGACTCGACGGCGGTGCCGGCCAAGCCGGCACCCTGACTCGTGCGGATCGGCATTTTCGGCGGGACGTTCGACCCGCCGCATCTGGGGCACTGGCTCTCGGCGGTGGACGCGGCGGATGTGCTGGCCCTCGACCAAGTGGTGTGGGTGCCGGCCGCGCAGCAGCCACTGAAGTCCGGCGTCACGTCGGCGGCTGCGGAGCATCGCCTCGCGATGACGCGGCTGGCCGTGGTGGGGGAGCGCCGGTTCACGGTGGATCCGCTGGAATTGGAGCGCGGTGGCATCTCGTACATGGTGGACACGCTCCGGGAGTACCGGACAAGGCAGCCCAGCGCGGCACTGTTCCTGCTCCTTGGGACTGATGCGGCGGCCTTACTGCCGAAGTGGCGGGATCCGGAGGCCATCCAGGCGCTGGCGGAGGTGGTGGTGCTGACACGGGGCGGGGAGGTGGAGGTGCTTCCCGCCGGCGTGCGCGCCGTGCCGACGCGGCGCGTGGACCTTTCGGCGACCGAGATCCGCGCACGGGTGGCAGACGGACGCTCCATTCGTGGGTTCGTGCCTGACGCCGTGGCCGAGTACATCTCGGCGCACGGCCTGTACCGATAGAGGAAACTGCATGTTCAACAAGTTGCTGGGCGCGGTCTTCGGCTCGCGGCACGAACGGGAACTCAAGCGCATTCGGCCGATCCTTGCGGCCATCGAGGAGCACGGCCAGCGGCTCGCCACGGTCTCCGAGGAGGAGCTCAAGGCGCAGACGGCCAAGTTCCGCGCCATCATCGCCGAGCGCACGGAAGAGCTGTCGGCGCAGATCGCCGCGCTCAAGGATCGCAAGCGCACGGCGGCGGATGCCAAGGAACGCGAGGCGATTGACAACGAACTGAGCGGGGCGGACGGACGCGGCGGGCTCGAGGGGCAGTATCGCAACCTGATTCGCGACACGCTCGACGAACTGCTCCCCGAGGCCTTCGCCACGGTGCGCGAGGCCGCGAAGCGCTTGCTCGGCACCAAGGCAATGGTCACCGGCCGCGAGATCGAGTGGAACATGGTGCACTACGAGGTGCAGCTCGTCGGCGGCATCCAGCTGCACCTGGGCAAGATCGCCGAGATGGCGACGGGCGAAGGCAAGACGCTGGTGGCCACGCTGCCGCTCTACCTCAACGCCCTGCCGGGGCGCGGCGCGCACCTGGTGACGGTGAACAACTATCTCGCCCGGCGCGACTCGCAGTGGATGGGGCACCTCTTTTCGTACCTCGGCCTGAACGTCGCCTGCCTGGACGACACCGAGCCCGGGTCGGAGGAGCGTCGCGCCGCGTACCATGCCGACATCACCTACGGCACCAACAACGAGTTTGGCTTCGACTACCTGCGCGACAACATGGTGGTCGCCACCGACCAGCGGGTGCAGCGCCCGCACGTCTACGCCATCGTGGACGAAGTGGACTCGGTGCTCATTGACGAGGCGCGCACGCCGCTCATCATCTCGGGCCCGGTGGGGAACGAGAGCGACGGCCAGTACGCCGAGTACAACGCATCGGTCATGCGCCTCGTGCGCCGCCAGACGGAGATGGCCAACGACCTCGTGGCACGCGGCGAAAAGGCGCTCGAGTCGGGCGACCTGGCGGGCGCCGGCCTCGCCTTCTACAAGGCGCAGCTCGGCAATCCGAAGAACAAGCGCCTGCTGAAGGCGCTGCAGGAGCAGGGCGTCAAGATGCTCGTGCAGAAGCAGGAGCTCGAGGTGATCGCCGACCGCAAGGTGCCGGCGGCCAAGCAGGTCTTCCGCGACCTCGAGGACGACCTCCTGTTCGTGCTCGACGAACGCGGCCACACCGTGCACCTCACGGACCGCGGCGTGGACTTCCTGAGCCCGTCCGATCACGACCAGTTCGTGCTCCCCGACATCTCGTCGGAAGTGCACCGCATCGAGCACAGCCACGAGATGACGGGCGCGGAGAAGATCGAGGCGCGCCGCCAGATCGAGGCCGAGTACGCGCTGAAGAGCGAGAAGCTGAACATCATCCACCAGCTCCTGCGCGCGCACTCGCTGTACGAGAAGGACGTCAACTACGTCGTGCAGGACGGCCAGGTGCTCATCGTCGACGAGTTCACCGGCCGCACCATGCACGGGCGCCGGTGGAGCGAGGGACTGCACCAGGCGGTGGAGGCCAAGGAAGGGGTGCAGGTGAAGGGCGAGACGCAGACGCTCGCCACGATCACCATCCAGAACTACTTCCGCATGTACGAGAAGCTGGCGGGCATGACCGGCACCGCCGAGACGGAAGAGACGGAATTCTTCCAGATCTACCGGCTCGAGGTCGCGGTCATCCCCACCAACCGTCCGGTCATCCGCGACGACCGGCACGACCTCGTCTACAAGACGCGGCGCGAGAAGTACAACGCCATTGTCGAGGAAACCCGGCGCCTGCACGACCTCGGCTTCCCGGTGCTCGTCGGCACGACGTCCGTGGAAGCGTCGGAGACACTGTCGCGCATGTTCCAGCGCGCCGGCATCAAGCACCAGGTGCTGAACGCCAAGTACCACCAGCGCGAGGCCGAGATCATCGCGATGGCCGGCCAGTCCGGCGGCGTCACGATCGCGACCAACATGGCCGGCCGCGGCACCGACATCAAGCTGGGGGAGGGCGTCATCCCGTCGAAGCCGTCGCGCATCAAGGATCCCGACGGCAAGGACATGGACGTGATGGAGTGCGGCGGCCTGCACATCATCGGCTCCGAGCGGCACGAGTCGCGCCGCATTGACCGCCAGTTGCGCGGCCGCGCCGGCCGCCAGGGCGACCCGGGCGCGTCGCAGTTCTTCCTCTCGCTCGAGGACGACCTGATGCGCCTGTTCGGGTCGGACCGCATTGCGCGGCTCATGGACCGGCTGGGGGCGCAGGAGGGCGAGATGCTCACGCACCCGCTCATCACGCGCTCCATCGAGCAGGCCCAGAAGCGCGTCGAACTGCAGAACTTCCAGAGCCGCAAGCGCCTGCTCGATTATGACGACGTCATGAACCAGCAGCGCGAGGTGATCTACAACCTCCGCGCGTTCGCGCTCGAGGGGGGCGAGGAGCTGAAGGGCGAGGCCATCAAGATGGTCGAGACCGCCGTCGGCCGCCGCATCGAGACGACGCTCGCCGATTTCGACGACTCGCTCGACTGGGACCTCGACCTCGTGCGGCAGGACCTGCTGATGCACTACCTGCTCAGCGTGCCGTGCTTCGAGCCGGACGGCACGCGGCCGCAGAACATCGCCGATGCCAAGGTCGAGGGCGGCGTGGCGGGCACGAAGGCATTCCACGCGAAGATGGCCCAGCTTGCCGAGCACGCCAACCAGGTGCTCGCGCTCGTGATGCTCAACGTGCTGGACGAGAAGTGGAAGGACCACCTCTACGACCTCGACCAGCTGCGCGGCTCGATCGGCTATCGCGCCTGGGGCCAGAAGGACCCCCTGCTCGAGTACAAGCAGGAAGCCTATTCGATGTTCGTGGACCTCATGACGGACATCCAGCACACCTTCACCGAACGCTTCTTGCGCGTGCAGCTCATGTACGAGCCGCCGGCGCCGCCCCCGCCGCCGCCGGAGGTGAAGCGCCGCTTCAACGCGCTCGGCGTCGCCGAGGACGTGCCGGAGGACGAGGTGCTCGACATCGGGCCGTCCGAGACGCCCGGCGAGGGCGAGGTCGTCAAGGCGGATCCGATGATCGTCGGCGCGGGGCGCGCGCGGTCGCTGAGCGGCGCGGCTGCGGCAGGACCGCTCGGTGGCACCGGGGTGCCGGACTGGTCCACCGTGGGGCGCAACGATCCGTGCCCCTGCGGGTCCGGCAAGAAGTTCAAGAAGTGCCACGGGGCGACGATGTAACGTCACGTCACGGGGGAGGCCGGGTCGTGCAGAAACGACCGTTTTGGTGCCTTTCCCATTGCGTGAACGGTGAGCGCACCCAAGACTTGTTAATAGAGGCTATGCAAGCCCGTCCAACCATTGGAGGGTTTATGCACGTGCTGAGAACGGCAGTCCTGCTGGCAGCCTGCGCTGCCGGTGCGGCCGCGCAGGCGGCAAGGCCCCTCGAGGCTTCGCTTCGTCGCGGGGTGAGCGAGGCGAGTTTCTACGTGGACCAACCCGCGTACGTCGCCGTCTTCGAGGTGATCCCCGGGCAGGGGGTGCAGCAGCTCTTTCCGCGCTCCACCTCGCAGGCTGCCAGGCTCGTGGAGCCGGGCGAGTACCTCCTCTCGCGTCCGTTCCGGTCGCAGTATCAGTACGCCGGCTGGAACAGCATGATGCCGGTCGCGCGGCCGATGTGGATGGTGGACAACCGCGGGCGCATCGTCTCGTATTACTACACGACGGGATGGACGGGCACCGAAACGGGGTGGGGACCCACCTCGTTCGCGCCGACGCGCACGTTGCTCCTCGTCGCCTCACGCGCGCCGTTGCGCCGTGTCGCTTCGCCGGACGCGGCCCAGCATTGGCTTCAGCAGGTGGTCGGCTTCCGGGCGATTTCCAGCACGGTCATCGCGCCGTCGGACATGCTGACGGATATCGTGGACGCCGTCCTGCCGGTCGGCACCTCGGTGGATGACGTCGTGGTGGACGTGCTCGAGGTCACCGACGACTACAACTCGTACGATCGCTACGCCGGGCGGAGCATCGCGTTCTACTGCCCATCCGGGATATTCAACATCCCCGCGCAGTACTTCTTCTCGACGGGCACATTCTTCTGCCCGGTCCAGACGTACAGCGTCCCCGGCGCCCCCCCGCCGCCGCCGGGCACGCCGACGGGCGCCGACACCATCAAGGTCGAGCAGTTGCAGATGCCGGCCCGGAAAGCCCAGCCGAAGTACAACGTGGACGAGACGGCGGTGCCGTTCCGGCGCGGGGTGATCTCCACGCCCGTGACACCGGCCCTGCGGACCGACGAGGGCTATCGTCCGTACCGCCCGATGTCGGAAGCTGCCGACGAGGGTGTTCGGGCATATGGCCGCGGCCTTCGCACCACTGACGTTGGGCCGCGTGGCACCATCGCCGTCGGCGTCGCCGTGGATCCCACGGACCTCAAACGCGGCAGCGTGACGCCGATGGCCGAGGCGTACGTGCCCTATGCGGTGCGCTGGGTGACGAACGAACCCGGAGTTGCGGGGCGGCGCGTCACGACGTACGGCGGATCTTCGTCGGGAGGGTTTACGTCGTCGTCAACGCCGTCCCGCAACGGCGGGTCGTCGAGCAGCGCGTCGTCCTCATCGTCGGCCAGCTCCGCGCCGGCGCCGACGCCTTCGCAGGCGCAGGCCGAGCGCAGCGCCGCCTCGCGTGACGCGGTGAGCGCGGCGCGGCCGGTGCCGAGCAGCAAGGATCCGAACCCGTAGCGCCACGTAATCGAACGAGCGGCCCGGCGCGCAACATTGCGCGCCGGGCCGTTCACTTTTGGTAATGGATGGCCGGCTGCCGCGCGTTACCATTGCGCATGACGGTTCTCCCGCTTGCCCCACAGGGGCTTCTTCCTCCCGACCGCCCGCGCGAACGCCTTCGCGCCCTCGGCGCGCGCGCGCTGGCCGCGCCGGAACTCCTCGCCCTGGTGATCGGCGCGGGCACGCGCGGACGCCCCGCGCTCTCGCTCGCGCACGACGTGCTCAGCCGCGCCGATGGCTCGCTGCGCCGCCTCGGCGACCGTCCGTTGGCGGTGCTCGCCGAGGTGCCCGGGCTCGGCGTGGCGCGCGCGATGGCCATCCACGCCGCGCTTGAGCTCGGTCGGCGGTTCGCGAGCGAGACGACCGGCGAGGCGCTCCCGCTCCGCGCCCCGCGCGACGTCTGGCGCGCCTTCGCCCCGTCGCTCGAGGACCTGCCGGTGGAGGAGTTCCACGTCGCCATCCTCGACGCCCAGCACCGCCTTTCGCGCGACGTCTGCGTCACGCGCGGCATCCTGAACTCGTCGCTGGTGCATCCGCGCGAGGTCTTCCGCGAGGCGATCGCCGAGCGCGCCGCCGCGATCGTGCTCGTGCACAACCATCCCAGCGGCGACCCCGCGCCGAGCGCGGACGACCGGAGCGTCACCGAGCAGCTCGTGGCGGCGGGGCGCCTGCTCGACATCCCGGTGCACGATCACGTGATCATCGGGCGGGGGCGGTACCTGTCGTTCGCTGAGGCGGGGATGATGTAGGGGCGGTGCGGGGGGCGGGGTGCGGGGTGTGGTGCAGGGGAAGGGTGGGCGACTGCGCC
>JAJZRK010000318.1 GCA_021802745.1 bacterium
GACCGCCCGAGGGCGCATCTCCGAGTTGAACGAAGCCGCTGCGCGGCGCAGCGATACGGGCGTGGTGAGTGGGAGTGACGCGGGAGGGTGGGCCAAGGGTGGGCAATCGCGGCGACGGCGTAAGGCTGGCGGCGATGTCCTCACCTGAATCCACCCATCAGGGCAACACGGCCAAGGCCGTGCCCGCCCCCGATCCCGAATCGCTGGTCCGCTTTGCGGAACTGCTCAAACTGCGCAGCCTCGCCGCGCACACGCAGGCGATGTATCTGCGCACGCTCCGCCAACTCGCCACGCGCGTCGGAGGCGACCCGGGCGAGCTCACCGAAGCGCAGGTGCGCGCGCACATCCTGCACCTGAAAGACGCCTATCATTACTCGCCCTCGTCGATACGGCTGGCGACGGCGGCCCTGCGCAACTACTACGGCCGGCTCATCGGTCATGACTGGAAACTGTTCGACCTGATCCGCTCGCCCTCGGCGCAGACGCTGCCGGCGGTCTTGACGCGCGCGGAGGTGGCGCGGCTGTTCGCCGCCGTGCGGCTGCCGCGGTTTCAAATGGTGCTGCGGCTGATCTACGCCTGCGGCCTGCGGATTTCAGAGGCGGTCAACCTGGAGATCACCGACATCAAAAAAGACGGTCCGCGGCTGCACATCCGCGAGGCCAAAGGCGGCAAGGACCGCTACGTGCCACTGCCGATGTGGGCCTATTTGGAGTTGCGCGCGTGGTGGCGGACCCACCGGCACGCGAAGTGGGTGTTCCCCGGCGCGGGGCGCGGGTGGCACGGCCAGGCGCCCGTAGCCGCGCCCACCACGCTCGCGGCGGCGGCGGGACCGATGGGCGTGAGCTCGATTCAGCAGTGCATGCAGCTGGCGGTCGCGAGCGAGCGCCTGCCCAGAGGCACCTGCGTGCATACGCTGCGCCATTCCTACGCGACGCACCTGCTCGAAGAAGGCGTCAACCTCCGGCTCATCTCCGCCTACCTCGGCCACGCCTCGCTGGAGACCACGACGATCTATCTGCACCTGACGGCGGTCAACGAGGCCACGACCCACGCGGCCCTCGCCCGGCTGCAACCTCCGCCCACTCCTGCGGGGCGAAACGCGCCCCCGTAAAGTTCCGCTCGCCCCGGATGGCTGTCCTCGCCGACTGGCTGGCGCGGCAGGCGCCGGCGTGGCTGGATCCCGCCATGACCATGGCGGGACCTCCCCTCCCGCCGGCGCAACGCCGCGCCCTGCGCGCAATCCTGCGCTGCCGCACGCCCGCCCTGGGCGGGCACGTGTATCAGTGCACGGCGTGCGACGAAACCGACTTCGCGTATCATAGTTGTCACCACCGGGCGTGCCCGCGCTGCGGCGGCGCGCGCACCGCCGCGTGGACCCAGCAGCAGACCGAACGGCTCCTGCCGGTGCCGTATTTCCTGGTGACCTTTACTGTGCCGGAGGCGCTGCGGCCGATCTTCGCGGCACGGCCCGAAGTCCTGCACGATTTGTTTTTCACGCAGGCGGCCCGCGCGCTCCAAACCGTGGCCACGGTGCCCCGCCACCTCGGCGCCGAGCTGGGCATGCTCGGCGTATTGCATACGTGGGGACGCCAGCTCCAGCACCACCCGCACCTGCACTTCATCGTCGCCGGCGGCGGCCTCACCGCCGACCGCAAGGCGTGGCGCTCCGCGCGGCGCGCGGAATGGCTGCTGCCGAAAAGCGCGGTGGAGGCCGCGCTGCGCTCGGGGATGGACGAGGCGCTGCGCCACGCCGCGCCGGAGCTGCACGCGCAAGTGCCCGATTCCAGCTGGCGCGAAGGTTGGTGGGGGCACTGGCAACCGGCCGGTTCAGGCGAGAACGTGGTCAAGTATCTCGCGCGTTACGTGAGCCGCACCGCCATCGGCGACGAACGCATCGTCGCGGCGACCGACGAGAGCGTGACGTTCCGCTACACCGATTCCGCCACGCAGCAGAGCAAGGAATGCACCCTCCCCGCCGGCGAGTTCATGCGCCGGTATCTGCAACACGTGCCGCCGCCGGGTCAGCACCGCGTGCGCTATTTTGGCTGGATGCACCCCGCCGCCAAAAAACGCCGGATGATAGTGGAAACCTTGCTGGCGGTCCCGATCATGGTGCGCGCCGCGGCGGACGAGCCGTCGTGGCACCTGCGCTGTCCGCACTGCGGCGCCTTCGCGCTGGTTTGCGTCCGCAAGCTGCCCCGCACGCCACCCGCCTGCGACCGATGAACGCCCGCCACCTCCGCCGCCCTCTCTCTCTCGCCGCCGTTGCTCCGGGGCCGCGGGGCGGAGCCTTGCCGGTGTCATAGGAAACGCGATACGCAGGGTCTCCCGCCGCACCCGCAGTCGCTCCCCGCGCTCATCGTCTGCCGGCAACCAGCGGAAAAACCCGGCGCGGCTCCGCGGTGCCGTCCGCCCGGGGAAGGTAGCCACACCTCCCGGGCGAATACAAAGCGCATAAGGGCCGCCCGGCTCTGTCCGCCATCCAAAGGGCTTGTTCAACCCGAGTCGTGTGGCGGCTGCTGCGCCACACAACTCTCCGAGTTGTCGGTCGTGGCACGGGCATCCTGCCCGTGTCGTGGCATGGGCGTCTCGCCCATGTTGGCGGCGCGGCGCGCCGTCCACGGGCAAGATGCCCGTGCCACGCCAGAGCATTGTCACCGACAACTCGGAGATGCACCCTCGAACAACCACTCGCCCGTTCGACGAGCTCAGGGCCCCGGAGCCTGCCGAGGGGCTGGCGCTCGCGGCCACCGGCTTCATTTCGAATACGCCTTGATTACCTTCACCAGCGCCGCCGCGATTTGCTCGCAGTGGTTCGGCTCGTAGGTCGGATACGCGAAGCACGTGAACGTGTGGTCCTGATGCCACACGGCATTCGGCACCGAGACCTTGCTGTAGTCCACGCTCGCCGCGCGGGCATACTCGTGGGAACGGAACGGAAACTGCGAGCGGCCAAACGCGCGATGATGCCGAAACGCCGCCTCGGTGTGGCACTGCGGCCAGAAGACCCGCCAGCACGGCGCGCCCTCGGCGCCCGCCGCCTTCACGAACTCCGTGATCGTGCAGCGCATCCGCTCAATCTCGAGCGAGAACGCCATGACGAAAAAGCACGAGAACCTGATCGGCGGCGAATGGGTCGCCGGCAATGCCTACACGAAGAACGTCAGCCCGTCGAACCTGTCCGACGTGATCGGCGAGTACGCGCAGGCCGACGCCGCGCAGCTCGATGCGCCGGTGC
>JAJZRK010000039.1 GCA_021802745.1 bacterium
GGCCGCCCCTTGGGGCGGCCCGTTCGCGAATGCCGGTCTGGCCGTGCGCGCTATTGCTCGAGAATGAACGCGTACCGAAACGCCGTCTCCCGCAGTCGTTCATACCGCCCGCTCGCCCCCCCGTGCCCCGCCCCCATGTTCATCTTGAGCAGCAACGGCTGCGTGCCCGTGGCCGTCGCGCGCAGCTTTGCGACCCACTTGGCGGGCTCCCAGAACGCCACGCGTGAATCGTTCACACCGCTCGTCACGAGCAGGCGCGGGTACGCCTGCGCCGACACGCTGTCGTACGGCGAGTAGGCGCGGATGCAGGCGTACGCGTCGGGCTCGTTGGGATTGCCCCACTGCAGCCACTCCTGCGCGGTAAGCGGGATGGACGCGTCGAGCATCGTGTTGATGACGTCCACGAACGGCACGTCGGCCACGATGCTGCGAAACAGGTCGGGGCGCTGGTTGGCCACGACGCCCATGAGCAGGCCGCCGGCGCTGCCGCCGTGCGCCGCCAGCCGGTCGCTCGCCGTGTAGCGCTCGCGCACGAGATGCTCGGCGACATCAATGAAGTCGGTGAAGGTGTTCATCTTCTTCATCATCTTCCCGTCGTCGTACCACGCGCGCCCCATCTCCTGCCCGCCGCGCACGTGCGCGATGGCGAAGCCGAAGCCGCGGTCGAGCAGCGACACGCGCGTCGAGGCGAACGTGGGCTCGATGGTGTAGCCGTACGACCCGTAGGCATAGAGCAGCAGCGGGCGCGAGCCGTCGCGAACGAACGGCGTCCGGTAGACGAGCGAGATAGGCACCTTGGTGCCGTCGCGCGCGGTGGCCTCGAGCCGCTCGATGGCGTACTGCGACTCATCGTACCCGCCCAACACTTGGTCCTTCTTGCGCACGGTGCGGGTGCGCTCGCGCAGGTGGTAGTCAATGACGGTGTCGGGCGTGACGAGCGAGGAGTAGGTGAAGCGCAAGTCCACCTGGTCGAACTCGGGGTTTGACCCGACCTGGATGCCATAGGCGGCCTGCGGGAACTCGACGTAGTGCGTGACGTCGCGCTCGAGGTCGCACACGCGCAGCGTGCGCAGGCCGTGCTGGCGCTCCTGCACGACGACGAAACGCCTGAAGACATGCACGCCCTCGACGAACACGTCCGGGCGATGCGGAAGCCACTCCTCCCACGCCCCGGGACGCTCCACGGGCGCGCGCATCACCTTGAAGTTGGACGCCGCCTCGTTGGTGCAGACGTACAGCCAGCCGTCGCCGGGCTCGACGTCGTATTCCACATTGTCCTGCCGCGCTCTGACCAGCACGGGCGCGCTTTCCGGATGCGCCGCGTCGAGCAGGTGCACCTCGCCGTCGGTGAACGACGAGGACGTGATGACGATGAACTCGCCCGACCGCGCCCGCTGCACGCCGACGTTGTTGAGCACGCCGGGTTCGTGGAAGACGGCGGCATCGGCGTCGCGCGGTGCACCGAGCGCATGCCGCCAGACGCGGTCCGAGCGCTTGGCGTCGTCGGTGGTGGTGTAGAAGAGCGTCCGGTTGTCCGAGGCCCAAGCGAGCCCGAAGCCGAGCTTCTCGACGCGGTCCGGCAGCCATTCGCCGGTGGTGAGGTCGCGCACGCGCAGCGTGAAGTCCTCGTAGCCGCTGCTGTCCTCGAGGATCGCGAGCAGGCGGTGATCGGGGCTGACTTCGAGCGCGCCGAGCTGATAGAACTCCTTGCCCTCGGCTTCGGCGTTCTGGTCGAAGATGATCTCCTCGGTGCCTGCACTGAAGTCATCGCCTGCCCCGGCCGTCCGCCCGTCACCGCCCGTCCCTGCTTGTGCCCCCGCCCAGGACTTTCTGCAGTAGATCGGGTACGCCTTTCCAGTCTCGGTGCGCGAGTAGTACAGCCAGTCGCCGCGCCGCACCGGCACCGTGGAATCATCTTCCTTGATGCGCGCGAGCATCTCGGTGTACAGCTGCTCCTGCAGCGGCTTGGTATGCGCCGTCATCGCCTCGGTGAACGCGTTCTCCGCCTCGAGGTAGGCCGTCACCTCGGGGTTGTCGCGGTCGCGCAGCCAGGCGTAGTCGTCCACGCGGGTGTCGCCGTGGAGGATTTCCGTGCGCGGGTGACGAGCGGCGATGGGAGCGGCGGGACGGGCGGAGGGTGGTAAATCGGGCATGGACGACGATTGAGGATTGGGAATTCGGAACGGGATTCAAGATCACGATTCCAGATTTCGATTCGCGATTGAAATCTAGACACCGGTCAATCGTCGGTCGCCATCCGGGATCGCGGTCCTGCATCGCGTTCCGAATTCCCAATCCTCAATCGTGGTTCCCGACCCCTGCTTTAGTTACCTTAGCCCGATGCGAAATGACGCCCCAGGCACGGCCATCCTTGCACAGTGGCGCCGACTCTCGGCGCTCCCCGGCGGGCGATGGTTCTTCAGCAAGCTGCTGGGCTGGCAGGTGCCGTACACGGGGTCGGTGTCGCCGCGCGTGCTGGTGCTAGAACCGGGGCATGCGCGGGTGCGGATCACCGAGCGGCGGGCGTTGCGCCAGCACCTGGGCTCCGTGCACGCGATCGCCATCATGAACGTCGCCGAGGTCGCCAGCGGGCTGGCCATGCTGGGGGCGCTCCCGGCCGGGCTGCGGGGCATCGTCACGAAGATCGGCATCGAGTACTTCAAGAAGGGGCGCGGCGTGCTTACCGCCGAGAGCCGCTGTTCGGTGGCGCCCGACCTGCCGGAGGGCGAGTACGACTTCCACTCCGATGTGACCGACGCCGCCGGCGACCTCGTCGCCCGCGCCACCGTGACATGGAAGATCGGGCCGGTGCGCGCATGAACACCGAATGGCAGCAGCGCTTTCTGCAGCAGACGGGCGCCACCGTGCCGCTGATCTGCGGCCCGATGTTCCCCTGCAGCAATCCGGAACTCGTCGCCGCGGCCTCCGCCGCCGGCGGCATCGGCGTCGTGCAGCCCATCTCGCTCACCTACGTGCACGGCCACGACTATCGCGAGGGGCTGCGCCTCATCAACCGCCTCGCCGACGGGCGCCCGATCGGCTTCAACGCGCTCGTTGAAAAGTCGTCGCGCGTCTACGAGGAGCGGATGATCCGGTGGGTGGACATTGCGCTCGACGAAGGGGTGCGGTTCTTCATCACGTCGCTCGGCAATCCGCGCTGGGTGGTGGACAAGGTGCACGCGGCGGGAGGCGTGGTGTACCACGACGTCATCAACCGGCGCTGGGGAGAGAAGGGACGCGATGAGGGCGTGGACGGCCTCATCGCCGTGAACAACCGCGCGGGCGGGCATCTCGGCGACAAGAATCCGCGCGCGCTGCTCGACGAACTCGCCCCCCTCGGCCTGCCCATCGTTGCCGCCGGCGGCGTGGGCAATGCGGCGGCGTTCGTGCAGATGCTGCGCCACGGCTACGCCGCGGTGCAGTCGGGCACGCGCTTCATCGCGACGACCGAATGCAAGACCAGCGAGTCGTACAAGCAGGCGATCGTGTCGGCCAAGGCAAAGGACATCGTGACCACGCAGCGGCTCACCGGTGTGCCCGTGGCGGTGATCAACACGCCGTACATCCAGCGGCTCGGCACGGGCATCAACGCCTTCTGGCGCTGGATGTTCAAGGGGCGGAAGACCAAGCACTGGGCCCGCACGTACTTCGGACTGCGTGGCCTCTGGCGCCTCAAGCGCGACCAGCAGCGCGAGGGGACGGGCCAGGGCGAGTACTGGCAGGCCGGCCGCAGCGTGGAGACGATCGACGCGATCGTCCCCGCGGGCGATGTCGTGCGCGATTTCACCGCCGCCTGGCGCGCCGCGCCCTAAGCGAAGAACCTCCCCGCCCCCTGCACCCCGCACCACACCCTGCACCCCGCACCACACTCCGCCCCCTGCACCCCGCACCACACTCCGCTCCCTGCCCCTGCACCACACTCTGCACCCCGCACCTCGATCCAGGATCCTCCCATGCCTGCTGACGTTATCGATTACCGCCTAATCGGCGACGACCTGCAAGGGGTCGTCATCACCCTCGACCCCGGCGAGGGCGTCATCGCCGAGGCCGGCGCCATGCTGTACATGGAATACGGCATCCAGATGGCGACGACGCTCGATCCGAACAATCAGGGCGGCGGCCTCTTTGGCAAGCTGCTGGGCGCCGGCAAGCGCATCCTCACCGGCGAGTCGTTCTTCATCACGATGTTCGGCAACGCAGCCTCGCGGCGGCAGGATGTCGCGTTCGCCGCGCCGGTGCCGGGGAAGATCAAGGCGCTCGACCTGCGCGAGTGGGGGGGCGAGATCATCGCGCAGAAGGACTCGTTCCTCTGCGCCGCGCGCGGCATCAGCCTCGACATCGCCTTCACCAAGCGCCTCGGTGTCGGCTTCTTCGGCGGCGAAGGGTTCATCCTGCAGCGCTTCAACGGCGACGGCCTCGTCTTCGTGCACGCCTGCGGCGCGCTCATCGAACGCGAGCTGAAGCCGGGCGAGACACTGCGCGTGGACACCGGCTGCCTGGTGGCGATGCAGAGCACCGTGGACTACGACATTCAAACGGTGCCGGGCCTCAAGAACGTCCTGTTCGCGGGCGAGGGCATCTTCCTTGTGCACCTCACCGGCCCGGGCAAGGTGATCCTGCAGACGCTGCCGTTTGCGCGCATGGCCGACAAGATCATTGCCGCGTCGCGCATGGGGCGCGGCCCGCGGCGCGAGGAAGGGAGCATGCTCGGGCCGCTTGGTGACATTCTCTCCGGAGACCGTGGATGACCGAGCGCGCCCCGGTCGCCGCCATCGTGACGCGCGCCAGCCAGGCTGCGGCCGTGCTGATCTCGGCCGTCGTGCTGGCCGGCGCCGTGTACATCGGGGCCAAGCCCCTGGGCCGGGTGCCGGCGCTCGGGCCGTTTCTCGACCCGGCGCATGGGGTCTGGGCGGTGGCGCGCACGGCCGAACTGCCCCGCGACGCGTCGCTGCGCCTCGCGGGGCTGACGGACAGTGTCGCGGTGCGGTACGACGAGCGCGGCGCTCCGCACATCTTCGCGCGGAACGAAGACGACCTGATGCGCGCGTTCGGCTTTGTCGTCGCGCGCGACCGGTTGTTCCAGATGGAACTGCAGACGCGCGCGGTGGCCGGCACGCTGAGCGAACTGGTGGGCGCCTCGGCGCTGGAACTCGACCGCGAGGCGCGGGCGCAGGGGCTCGCGTGGGGCGCGCTGCGCAAATGGAACGCCATTCCCGACACATCGGCGAACCGGCGGCTGGTGACCGCGTACGCCGACGGCGTCAACGCGTACATCAACCAGATGACGCAGGACGACCTGCCCTTCGAGTACCGCCTGCTCAGCGCCACGCCACAGGCGTGGCGGCCGGAATACACGTACTACCTGCTCGCGCGCATGTCGCTGACCCTCGCGTGGAATGACGAGGAACTGCGGCGGGCTGGCGTCGTGGCGCTGGTGGGAGAGAAGGCCGCCGAGGCGCTGTTTCCACCCGAGGCACCCATCCAGGAGCCCATCCAACCGGTGCCCGGACGACACGCGCCGCGGTTTTCGACGGGCGTGCTGCCGCCGCCCGCGCCGCCCGACAGCACGCGGATGATGATCGCCGAGGCGTATGAGCGCACCGTCGACTCGCCCACGCTCGCCGCGCTGCGCGGCACGGGCGAGGTGGCGGTGGGGAGCAACAACTGGGCGGTGGCGCCCCAGCGGACCACAGCGGGACGCGCGCTGCTCAGCGGCGACCCGCACCTGCAGCTCACGCTCCCCTCCATCTGGTACGAAGTGCACCTCCAGGTGCCCGGCGTCACCGATACGTACGGCGTGACGATTCCCGGCGGCCCCATCGTCCCCATCGGGTTCAACCGGTCCATGGCGTGGACGGCCACCAACACGGGCGCCGACGTCCTCGACTACTACGAGGAGAAGGTGGACGACTACCGGCACCCGACGCGCTATGAGCTGGACGGCGCGTGGAAGCCGCTGCAGCTCCGCATCGAGGCGATCCGCGGCAAGAGCGGACGCGTGCTGCGCACCGACACCATTCATCACACGCACCGCGGACCAATGATTCGCACGGCGGGCAAGTGGCTGTCGCGCCGCTGGACCGCGCTCGACGCGTCCGACGAGGGACGGCTCTTCCGGCTCGCGAACCAGGCGCATTCCGTGGACGAGTGGATGGCGGTGATGGAGAGCTATGGCGTGCCGGCGCAGAACTTCCTGACCGCCGACACACTCGGCCACATCGCCATCCGCTCCACCGGACACTATCCCGTGCGGCCACCGGGCGTGCGCGGCGACCGCATCACCGACGGCACGAAGAGCGCCAACGACTGGCTGGACTACTGGCCGATGGACCGCTATCCGCAGTCGAAGGACCCGGCGCAGGGGTATCTCGCCTCGGCGAATCAGCAGCCCAAGGATCCGCAGGTGGATCCCGAGTACCTTGGTTCCAACTGGCCCGCGCCGTTCCGCGCGATGCGCATCAATGCACTGCTCCGCACCGACTCGGCCGTGACGCCGGATGCGATGCGGCGATTCCAGACGGACCCCACGAGCGAACAGACGGCGCTCTTCCTGCAGCCCATGTTCGACGCCGTGGCCAAGGCGGCCGCGGCCAGCGTGGCCGACACCTTCGCGGTGCGAGGGGCCTCGTTGCTGCGTGACTGGGACGGCCGGTTCACGCGCGACAACGAGCGCGCCGTGCTGTACGACGCCATGATGCAGGAGCTCTCGCAACGCACGTGGGACGAACTGCGCGGCACGGCCAACGTGCGGCGCGGCCCCACGCCGGGCACGGCCATCCTCGCCCAACTCATGCGCGACGGATCGTCGGCGTGGTGGGACGTGCGCGCGACGCCCGGGCGCGAAACGCGCGACAGCGCGCTGGTGGCGAGCATTGGCGCCGCGTACCGCACCGTGCTGCGCCGCTACGGGCCGCCGGGCCCACGCTGGCGCTGGTCGGGAATTCGCACGGCCACCATCAATCACCTGCTGCGCCTGCCGGGCCTTGGGCGCACGCGGATTCCTGTGCCGTCGGGGCGCGGGACGCTGACGCCGTCGGACGGCGACGGGTCGCACGGCGCAAGCTGGCGCTTCGTGGTGGAGCTCTCGTCCGACGTGCATGCGTGGGGCACCTACCCCGGGGGCCAGTCGGGAAACCCGGTGAGCGTACGCTACGATGACCGACTGGCGTCGTGGACGGCGGGTACGCTCGACACGCTGCGCTTTCCGCGCAGTGCCGCCGAGCTCCCCGCGCCGCGATTCACCCTCACCCTGCGACCGGAGCGCTGACGATGAAAGGCATCCTGCAGTTCGTCGCGCTCACCGTGGTGATCGCGCTTGGCACCTGGTGGGGCGGATGGTGGATGGTGCCCCTGGCGGCGGCCGCGTACGGGGCGTGGAGGGCAGCGCAGCGGACGGTCGTGTTTACGGCGATGGTGGCGGGCGCATCGGCGTGGGGCGTGCTGCTGGTGTACGACGGGGCGGCCGGGCCGGTGGGGCGGCTGAGCCAGCTCTTCGGCAATGTGTTCCGCCTGTCGAGCGGGACACTCCTGATGGTGACGCTCGCCTACGCCGCCCTGCTCGCCGCATCCGCCGCAGCCCTCGCCCGGGGGATCCGGCGGCTGATGACACCAGTATAGGCGTCAGGGGTATCTCACGGGGCGGCCCCCTGCCAATTGGGGCCCGCCCCGGTGCAATTTACGGATTGGCGCGGTTGGGTCGTGCCGCCCTTCCCCTTCCAGATCGAACTGCCATGCGCGCTGCCCGCCCCGTCCTGCTCGCCTTCGCCGCCATCCTGCTTGCCGGGTGCAACGGCTCGAATACGGGTACCACCACGGCGCCTGATACGAACGTCTACACGGCCGACCCGGCCACGTCCAACTACGCGGCGTCGCTCAACGTCAACATCTCGGCCATGACGAAGACGTCGAGCGGCCTGTACTACCGCGATCTCATCACGGGAACCGGCGCGACCGCGGCCGCCGGCTACACGGTGCGGGTGGAGTACAGCGGCTGGCTGGTCAACGGTCAGCAGTTTGACACGTCCAGCGGGCGGACGCCGCCGTACTTCGAGTTCCTGCTGAACGCGGGCAAGGTGGTCAAGGGGTGGGACGAGGGCGTGCAGGGCATGAAGGTGGGCGGCAAGCGGCAGCTCGTCATTCCGCCCGGCCTCGGCTACGGCACGAACGGCTCGGGGAGCATCCCCGGGAACGCCATCCTCGTCTTCGAGATCACGCTGCTGCAGGTGCGCTGATCGTCAGTCGGCGGCGGGGCGCACGCCCCACTTTCCGAGCGCGGTCTTCAACACCGCATCGTCAATGGGTTTCGCGATGTAGTCGTCCATGCCCGCCGCGAGGCAGCGCTCGCGGTCACCGGGCATCGCATTGGCGGTCATCGCGATGATCGGCGTGCGCTGGGCGTCGCCTTCGCGCCGCCTGATGGACGCGGTGGCGGCGTAGCCGTCGAGCACCGGCATCTGGCAGTCCATGAAGATGATGTCGAAGGACTGCTCCTCGGAGAGATCCACCGCCTGCGATCCGTTCTCCACCACCTGAACCGCGCAGCCGGCGCGCTCGAGCATCGCCTTCGCGACCAACTGGTTGACGGGATTGTCCTCGGCGAGCAGGACTTTCAGGCCGCTCAGCGCCGAGTTCGTCGGGGCGTCGATCGCCGCACGCCCGGTCGTCTTTCGCCGCGGAATCGGCTTCGGATCGGTGATTTCATCGGGATTGCGGTGCCGTTCGCGCGCGGCGCGGGCGGCGCGCATGGCGCCGAGCAGCGCGGAGCCGCGCGCGGGCTTCGTCACGAGGTCCACGTAGCCCACGGGAGCTGCCGCGCCCGCGGAGTAGCCGTCGCTCGACCGCACGAGCAGCACCAACGGGGTCGCGGCAATCGCGCGCTCTTTCCGCATGGCCTGCACAAAGTCGAGGTTTTCCGCGGTACGCGTGCCATTCTCGATGAAGGCCACGTCGTAGGGCTGGCCGCCCGCCGCGGCCTGCCGCAGCAGCTGCAGGCCGTGGTCGCCGAGGGCGCGGGTGTCCACCGCCGCGCCAAACCCCTCGATGCGCTGGGCGATGGCGCGGCGCGTCACGTCGTGCGCATCCACGACGAGCACGCGCCGGCCCGCGAGGTCCGGCATCGGCGACGCCTCGTGGGCGTCCGGGGGCACCGTCAGCCGCAGGGTGACCCAGAAGGTGGAGCCGCGCCCCTCAACCGACCGGAATCCGGCGGCGCCGCCCATCATCTCGGCGAGCCGCCGCGTGATGGCCAGCCCGAGGCCGGTGCCGCCGAACCGCCGCGTCATGGACGCATCGGCCTGCGAGAAGTCCTCGAAGATGCGCGACTGGTACGCCTCGGGGATGCCGATGCCGGTGTCGTGCACGGAAATGCGGATCATCGCGTCGCTGCCACGGCGCTCGATGACTTCGACCTCGAGCACCACATGCCCGAACGTGGTGAACTTCACCGCGTTCGACAGGAGGTTCAGCGTCATCTGCCGAATGCGGCCGGCGTCACCGACCAGCTGGGTCGGAATGCCGCGTCCGACGTGCAGGGCAAGCGCGATCCGCTTCTCGTCCACGGTGGGCGCCAGGGGGTCGCAGGCCTCCTCCAGCGTGGACACGATGTCGAACGGGAGCGGCTCGATGGTGAGCTTGCCCGCCTCGGCCTTGGAAAAGTCGAGGATGTCGTTGATGATGGACAGCAGCGAATCCGCCGACGTCTTGACGGCCAGCGTGTACTGGCGCTGCTGCTCGTCCAGTTCACTCTCGAGGAGCAGCCCCGTCATGCCGATGATGCCGTTCATCGGCGTGCGAATTTCGTGCGAGACCGTGGCGAGGAACTGGCTCTTGGCGCGCGCGGCGGCCTCGGCGGTCTCCTTGGCGACCACCAGCGCCTGCTCGCTGAGGCGGCGCTCCGTGAGGTCGCGCACCTCGAGCAGCGTGATTGCCTCGCCCTCGAGTTCCACCGGCGTGAACGTCATCTCGGCGGGGAAGAGCTCGCCGTTCAGGCGGCGGCACTGCAGCTCGGTCACGTGGGCGCCGAGGGCCCGATCGCGCTGCACGTGGCCGTTGAGTACGCCGGCTGATTCCTCGCCGTCCGGCTGGTGCTCGGGGAAGAGGGCGTCGAGCCTCAGCGCGTTGAGCGTTCCCTTGTCGCGCGCGGCAAAGAGGCGAACCGCGGCCTCGTTGCAGTCGGAGATCGTCCCCCCGCGCATCAGGAAGTGCGCCGACGTCGCATGGTCGAAGATCGCCTGGAAGCGCTGCTCGGCCGCGACGCGATCGCCGATGTCGCGCACCACGGCCATGAACGTCAGCTCATTCCCCGACCGCACCGCGCTCAGGGACATGTCGAGCACGAGCTCACGCCCATCCTTGCGGCGCCCGGTCACGATCTCGCTCACGCCCCGCTGGTTCTCGAGCGCGCGGTGGTAGTACTCGGCAAACCGCTCGGCCGGCAGTGAGCGGTACGGCTCGCCGGTGAGCACGCGCACCTGCATACCGACCATCTCGGCTTCGTTGTAGCCGAAGAGGCGCTCGGCGGCCGGATTGCAGCCGATGATGAAGCCCGACTCGTTGGCCGCGACGATCGCGTCAATGGTCGAGTTCAGGAGCGCCCGCGCCCGGGCCTCGCGCGCCAGCACATCGCGGGTGGTGCCCTCGACCTCCGACTCCATCTGCTCGACCGTCACCGCATGCCGGCGCCGCTGGTGCGCCATGGCGAGGGCCCCGAACGCAAAGAGCGCGGCGACAAGGCCGTCAATGATGAACTCGATGGTGTCGAGCCGTTCACCCGCGCGCGCCGCCGCGGCGTTGAGGTTGTCCGCAATGGCCTGCGTCTCGCGGGAGGTGGCGCTCAATGCCGCGTCGAATCGCCGATCGAGCGCCTCGTCGCGCACCGCGCGCGGCCCCTCGGCCAGCCGCTGCCGCGCGAGGTCGCGCAGCGCACTTACGCGCCCGGAGAGCTTCGTGATGCGATCGGTGAGGAGCGGATCGAGCAGCGAGGACGCTCCGCCGGACCCCACGTCATCGGTCAGCTGGTCAATGAGGTGGAGGGCGTGCACGTACCGGCCGTCAATGTCCTGCTGGAGGTCAATGCCGGGATCGCCGTCCGCATAGTCCCCCACGGCGAGGTGCGCGCTCGTCAGGTCGGAACGCAAGTCATATGCCGTGGTCGCAATGAAGTTCTGTCGCTGCGCCGCCTCGCGCCACACGCGCTGCTGCACCGCCATGACGGCGAAGACGACCGCCCCGAAGAGGAGGAGCGCAAGCGACCACCCGTCCAGGAGGGACCGGGAGGACTCGCGAGGAGCGGGCGTTGGGGGCGCCATGGCCTCGAAACATACGCGCTGGGGGGCCGGCCGGGGACTCCGCCGGCCCCGCCTGCCGCTAGAAGGCCCTCCGCACGCTGATCATCACGTGGCGCGTGGCGAATGGAAAGACGTAGTTGGTTCCGTCGCTCGCGTAGCCGCCGCCGAAGGCCAGCCGGTCGAACAGGTTGTTCACGCGCACGGAGACGCCCGACGCACCGCGCGCCCAGGAGAGGCCGGCGTCGGCAAGGACATACGCCGGCAGTTCCGCCCGACGGTCGCCGGTGTTCGTCAGCGCCGACGACGACACCTCGCGCGCCTCGCCCTCGACCGTGAAGCCATGCCGGAGCCTCCACGTCATTGCCTGCGTCGCCACCGCGGCCGGGGTCAGCCGCGACCGGACGTTGCGGTGCGACTCGCCGGTTGACGCGTCCACGAAGCGACGGATGCGCGCGTCGGTGAGGGCGAGGGTTGCGTCGAGCGCGAAGGCCGACGACGCGTCCCAGCGCACCTCGGCCTCGAGTCCACGGCGGTGCGATCCGCCGACGTTGACGCGCAGGGGCGACCCCGTGGCGCTGAGCGCGCCGACGGCGGCGATCTCCTCGCGGAACTCCATCGCAAAGAGGTTGGCCGAGGCGCGCACGCCGCCTCGCGTCCAGTTGGCGCCCACCTCGAAGTCCATCACCTGCTCCGGCCTCACGCGATCAAGGGGGAGGATGGACGTCGCATTCGTGGAATCCAGGTTGTCGGCTCCCGCGAACATGTCGTCGCGCGTCGGCTCGCGGCGCACCGCCCCGACCGAGGCAAAGAACGACAGCGCGGGAGTTTGCCGCCACGTGACCCCGACGCGCGGGTTCAGAAAACCCCAGTCGGTGGACGGATGCGTGGGCGCGGTGTGCGGATCGGGCGAGGTGCGGATGGCCGGATCATAGCGGAAGGCGGCCCGCCGCAACTGCAGGTCACCGAACCAGGTGGCGCGCCCCTGTTCCAGCTGCACCTTGGCGAAGGCGGTCTGCTCGCCCTTGTGGCCGGTGTTGTCGTAGCTGCGGTCGTTCAGCGCCGGCCAGATCGTGAGGAAATGGTCGCGATGATACTGCATGACGTGCGCCCCGGCGTCGAACGCCACCGCGCCGCGACGGTAGGAAAACGTGCTCAGCGCCCCATACCAGTTGTACGAGAGATTGAAGCGCCACAGATCGGGATCCACGTTCACGTCGAACCAGCCGCCCGCCCCCTGCCGGTAGACTGTCGTCGTCAGCACGGCGTGGGTGCCGACCGCGCGCACGTGCTGGAGGTTCCAGAAGACCTGCGAGAAGCGGTCGCGTTCGTTGAGCCCCATCGGATTGGCGCGCGGATCCGCGCGCACGGTGGCTTCGTCGGCCGCGTAGTACGACGAGTGCAGCTTGGACAGGCCGGCAAAGGCCGTGAACTTCACGACGTCCTTGTTGCCGTACCAAGCAGCCGAGAAGAAGCCGGACGAGGCGTTGTTTCCCGAGTGGCGGCGGAATCCGTCGGTCTGGTGCGAGGTGGCGCGCGCCGCCATCGCCCATCGCCCCCCCACCAGCCCCGAGCGCCACTGCAGGGCCGCCCGGCGCGTGTCGAACGCGCCGCCGGTGAGCTGCAGTTCGCCGCCGCGCGTGGCCGACGCGAGGTCGAGCGACTGGAAGTTCACGGAGCCCGCGTAGGACGCCGTTCCAAACGCGCTGGTGCCCGTGCCGCGCTGCACCTGCACCGACTGCACGCTGTTGGCGAAGTCGGGGACGTTGGAGAAGTAGAAGGCCTGGTCCTCGGGGTCGTTCAGCGGAATGCCATCGAAGGACAGGTTCACGCGGTTCTGGTCGAGCCCGCGCATGCGCAGGTAGCTGTACCCGGTGAACGACCCGCTCTCGGAGTAGGCGGTGATGCCGGGCACGCGCGTGAGGAGCAGGGGCGCCTCCTGCCCCGTGTATCCGCGCTGGAGTTCGTCGCGCTCGATGGTGCGCTCGCTGAGCGGCGCGGCGCCACCCGCGCGCACGGCGCGCACGGTCACGCGCTCGAGGGTGTCGGCGCGCGCCGACCGGGCGGAATCGGGGCGCGGGGTGGCCTGGGGCACCTGCGCGGCAACGGAAGCCGCGAGGAGAAGCATGAGTGGTTGCATGGCCGGTTCGCGAAGCGGTTGCGATCCGGAAGTGGGCCCGGCCGGGCGGCGCCAAATACAAAGCGCCACCCGGCCGAGTGGGTGGCGCAACGGAAACCGCCGCGACACGCCGCACTCCCTACGCCGGTTTGATCCGGATCAGGTTCCAAGGGACTTTCTCAACTTCGGCGACTGCCGAAATACCCCTGGCGGCTGCATGGAATGGTAATGCGTTGTTCCCGGCCTGCCAACGGGGGCGGTGCGGCGCACGCCCGAACCCCGCCAATGGCTTGCCACACGCCCGCGAAGTGACCACCTTCCCGGTCGCTCATGAAGCCTGCCCTCAGCCGGTTCTTCGACTCGCCAACCGCCGCCCGCCGGGTGGTCTGGACGACGCTGGCGCTGACGGTGATCGTCGGCGCCGTGTCGCTGGTGGTGCTCGAGGCCCGCATTCGCGACGCCGACGAGGCGCTGCTGCAATCCCGGCGCGACGAGCGCCGGGGCGAAATTCAGCGCTGGGTCCGCGACCTCGTGCGCGCGAGCAACGCCATCGTGGTGTCGCCCAGCGTGCGCAGTTCGCTGCGGGAGCAGCTCGTCGGCCGCACCGACGGTGCCGACGCGCTGGCCGTCTCCAATGCGATGGGCACCGCGCTCGAGGCCGAGGGCTGGCTGAGCTGGTCGCTCGTGGACAGCGCCGGCCGCGTGGTGGCCGCCACCGGCATCGCACGCGAGGAGGCGGCCGCGCGGTGGCGCGACCATGCCCGCCTTCATCGCGTTGCGGGCGGCATCACGGTGGTGAGCGCCCCGATGCCGCTGCCGCGCACCGCCGACGTCTCCGGGGAGCGCCTCGACGCCGGCGAACCGTTTGTCACCATCGCCACGCCGGTGCAGGACGCGAGCGGGCGCTACCTCGGCGCCGTGCTGTTCGACGCCCCGATGGCCGTGCGCCTCGATGTCAGCCGTACCTGGAAGACGGGTGATGTGTACCTCGTGCGGCGCGACGGTGTCTTTGCCAGCGTCCCGCGCTTCGGGTCGGCGCTGATGCGCTCCGGCGTGCAGGCGCCCGGCAGCGGGTCGCCGGCCTTCCGGCTCTCGGTGCGCGACCCCGGGGCGCCGCTGCGGACCATTCGGACGACGCCGGCCGCCGCGGCGCGCTGGCCGCTCACCCGCGCGGCCGCGCTGGTGACGCAGGGAGCCACGGAAGTGGACATGGACGGCTACCGCAATTATCGCGGGGCCACCGTCGTCGGCGCCTGGACGTTCATTCCCGAGATTGACGCCGGGCTCGTGTTCGAGCTCGACGCCGACGAGGCCTTCGCACAGGCCCGCATCCTGCGCTGGCTGTATGTGACGCTCTGCGTGGTGCTCCTGTTCAACGGGTGGATCGCCGTGCTCAACCGCCGCCGTGCGCAGCGGCAGCGCCAGCTGCGCAAGGCCGCCGAAGCGTCGCTGCGGGCAGCCAAGGAAGCGGCGGAGGCCGCGTCGCAGGCGAAGAGCGAATTCCTGGCGACGATGAGCCACGAGATTCGCACGCCGATGAACGGCGTCATCGGCATGACGGCCCTGCTCGCCGAGACGTCGCTGACCGCCGAGCAGCGCTCATATCTCGAAACGGCGCAGCGCTCGGCCGACCACCTGCTCAGTGTCATCAACGACATCCTCGACTTCTCGAAGATCGAGGCCGGCAAGCTGGGGCTCGACCCCATCCCGTTCGACCTGCATCTGGCCGTCTCAGAGGTCGCCGACCTGATTGCGCCGCGGGCGCGCGACAAGGGGACGGAAATCGTGGTGCGCATCGCCCCCGACACGCCGCGCCGCGTCATCGGCGACAGCGGACGGGTGCGGCAGGTGCTGCTCAACCTCGCGGGCAACGCCGTGAAGTTCACGGAAACCGGGCACGTGCTCATTGACCTCGAGGGGCGCGTCGTCGAGACGAACCGCGTCCGCGTCGTCTTCAGCGTGCACGACACCGGCATCGGTATCGAGCCGGACCGGCTCGCGCGGCTCTTCACGCCGTTCGAGCAGGGCGACTCGACCACGACGCGTCGCTTCGGCGGCACCGGGCTTGGCCTTTCCATCAGCAAGCGGCTGGTGGACCTCATGGAGGGCGAGCTCACGGTGGAGAGTGCGCCGGGCGTCGGCTCGATCTTCCGGGCGCGCGTCACCCTGCCGCTCGACATGTCCGCGCTGCCGGTGGCGCGGCCCGCCCAGGAGCTGCGCGGCGTGCGCGCCCTCGTCGTGGACGACAACGAGGTGGGCATCCGCGTGCTGCTCGAGCGGCTCACCTCGTGGGGGATGCGCGTCGGCACGGCGGCCGATGGCAACCAGGCGCTGGACGAGATTCGGCGCGCGCAGCAGGAGGGCGACCCGTATCGGGTGGCAGTCGTGGATTACATGATGCCGGGAGCCGACGGCGAGGCGGTGGGTCGCGCGGTACGCGCCGACGCCGCGCTGAACGGACTCGCCCTCGTGCTGGCGACCTCGGCGTCGGTGCGCGGCGACGCGCTGCGCTTCCGCGCCGTGGGCTATGACGGCTACCTCCCCAAGCCCCTGCGCGCCGACACGGTGCAGCAGATGATCGAGGCGGTGCTGGCGCGGCGCGCCGGGGGCAAGGTGCCGCCCGACGAGGCGCCGCTGCTCACGCAGCACCTGCTCGCCGAACAGGCGTCCACGGCGCGGGACGCGGTGCGCCAGAGTTCGCTGCCGATGCCGCGCGCCGCCGCGCGCGCCCGCCTGCGCGTCCTCCTCGTCGAGGACGACAAGGTCAATCAGATCATCGCGCGCAAGATGCTCGAATCGCTGCACTGCGAGGTGGAACTCGCCACCGACGGCCTGCAGGCGGTGGACAAGGCGCTCCTGCGCGACTACGACGCGGTGATGATGGACTGCCACCTGCCGTACCTCGACGGCTTCGAGGCGACGCGCCGCATTCGCGCGTCCGAGCAGCAAGGGCGGCACGTGCAGATCATCGCGCTCACCGCCAGCGCGCTCGACGAGGAGCGCGACCGCTGCCTCGCCGCGGGCATGGACGACTTCGTCAGCAAGCCGAGCAAGCTTGACGACGTGCGTGCCGCCCTCGACCGCGTGATTGACCGCGGCATGAGCGATGCGCTCCCGCCCGCGCCCTCGGGCGCCCCGGGCGTGCTCGACACGCCCGACAACTAACACCTCGCCCGGGTTCCCGTGTAGAATTCCCGGCCGCGCGCCGTTGCGTGCGACGTTGCGTGCGACGTTGCGTGCGACGTTGCGTGCGACGTTTCGCGCGCCCCCGAACCCATTGCCGGAGTCCAGCTGCATGCCGCGGTACCGCCTCCTCCTGCTCAGCGGCTCGCTCGCCGCACTCGTGCTCGCCGCCATCTCCTTCGCCTCCCCGGCCACCGCCCGCTCCCGCGCGCAGGACGAGAAGCCGTTTGTGCAGGCCGCCAGTCCCGTCGCCGCCGGCGAATACCTGATGACGGTCGCAAGCTGTCACGACTGCCACACGGCCGGATGGGTGGAGAAGAAGGGGATGGTGCCGAAGGAGGATCAGCTGACCGGCAATCCGGTGGGCTACTACGGCCCGTGGGGGACGACGTACGGCAAGAACCTGCGCCAGGTCACCGCCCGGCACACCGAGGACCAGTGGGTGGACATCCTGCGCACCGCCGACCACGGCGAAGGCGCCCCGCCCATGCCCTGGCACGACGCGTCGAAGTTCAGCGACAAGGATCTCCGTGCGATGTATCAGTACGCCAAGTCGCTCGGCCCCAAGCCGGTGCGCCTGCCGCGCAACACCAAGCCCGGCGTGAAGCCGACGACAGGCCAGTACATTGACCTGGCGGTGAAGGACTCGACGAGCCAGTAACTGCAACAGCTCACCACCAAGGCACGAAGATCACAAAGCGCTACCTACGTTTGAAACAATGGCGCGCCCCGACCCCGATCAGGCTTGGCGCGCCGCTTCTCATTCGCTGTGCTTCGTGCCCTTGGTGACTTCGTGGTGAGCGGTTCAACTCACCCTTCCCCCTTCTCCCCTCGCTCCGCCGCCTCGGCGCTCGCCTTGAGCGCGTCAATCATGCCGGGAAAGATGAACCGGTGGAACGGAAGCACCGCATACCAGTACAGGTAGCCCAGCAGGCCGTCGGGCTCGAAGAACGCAGTCTGCTCCACGCGGCTGCCCATGGGGTCGGGCAGCACCTCGAACTGCAGCCAGGCCGAGCCCGGCAGCTTCATCTCGGCGCGGAGCCGCAGCAGGTGCGGCTCCTCGATCACCTCGACGCGCCAGAAGTCCACGGGTTCACCCGTGCGCAGGTCGCGCGGATGGCGTCGCCCCCGCCGCATGCCGGTGCCGCCCAGCAGGCGATCCATCAACCCGCGGAGCTGCCACAGCCAGTTGCCGGCCAGCCAACCTTGCTCGCCACCCAACCGGGTGATCGCCTCGAACAGGCGCTCGGGCGTGGCCTTCACGCGCCGCCGCTTGCGGTCGAGCAGCATGCCCTCGTGCGCGCCCAGCACGTCCTCTTCGCTTTGCTCCTGGCCGAGGCTCGAGAGCGACGACGCCCACGTCGTCGCGACGGTGTCCTCCGCCATGCGCGTGAGCGCGAGCCGCACCGCCTCGTCGTAGCCGGTGGGTTCCACCTTGAAGATCGTCCGCGCCGTGTTGTCCTTGACGACCACCTGGGTGCGCAGGCTCTCCACGAGCGGCTCGGCGATGCTGTACGGAATCGG
>JAJZRK010000040.1 GCA_021802745.1 bacterium
CTCATCCGCCTCTCCGGGCTCGAAGAGGGCGTGGACGTGGACATCGCCTTCTCCGGCGTCCGCCCGGGCGAGAAGCTCTACGAGGAAGTCTTCTTCGGCCACGAGGCCGTGGAGCCCACCGCGCACCCCAAGGTGCTGCGCTCCCCCGCCGACCCTGTGAGCGAAGAAACCGCCGACCTCATCGAGACCCTCATCCGCAGCGCCGTCCACGAGCCCAATGACTGGGACGCCCTGCGCATGCAGCTCCGTGCCTTGGTCCCCGACTTCCATATCCCGCCCCCGCCGCCGCCCGCCGAGGACACCGACCTCCACGCCGACAAGGCCGCGGCCGAGAAGCGCCGACTGCATCTCGCGTAGGCCTGGGTCGCTGCGCTGGCCTTTTTCATCACAGAGACACAGAGGAGCACGGAGGGCCACAGGACGGCAACTTCTTGGGGGAACTGCGCGCGCCACGCGAACTCTGCGTGGCGCGCTGTCGTTAACCCCAGGTTTTGTCCTGCTCCGTGGCCCCCAGGCAGTTCTCCGTGTACTCCGTGGTGAAGAAGGCCAGCTCCGCGCCCTGGTTCCCGACTTCCACATCCCGCCACCGCCGCCGCCCAGGAAACCGGCCGCAACTTCCTCTCCGTCCGCTTCGGCAACGTGCTCGGCTCGCGCGGCTCGGTCATCCCCACCTTCCTCAAGCAAATCGAGGCTGGTGGCCCGGTCACCGTCACCCACCCCGAGATGCGTCGCTACTTCATGACCATCCCCGAGGCGGTGCAGTTGGTGCTGCAGGCCGGGGCGCTTGGGCATTCCGGCGAGACCTTCGCCCTCGACATGGGCGAGCCCGTCAGGATCATGGACCTTGCCCACGATCTCATCCGCCTCTCCGGCCTCGAAGAGGGTGTGGACGTGGACATCGCCTTCTCCGGCGTCCGCCCGGGCGAGAAGCTCTACGAGGAAGTCTTCTTCGGCCACGAAGCGGTGGAACCCACCGCGCACCCCAAGGTGCTGCGTTCCCCCGCCGACCCCGTCAGCGAAGAAACCGCCGACCTCATCGAGACCCTCATCCGCAGCGCCCTCCACGAGCCCAACGACTGGGATGCCCTGCGCGTCCAGCTCCGCGCCCTGGTCCCCGACTTCCATGTGCCGCCCCCGCCGCCTCCCGCCGAGGACTCGGACCTCCAGGCGGACAAGGCCGCCGCCGAGAAGCGCCGGCTGCATCTGGCCTGAGCGTCTAGCTCGCGTAGCAGCGCGCTCGGGGTAACCATCCGCACAGGCTCTCGGACCCTACGAGCGCGCTTCGCGCGCCGTTTGTGGGTCCTGCGGCCGCCTGCGCGGATGGCTACCCCGAGCGCGCTGCTTTCCGGCGGCGGCTACCGCCAGCCCCCCAAGAAAGAAGGATCCTGCCGTTGTGGAATTGCACTACGCGCCTCACGGTGCCAGGTAGCCGCTCGCGCGATCACTCGCACGATTTCTCCGCGTGTGCTTACCGCCGCAAGAGCCGCGCGTCGAACGCGAACAATTCCGTGGAGCGGACCACGAGACGGGTGATGTCTGCGTGGAGAGGGTTGACAAGGAAGTTGAACTCCCCCGCCACGACGGCGGACGGCGCCCTAAGTACAGCGGACGTGCCGGCAACGAGCCACGCATCCCCCGCATCGCGGCAGGCGGCACAGCCCGGGGTTCGCCAATCGGCCGGGAGCGCAACGGCGAGGGTCGGTACGGCCAGATCGTCCGGAACGTCGATGCCATAGGCGACCAGATCGGGCGGGAGCGTCTTCAGCGAGAGGTGCACCAGACGCTCGAGCGCCGCCAGCGAGACGGTCGCCGACGCGTAGACGACGGGACGGCCGGCGCTGTTCCAGCGCCCCCCGTAGAGGCGCGCCCCTTCGCCGTCTAGCGCCGGGTGTTTGCTGCGCGACAGCCGGTAGATCAGCACCGACTACTCGTAGACGCCATACTCAATACGGCCCAGCACACGCTCGACCTGCCCGGTGCCGAGGTCGCTATCGAGCAACTCCATGGGGCGACGCCCTCCCAGTGCGGCCGTGGGCTCTGTCAGCCAGAGGCGCGCCCGCACCTTATCGCCGATGGCCTCTTCGGCGCGCGCCAGCACGCGCGCGACCCGCGCCACGCGATCCGACTCCGCTGCGGTCAGTCGCGTCCGCGCCGCTTGCTTGCGCTGGAGCGTCCGAAGGCTCCCTACCAAGGCGTACATCTCCTGCACGGCCAGATCGGTGGAGGCAAACTCATCGAACAGGTGCCGGAGCGCGAGAAACGGCAAGCCGTCGCGGACCGCGGCGATCAGTTCGCTGTCCGTGCGGACGTTCCGTTTGAGGACACTTCGTCCCCCAAGCAGGTGCGCAATCGTGGTGGCCGTCATCGGACTCCTCGGAACTGTCAAGTGGCATAGACAATATACGCAAATGGCGGACACCTGACAAGCCCGAGCGCTTTGACGGCCCGCCACCCTCGCCCATCCTGGGCGTCGCGATCGAGAATCCGCTCGCGCGACGCGCGGCAGGCGACGCTCGGAAGCTGCACCTGGCGTAATCAGGGCGCAGAGCGCTCGGGGTAGCCACCCGCGCAGGCTCTCGGACCCTACGAGCTCGCTTCGCGCGCCGTCTATGGGTCCTGCGGCCGCCTGCGCGGAATCGCTGGCACGCATGGCGTGAAATACGCGGTTCCCCTAGAGTTCATTGGCCCGAACGGACGCCACGTTCGAATCGTCTCCGTATGGGTTGCTCACTCGGCGGATTCGCCGCCAAGACTCGTCACCGCGTATCCCCGGAGGACGCCATGACATTCAGGGAACATGACATCGTCGTGCTTACTGCGGCGCACCCCGAGACAGGCCTCCGGCCAGGGGACATCGGGACGATTGTGCATCGGTACGACGACACAACCGCCGAAGTGGAGTTCACTACCGCGTCCGGCGATACCGTCGCGGTGGTGACACTCCCTGTCGAACTCCTGAGAGCGCCAACTGCGAACGACGTCGTGGCCGTGCGCTCGGCTTGATGGCAGCGTCGGCCGACGCATCCACGCACAGGGTCCCGTTGCGTCCCCGTCGCAGGCGCGGCGGATTCGACCTCACCCATCAGCCCGGTCTAATCCTCACCCATCAGCCCGGCCGTACAGTACTACAACTTCTGGGGGAACAGCGCGCGCCACGCAATGCTCTGCGTGGTGCGCGGTCGTTAACCCCAGCTTTTGTAGTCCTCCGTGGCCCTCCGGTTTTCTCCGTGTCCTCCGTGGTTAAAGAAGGCCGCAGTCACCACGCGGACTTTCTTCACCACGGAGCTCGCGGAGGAAAACGGAGGGCCACGGAGTACTGCTACTGCTTGGGGGAACTGCGCACGCCACGCGAAAGTCTGCGTGGCGCGCGGTCGTTAACCCCAGCTTTTGTAGTCCTCCGTGGCCCTCAGGCTTTTCCTCCGTGCGCTCCGTGGTAAAGAAGGGTGCGGTCACCAAGCGGACTTTCTTTACCGCGGAGACTCTGTTTGTGGCCTGGCACGCAGCGTCGGCTTGTTGACGAGACGTGCGGCGGTCATTCCGACAGTTGCAACACCAGGAGGCTGCTCGTCGGGTCGTCGAGGAAGGCCCCCACACCCGCCACGCGGGCCACGAGCAGCGCGTGAACGTCTGCCGTGCGGCAGTTGCCGAGGTGCACCCAAATCACCTTGGGCGGCGCGCCATATAGAAAACTGCGCTGGCGAAAATCGTCGTCCTTCGTGACGATCACAAACTCGTGGTTCTGCGCGTATTCTCACACAGCCGAGTCGTCGACGCGCGCCAACCCGACGTCGCGGACATGGAGCCCTCCCGCGAACAGGTCTGAGACGAGACGCGGCAGGTGGGGACTGAGATTCTCGTCGAAAAGCAGCCGCGGCACGAATTCGCCCTACGCGGCGGGGTCGGACACCAGGCGCCGCTCGCGATCTGCCGCAAACGCCAGCACCGCGCGAATGTCGTCGCGTTCAAGGTCCGGGAAGTCAGCCAGGACCTGCTCTTCAGTCATCCCGCCGGCGAGATAGTCCAGGATGTCATACACGGTGATTCGCAGGCCGCGGATGCAGGGCTTGCCGCTGCGCTTGCCTGGTTCGACCGTGATTCGGCTGCGATAGTCCATGCTGTCACAATACCGCAGGCGCGGCCGGGTAACAAGGGGAGAAATGTTGGGTGGAGCCCAACGACTGGGACGCCCTGCGCATGCAGCTCCGCGCCCTCGTCCCCGACTTCCATATCCCGCCCCCGCCCGCCGAGGACACGGACCTGCACGCAGACAAGGCCCGCGCCGAGGCGCGCCGGCTGCATTTGGCGTAGAACGCTGGGCTTTTTCACCACGGAGGTCACGGAGGAAAAGCGGAGGGCCACGGAGTACTGCTACTGCTTGGGGGAACAGCGCGCGCCACGCAAATGTCTGTGTGGCGCGATGTCGTTACCCCAGCTTTTGTAGTCCTCCGTGGCTCTCAGGCTTTTCCTCCGTGCGCTCCGTGGTGAAGAAGGCCAGCTCCGCGCCCTGGTTCCCGACTTCCACGTCCCGCCGCCGCCCACCGAGGCGCTCAACCAACACGCGGCAGGCGAGGCTCGGAAGCTGCACCTGGCCTGAGTTTCGGGCGTTTTCGCCCAGCCCCGCAACGGAATGGTGACGCTCGAGGCTCCCCCGTACGCTACGCTCGGCTGACGAGATGGTCACTGACGAGATGGTCACTTGCCCTTTCTTCACAATACTGCTAAGATCACAGAGACTGACCATGTCCTCCGTCGAAAGCCGCTTGTCTTCGTTGCCTCGTCGCGAAAGGACCTCCAGCGGATGCCGGAGGACGTGCAGGATTCCTTCGGATTCAAGTTCGACCGCGCGCAGATCGGCAGGCATCCCGTGGGAGCGCGACCGTTCGGGGAGGGACTTCCTGCGGCCATCCTGAAGTTGTCCGCAGACGAAGACGGAGAAACCTACCGCGCCGCGTACGTCGTCGAGTTCGTCGGAGTCGTCTACGTGCTCGACGTGTTTCAGAAGAAGTCGAAGTCGGGAAGGAAGACTCCAAAGACCGACAAGACGCGAGTGAAACAGCGGTACCAATGGGCCCGACAGCATTACGCGAGGAACATGCGGCAATACCTGGGGGCTGCCGCTGTCGTCGCGAGCCACCCGACCACGTCCAGCCGAAGGAGCGACTTCCGATGAGCGGCAAACGACGCGCGGGCACGCCCAAGGCTGCGGTGCCAAGAAAACCGCCCCGCACCGTGGTGTTCGAAGAGGGGAGCGGAAACGTGTTCGCGGATCTCGGCCTCGCCGACGCCGCTGAGCGCCAGGCGAAGGCCGACCTGAGCCACGTGATCATCAACATCAGCGAGGATCACGGCTGGACGCAGAAGAAGGCCGCCGACGTGCTCGGCATCGCAGAGTCCGAAATGTCGGACCTCGTGAACGGCAAACTGCGGCGGTTCAGCCGCGAACGCCTCGAACGCTATCTGTACGTGCTTGGTATGGAGATTCGCATTCAGGTCTTTCCACGCCGCGCTGGCAAGAAGCCGGTCGGCATCTCCGTGCAGGTGCTCGCGACAGCGTAGCGTCACACCCCCTCAGCGGCAGGCCCGCCTCTCCGTCCGCGCAGGCGGTCGTTACCCCAGCATTTGTAGCTCCGTGGCCCTCATGCAGTTCTCCGTGAGCTCCGTGGTAAAGACCCCATTCACCCATTCCCCGAACACACTCGCGGTGTTGAGTTGGGGGTCTTGGCGTGCAATGGAACGGTGACAGTTCCCAGCCGGCAGGGCCTATTTTGCACCTCATCAGCTTGTCTTTACGCGACCTTACCGTACATTGTACGGTAAGCATCATTTCGGCACTTCGTTTCTAGGACGGCCCTATGCCAGCGACCGCAGTCCCCTATCTGACCTTGAAGGCGGATGACCGCCAAGAGCTTCGCCTGCCAGCGATCCTCAAGGAGCACGCCGCGCGCGTGGCCGCTCTCCACGGGAAGTCGACCTCCGAGTACCTGATCGAGGTCATCGCCACGCGTGTGGCTGTGGAGATGGAACAGGCGCTGACGTGGGACCTGTCGGCGCCTGAGGTGATGACGCTCCTCCAGACGCTTGCCACTCCAGCGCCGGAGACGCCGGCGATGGCGGCAGCGCGACGCAAGGCTGAAGAGTTGTTCGGCCGCGCCCCATCGCGCTGATCTCGCGCGCTGGCGCGGCCGAATGCAGATCGAAGAACTCACCGCCGCGCATACCGTCACGGACTGCGTCACGGGCCACTCGGCCATTGACCGCTATCTCCACGCGACGGCCTTGGCCGAGCAGGAGCAGGGGCTGTCCCGTGTCTATCTCGCGGTGGAGCCAAATCACAGCGTCATCGGGTTCTTCACGTTGTCGCCGATGAGCCTGCGCCTTGATGCGCTCCTGTCCGTGCTCCCTGTCCTTATCACCGCACCCCATCCGCAGATCGGCGGCTACCTGCTGGGTCGCATGGGTGTGCACGCCGCCCGCGCGGGCGAGGGCATCGGAGGGGCGCTCGTCGCGCGAGCGGCCGAGATCGCGCGGGCGCAGCGAGGACACGTAGGCGGTCTGTTTCTGGCGGTCGATCCCAAGGACGAGGGGCTGTGCGACTTCTACGCGAAGTTCGGGTTCCGCCGCCTGGACCCGACTGGCGTTCGCCGCCGCATGATCCTGCCGCTGGCATGATATTCGGGCTCAGAGAGCAGAGCGCTCGGGGCGCAATTCTGCTCTCGCGGAGGACCAGCGCGCACCACGCACGAGTCTGCGTGGCGCAATGTCTTTGCCACAGGTTTTGTTGTCCTCCGTGGCCCTCCGTGGCCCTCCGTGGCCCTCCGTGCTCCTCTGTGTCTCTGTGATAAAACCCCGTCCCCCGTCCCCTGCGGTTTGGCGTTCGGGCGGGACAAGTACTACCTTGAAATCTCTGCATGATACGCTGATATTTCAATATGACAAATACCCTCCCCCGCCCCGCCGCCGAACGCCGCGTCCGCCGCCTCCTCCGCCACGCCCCCGTCGTTGCCCTCCTCGGCGCGCGCCAGGTCGGCAAGACCACCCTCGCCCGGCAGGTCGCCGCCGCCTGGCGCGGACCCACCACCCACTTCGACCTCGAGGACCCGCGCGATCTCGCCCGCCTCGCCGACCCGATGCTCGCGCTCGCCCGGCTCCGCGGGCTTGTCGTGCTCGACGAAGTCCAGCGGCGGCCCGACCTCTTCGCCACGCTCCGCGTGCTGGCCGACCGCGCGCCCGCGCCCTGTCGCTTCCTCGTCCTCGGAAGCGCCGCCCCCGCCCTGCTGCGGCAGGGCGCCGAGTCGCTCGCCGGTCGCATCGCCTTTCATGAACTGCACCCCCTCTCACTCGACGAAGTGGGTCCCACCGGCCTCGACCGCCTGTGGCGGCGCGGGGGATTCCCGCGTGCCTTCCTCGCACGCACCGAACAGGCCAGCGTCGACTGGCGGCGCGACTTCGTGCGCACCTTTCTCGAACGCGACCTGCCACAGCTCGGCATCGCCGTCCCCGCCGCCACGATCCGCCGCTTCTGGCAGATGCTGGCCCACCTCCACGGCAGTGTGCTCAACAGCTCCGAACTCGCCCGCGCCTTCGGGGTGGCCGACACCACCATCCGCCGGTATCTGGAGTCGCTCGAGACGACCTTCATGGTGCGCGCGCTGCGCCCCTTTCACGCGAACATCGCCAAGCGCCAGGTGAAGGCGCCCAAGGTGTACCTGTCCGACAGCGGACTGTTGCACACACTGCTCGACATCCAGTCAGCAGCCGCGCTCGAGGGGCATCCCAAGGTCGGCGCCTCGTGGGAGGGCTTCCTGCTGGAGGCCGTCGTCAGCCGGATCGGTGCGCGCGCTGACCAGTGCTACTTCTGGGCCACGCACGCCGGCGCCGAACTCGATCTGCTGGTCGTGGATGGCGATCACCGGCGCGGCTTCGAATTCAAGCGCACCTCCGCGCCCGCCATCACGCCGTCCATGCGCGCCGCGCTGGCTGACCTGCAACTCGACCGGCTGGACGTGGTGCACGCCGGTGCTGAGTCCTTTCGCCTCGCACCCAAGATCCACGCCCTCTCGGCGGCGCGGTTGCACCAGGAACTCTGACGCACCGTGATGGCGGCTTCGGTCGCCACGCTGGCCTTCTTCACCACGGAGCGCACGGAGGAAGACGGAGGGCCACGGAGGACTGCTACTGCTTGGGGGAACTGCGTGCGCCACGTAAGAGCCTCAAGCATCACGCGCGCCGGGCATTAACAGTGGCAAAATTATGGGCATTCAACTGGACATGTGACGGGGCAAATAACGGGACATATATTTTGGGGCACGGAGGCAGTCCATGAGCAGAACCGATCTTGAAATGGAGTTTGCCGGTGCCGCGCTTGGATGGGTCGCGCGCGAACTCGAGTTGACCGACCCCGAAATCGGTCAGGCGCTCGGTGTGGATCGAAAGACGATTTACCGGTGGCGTACTCGCGAAAGCACGCCGGCGCCTGAACACCGCCGACGGATGGAGAAGCTCACGCAACTGAAGTGGTTCCTGGAGAACGCGTTCCGTACACCGGAACTCGGCAAGCGGTGGCTTCACCAAGCCGTCCCAGCATTGAAAGGCCGCATGCCAATCTCGGTGCTCACCGAGGGCGATATCGACAGCGTACTCGGTGTGCTCGCCACCCATGCGGCCGGTGCCCATGTCTGACCGCACCCCCAGCGCCGCGTCGGACACGCCGAGTTCGGACACGCCGGGCTTCGAGTCGCGCTCTCGTGGACTTTGAGGGCTTGGTTTGGCGTCATGTTCCACGGGGGGCGCATCCGCTCCACGTGGGTTTCATCCTGCTCGCGCAAGGCCGCTGGACCTCGTCACGCTCAACGTCGGAGTGGCCCGCGTGCTGGATCTGACCGACGCTCGTGAGCGAAGACGTTTCGGCGTCAGTCTCAACACGCTCGCCGGAGACGACGAAGACGATCTGGAAAGCTGCCGACTCGTCGCGGACTTGGCCCGTCTCGCGGGCTATGATGCGATCCTCTCACCGTCGGCCGCGCTCGCGGGCGCACGCAATCTCAATCTCTATATCGACGGTCGGGCCGATCATTTGCGTTTGATGGAAGGCCCGGAGCGCATGCCGCTCAATTACTGACCGCCAGCCAGGTCTAATTCTCATCGAGGTCCCCGGTCTGCACTCCTCCGTGGCCCGCAGGCCGGGCACGTGGCGTCGGCCCCTCGACGAGACGCGGCAGGTGGGGACTGAGATTCTCGTCGAAAAGCAGCAGCGGCACGAATTCGGCCTACGCGACGGGGTCGGACACCAGGCGCCGCTCGCGATCTGCCGCAAATGCCAGCACCGCACGAATGTCGTCGCGCTCAAGGTCCGGAAAGTCCGCCAGGACCTGTTCTTCAGTCATCCCGCCGGCGAGATAGTCCAGGATGTCATACACGGTGATTCGCAGGCCACGGATGTGGCGGCGGTTCGGAGCGCCTGACCGGGGACGACGGACGAGTCGGGCCCCCTCGGATTTGCGAAATTCTCGCGCCTGCGGCGCTCGAGTATTCGCAAATCCGAGGGAGCCCGACTCGTCTTGCGACTGTAGGCGCGCAGCGGCGGCACCACAAGCGGAGAACCCCCATGAACGAACTTGCCTCGTCGCCCCGATCTGCCCACACTTCCGGCATGGCAGACGACCGAGATATTCGTCAAGCGGCTCATCTTCTCGTCGAGAGTCTTCCCGTTGGCGCCACCTGGGACGATCTCATGTACGAGATCTTCATCCGTCAGGCCATTGAAGCGGGGTTGGCTGACGCTGACGCCGGGCGGACGGTGGATCACGAGACAGCAATCTCGCGCATCCGCGCACGGATTCGGCGCGCGTCCTGATGCTGCCGCTCCGGTGGACGCTTCAAGGACCGAGCGGTCACGCGGCCGCCGTCGTAACCATGTGGATCGTTCGTCACGAAGAGGAGTCTCCGCGATTCGTCACGGCGTACCCGGGAGTGCCAAGATGACCTACCGAGAACTCGACTCCGTGGTGCTCACCCGCGACCTGCCGGCGCACGACCTGCAGCGCGGGGACGTCGGCGCCATCGTGCACCTGCACGCGCCCGACCTGTTCGAGGTGGAGTTCGTACGCGCATCGGGTCGGACCCACGCGCTGCTGACGCTCACTGCGGCCGATGTGCGCGCCGCCGAGGACCGGGACCTCGTTGCGGTTCGCACCATTGATGCGTCGCACTGATTCAGGTTAGGTCGGACGAGTCGGGCCCCCTCGTCTTTGCGAAATTCTCGCGCCTGCGGCGCTCGAGTATTCGCAAATCCGAGGGGGCCCGACTCGTCCTGCTACATCAGCCCAAGGCGGGCAAGCAGGTCGGCCGGGGAGCGCACCTTCACCACCAGCTCGCCGGTGGCGTCGTCCATCCGCTGGCCAAGTACCTCCGCCCGGCGATGCAATTCCGCCAGCCGCTTGCCGTCACTCGGGCTCATCCGAACTTCGGCGACAGGCCGCGAAGCCCGCCGCGCCTCCAACAGCGCCTCGCGCAGGGGCTCCAACCCGCCCGGCCGCACCGCGCTCACGAACACGCTCCCGGGGAGCAGGTTGTCCATGCGTGCCTTCTGCGCCCCTGCCTCCTCCTCGCTCAACCGATCCACCTTGTTGAACACGTGGATCACGGGTTTGTCGTGCACGCCCAGGTCCGCCAGCACGTCGTCTACCACAATCCGCTGCTCTTCCCACGTGGGATGACTGGCGTCAATCACGTGCAGCAGAATATCGGCCTCGCGCGTCTCCTCGAGCGTCGCCCGAAAACTGGCCACGAGATCATGTGGCAACTTGCGGATGAAACCGACCGTATCGGTTAACAGCACCTCCGCACCCCGCCCCGCTGTCAAACTCACCTCGCGGGTCAACGGATCCAGCGTCGCAAACAGCCGGTCCTCGATGAAGATGTCGTTGGCCGCGCTCATCCCCTTCAGGATCGAACTCTTCCCGGCATTCGTGTACCCCACCAGCGCCGCGCGGAACTGGCTCCGCCGCTGCTTGCGCTGCACCTCGCGGCTCTTGGCCACCTCGGCCAGCCGGTCCTTCAGCAACCGGATGCGATGTCCCACGAGCCGGCGGTCCGTCTCGAGCTGCGTTTCGCCCGGGCCGCGCACGCCGATGCCGCCCCGAAACTTCTCCAGGTGCGTCCAGAGCCTCGTGAGCCGCGGCAGCGAATACTCGAGCTGCGCCAGCTCCACCTGCATCTTGGCCTCGGCGCTCCGCGCCCGGATGGCAAAGATGTCGAGAATCAGTTCGGCGCGGTCAATCACGCGCTTCGTCAGCGCCTGCTCGAGGTTCTTCCCCTGCGCCGGCGTCAGCTCGTCGTCGAAGATCACCAGCGTCGCCCCACGCTCGGCGATCAGCGTGTTGAGTTCCTCGAGCTTGCCGCTGCCGATGTACGTCGCGCTGTCGGGGCGGTCGAGCTGTTGCGTGAGCTCCCCCACCACCAACGCGCCGGCGGTGTCGGCCAGGCGGCCGAGCTCCTCGAGGTGCTCCTGCACGAGGTGCTTTCTGGTGCCGCGCTTGAGGGGGGCTCCAACAAGAATGGCGCGCTCCTGGGGCGGGCTTAGATCAATGATTTCTCTTGGCACAGTTCAAAGGTAAGGGGGCGGGCCGGCTGGGGAACGGGAACGGCCAAGATTCCCCTTCTGAGACGCCCGCCCTGGAGCGCTGGGGCGAAGGACACCTGCGAAGATTCGATGACAGACGCGGTCAGACAGTGCCGGCGACGACGTCCTGAGGAGTTGGCCTCGCATCGGATGCCAACCGAGTGTTGACAACATGTATCTTATACGATACAGTAGTGGGACCTTCGCAGAGGTCCTCGCCACCGCGACGTTCGTCGCGTGGATAGCCCGACTGCGTGACGCGCGCGCCAAAGCGAGTATCGTGGCCCGCATTGACCGACTATCAGATGGAAATCCAAGGGATTGTCGGTCCGTCGGGGAGGGAGTTTTCGAGATGCGGGTCCATGTGGGCGCCGGGTATCGCGTCTACTTCTCCTGGGTGGGCACTCGCATCGCGGTGTTGCTTGTCGGCGGCGACAAGCAGAGCCAACCTGAGGACATCATCCATGCAAAAGCCCTCGCACGAAGCAGCGCTCTCGAAATCCAACGCTAGAATCAAGCTCATCCGGTGGGATGTTGCTGACCATCTGAAGACGCCATACGACATGGCGCTCTACCTCGAGGCGACGTTCGAGGAATTCGGGCACGATGGGCGGGCGATTCTCCGTGCGCTCGGCGGAATCGCGCGCGCGCAGGGCATGACCACCGTCGCGCGCCGGTCAGGACTGGGGCGCGAGAGCCTCTACAAGGCTCTCTCGGGCGAAGGGAACCCGAGCTTCGACACCGTCCTTCGCGTGATGGACACCCTCGGCCTGCAACTCACCGTCAAGGTGCAGGAGCGGGCCTCGTCGCTCGGCGCGGTGCGCCAGGGTCCACCTCGGCGGCGCCGCAAGAACTAAGGGCAGCGCATCCATGCTTGACAGGAGAATGCAAATGCATTACTTGTAATGCAGGTGCATTACCACCTCGCTAGGAGCCCCCATGCCTGGACTTATTGAGAGCAAGATCACCGCACGGTCACAGACGACGATTCCACCGGGCGTGCGGAAGGTGCTGGGACTCGGCCCTGGCGACCGGCTGGGCTATGTCATTGAAGGAACCGAAGTGCGCCTCGTGAACCCGAATGAGCAGGAACATCACGATCCCGCCTTGGAGCCGTTCCTTGCGTTGCTGGGTCAGGACGTCGCAACGCATCCCGAGCGGCTGCGCGGGTTCCCGCCCGAGTTGATTCAGAGGATCAAGCGGCTTTCGCGGGGCGTGGCGATTGACCACGACGCACCCATTGACGGTGCGGTGGCGCTCTGACCCCGAGCCGGAAGGGCAAACGTCGGGCTAAGAAGACTGCGCCCCCGCCCAAGCTGGGCTTGCTCGCGCACGGCTACACGCTGCTTCCGCATCCGTTGCTGGTCGGGCAGATGACGAAGTTGACGGACGCGGCGGAAGCTGAATCGGCTCCGCCGGCCATGCCGGGCCCGAACCGCAAGCTCCTCGCGCACGTTCTCGCCCTGATGTTCGACGAGATCCCGCAGGATCCTGGCGCCGCACGGTATCGGCACGGTGGAACCATCCCGGGTGGCCACCGCGAGTGGTTCCGGGCCAAGACGGGGAACGGACGCTATCGCCTGTTCTATCGGTACGACAGCACCGCACGGATCATCGTGTACGCCTGGATCAACGACAGCGAGTCGCTGCGAACCTACGGGAGCAAGACGGACGCGTACCGCGTGTTCCGTAGGCCGCCGACTCTGTAGGGCGTCGTGCAGCGTACCGCCATCGAGTGCGAAGTGCAATGAAATGATGACGGACGCGGCCGCTGGGCGCGCTATTCTGGGCGATGCGCGAATACACGTTGACCCGAGCTCGCGAGCAATTGGCCGCCTTGCTTGAGCAAGCACTCCACGACGGCAGCGTCCTCATTCGTCGGCGCGACGGTCAGCTTGTTGAGGTGCGGCCGGCGGAACGCACGGGCGGATCGCCGCTCGACGTGCCCGGTCTGTCGCTCCAGCTCCCGGCCGGCGAGCTGCTCGCCGCGCTCGAAGAGGACGAGTACGACATGAGCAGCGGCGGCGCCGCCGATCATTTCACCGTCGCGGACCTCGCCCAGTTCGAGGGACGCAACGGACGCCACGAGCTGCTCGACGGGGCACTCATCGTGACGCCGCTGGGCTCCAGCCGGCATCAATCGCTGTGCCTCGCCATTGCCTTGACCCTCCGAAGCTACGTGATCCGCGAGCGGCTCGATGTGGTCTTCGCCCCTGGACGTGTGGTCGTGGACGAGCGCACCGCCCTCGAGCCCGACGTCCTCATCATTCCGGGCCCCGCGGAGCTGGCCTCGACGCCGTAGGAAGCCCACCCCGCCCCGCTGCTCGCCGTCGAAGTGCTGTCACCAAGCACGCGCTCGTTCGACCACCTCCAGAAGCGAAGCGCCTACCTGCGCCGCGGCGCCGCCGAGTACTGGCTCGTGGACCCCGACCAGCGCGACCTGCTGCAGATCCGTCCCGGCGTCCCCGATCAGCGCCACACCGGTGACTTCACTTGGAGCCCCAGCCTCGTCGCACCGCCGTTGGAGCTCTCCATCTCGGCGTTCTTCACCGCCCTCTAACAAAAGCGCGCCGCGCAACGCGCCGGCGCGCCTTCCACTCCCCGCACGAGTGCAAGCGCAGTCCCCGGGGGTGTGGCACAGCGAATACTGGAGCGGCATAAACGGCGCGCGTGCGTCAGCACGCGCGCTCGTTGCCGCGAGAATTTCGCGAAGCCACACCCCCGGGGACTGCGCGTCTCTGCGGCAAAAAGTCAGCGCCGCAGCGAGTCGTAGCGGCCGCGGCTGGAGTAGGGCCGAGTGAGCGACCCGAACGGCGTGGCGAGCGTAAAGTCGCCCTTCACCGTGTAGTCAATGCTCCCGCGCTGCAGCAGCAGGTTCGCCGCCTGGTTTACCTCGCGGAACGTGAAGTTCACCGGCAGCGTCACCCGCGTCGTGTTCTTGTTGTCGAGCGTCACCAGCTTCGTCACCTCGCCGGTGGCCACCTGCAGGCTGTCGGCGAAGACGGTGTACGTCACTCGACTCGCGTCAATGCGATAGTCGTTGGGGTTGAACACGTCGAGAATGACGTCGAGCGATCCCCCCTGCAGGCCGACGCCCTTGAGCTGCACATCCTTGAGTTCGACGACGGGGTTCTGGAAGGCCGATCTGGCCAAGCGTGAGCAGCCGGACGCCCCGAGGACGAGCAGAACCGCCAGAAGGCCAACACCGCGCGAAAAGGATGCTCTCTGCATGTGTTCGATGACCGGATAGAGTGGGCGTCAGCGTATTCTACACCGAACTTGACCGGTCAGGCGATGATGTATATCATTGATATATACCATTCGGTGAGCGCTCTCGTGAAGAAGGCCAAACTGTTCATGAACGGCCGCAGCCAGGCGGTGCGGTTGCCCAAGGAGTTCCGGATGCCCGGCTCGGAGGTGTACATCGAGCGCCGTGGCGAGGAGATCGTGATCAAGCCGGTGCGAACGAATGGCGGGCCGGACATGCCCCCGCTCAAGACGCTCGGTGACCTGATGGATTACATCGCGAAGGTCGGGCCCGTGGATGCGCAGTTCGAGCGCGCCATTCACGAGGCGCGCGAGCAGGACGGTCGGCGAGCGCCGCGGGACGTGTCGTGGTAGAACTGGCATCGGTGTGCCTCGAGACGGATGTGTGCGTGGATGCCCTGCGCGGGCGCATCGCCCTGTCCGGACTCGCGGCGCGGTTGCTTCCCGGCGCGATGACGTGGATCTCGAGCATCACGCTCGCCGAGCTCGAGTTTGGCGCATCGCACGCCGCGTCGCCGGCCCTGGCGCGTGAGCGGCTGGCGCTCCTGCTCGACGTCGCCGCCGTGCGTCCGTTCGACCAGCGCGCCGCGGCCGCGTACGGTCAGGTCAGGAGCCGGCTGCAGCGCGCCGGTCTGGGCATCGGGGCAATGGACACCCTGATCGGCGCCCACGCGCTCGCCGAAGGCGCCATACTCGTCACGCGAAACGTCGGCGAGTACCGGCGCATCGAGGGACTTACCGTCGTTGACGCGGCGGCGTCCAGCTAGCGGCGTCCGGCTGGCTGTCGTGACACGACGCGATCCCTTATCGTCATGGGGTATGGACTTCCAAACGGTCTTCGCCGAGCTGGAAGCTGCCAGGGAAGCCGGCGTGATTTCTACCTACGCGCTCGGCGGCGCTGTTGCGGCGACCTTCTACATCGAGCCGGCCGCCACCGAGGACATTGATGTCTTCGTCGTGCTCGAACCGGGCCCGGGACGGTTGATAGTCACCCTCGAATCGGTCTTCGAGTTCCTGACGGCCCGCGGCGCCACCATTCAGGGCGAGCACATTGTCATCGGCCGGTGGCCCGTGCAGTTTCTCCCGGCGAGCTCGCCACTGCAGCTGGACGCGCTTCGTGCCGCGTGCAGCGTTGATGTGGAAGGCCAGTCCGTAAGCGTTTTGTCGGCAGAGTATCTCGCGGCCATCGCGCTCGATACCGCGCGACCGAAGGACAAGGTGCGCCTGCAGCAGTTTCTCGAGTGGGCGGGCTTCAATCGCGCGCGATTCGAAGCCGTGGTCGCGCAGTACGGGCTCGGGTCGAAATGGACGCGATTCGTCGCACAGTTCCTCAGCCAATCGCCATGAAACTCACCTGGTCAGACGTTCAGCGCGACAAGAAGAAGCACCGCGACGAGGCAGCGGCGCGACCGATTGCAGAGAAACTCCGCGTCCTCGAACGCCTTCGCGATCGCGACGCCGCGATCAAGCGCGCCGCCGCGACTGCGCCCTCGCTTCAGCGTCCGCACACCTGACCCTCCACTCGACCGAAAGGTCGAGGCGCCGCGAGCTTCCGTTCTGTCTCGCGCTGTCGTTCGCCACGCACTCCGACCTGCGCTGTCTCACTCCGTGGTCCTCTGGCGCCTCAGCGCCTCCCACCACTCGAGACGCTTCGCGATCTCCTTCTCGAAGCCAAAGCTCGTCGGTTCGTAGAAGGTGCGGTCGGCGATCTCGTCGGGCAGGTACTCCTGCGGCGTGTACCCCTCGGGGACCGAATGGGCGTAGGAATACCCCGCCCCGTAGCCGAGTTCTTTCATGAGCTTCGTGGGCGCGTTGCGGATGTGCAGCGGCACCGGCGCCGCCGGCGTCTCGCGCGCCGCCTCCAGCGCCGCCCCCCACGCCGCGTACACGCGGTTGCTCTTGGGCGCGGTCGCCAGGTACACCGCCGCCTCGGCCAGCGCCAGCTCCCCCTCGGGCGAGCCGAGGAAGTGATAGGCGTCGCGCGCGGCGATGGCGATTTGCAGCGCGCGCGGATCGGCGAGCCCCACGTCTTCGCTGGCAAAGCGCAACGTGCGCCGCGCGATGTACATGGGGTCTTCGCCGGCGTCAATCATTCTGGCTAACCAGTACAGAGCCCCATCTGGATCACTTCCTCTGAGCGCCTTGTGATATGCGCTGATGAGGTTGTAGTGGCCCTCGCCGGATTTGTCATAGTGCGCCCAGCGCTTTTGGAGTGCGGCGCGGATGACGGTGGACGGTAGACGGTGGACGTTAGGATCAACCGTCTGCCGTCCACCGTCTACCGTCACTTGTCCTGCGAGCTGCACCGCCGCCTCGAGCACGCTCAGCGCCCGGCGCGCATCGCCATCGCTTTCTCGCGCCAAAATCTCGAGCGCATCCTCATCCAGCTCGATCTTCAGCGCGCCGAGTCCACGTTCGGCGTCGGTGAGGGCGCGGGTGACGACCCTCTTGATGTCGTCGGGCGTAAGCGGCTGCAGCACGAAGACGCGCAGGCGGCTGAGGAGGGCGCCGTTGAGTTCGAAGCTCGGGTTCTCGGTGGTGGCGCCGATGAGGGTGAGGAGGCCGCTCTCGGCGTGCGGGAGCAGGTAGTCCTGCTGCCCCTTGTTGAAGCGGTGGATCTCGTCCACAAAGAGAATCGTCCGCCGCCCGGCGTCGCGGAGCTTCTCGGCGGCGTCCACGATCTCGCGCAACCGCGGCACGCCCTCACTGACGGCGCTGAACGGGACGAACTCGCCGTTCAGGTACTGCGCGGCCAACCTCGCTAGCGTCGTCTTCCCGGTACCGGGCGGCCCCCAGAAGAGGATGGAGCCGGTGTCGCCGCGTTCCATGGCCACGCGCAGCGGCTTGCCCGCGCCAAGTAGGTGTTGCTGCCCGGCGACCTCGTCGAGCGTGCGCGGCCGCATGCGCGCAGCCAAAGGCGCAGCGCCGGCTGACGCGGCGAACATGCTCGGCTGGCGTGGTTGGGTTCGCTTGGAGGCCACGCTTCTAACTTAGCGCGCACGGCGAATCGCCGGAGGGCGGGGCCGCGAAATTCTCGTTCGTGCGCACGGCGCAGCGCCGGGGGGCAGGGTCGCGAAATTCTCGGGCCATCAACGGGCGCTGCGCGCCCGTCGATGGCCCTCCGGTATTCGCGTCCCCGCCCCCCGGCGCTGCGCCTACCACCTCTGGACGACCCGCGGGCTACCGTCTCTTGCCGC
>JAJZRK010000041.1 GCA_021802745.1 bacterium
AGGTACATGTCGGCCTGCACGTCCTGGCCGGCGGCGCGTGCGCTGTCAATCTTCGCGATCGCCACGGCCAGCTTGGGCCAGTTGCGGACGCCCGCCGCTTTCAGATGGTAGATTTCAACGGGAACCCCCGCCCCCCGCCCCACCCCGATCGCCTCATCAATGCCCTCGAGGAACTTGTCGCCCTCGCTGCGCATGTGCGTGATGTAGATGCCGCCGTACGGCGCCGCCGCCTTGTTGATCTCGGTCAGCTCCGCGGGACTCGCGTACACGTTGGGCGGATAGATGAGCGCGCTCGCAATGCCGAACGCGCCGTCCTGCATGGCGCGCCGCACCATCGCCTGCATGGTGTCAATCTCCGCCGGCGTCGCCGGCCCCATGCCGCCGCCGTGGCCGTACACGCGCACGGTGCCGTTGCCGACGAATGACCCGATGTTCTGCGACGCACCGCGGCTGATCATGGACTCCAGCCAGTCGCTGAAGCCATGCGGCCCGGCAAAGCGCTGCATCCGCACGCGCGCGGCGGAGTCGGTCTCGAGGGCGAGAATCTTGTCGTTCACCGGCGCGGGCGTCTCGCCCTCGCCGAGGATCGCCGTGGTGATGCCCTGCGTCACCATGGAGAGCGCGAGCCCGTCGCCGTTCATGAAGTTGCCGTACGACTGCGCCTGGATGTCAATGAAGCCGGGCGCGACCACGTGCCCCGTGGCATCCACGCGCTGTACGGCGCGCACGTCCTTGAAGGCGCCGCGCGCTCCGATGGCGGCAATGCGGTCGCCGCGCAGCGCGACGTCGCCGTAGTACCACGCGGCGCCGGTGCCGTCCATGACGCGGCCGTTCTCGATGACCACGTCATACGCGCCGCTGGCGGCGGCGCCGGTGGACACCCCGCCGCGCGGTGTGCAGGCGGCGAGGGCGATGACGAGCGGGATGAAGCGACGTGCGCGCATGCAGTTCTCGCGGAGAGAGTCGGCGAGAATGTACCGTAGGCGGCGGGCCGTGCGCGAGCCGGCGCGAGCCGGCGCGAGCGAGCGCGGGCCGCCGCGCCGGCGGCTGTTCGCGCTACGTCGCGGCGGGCGCCAGTTGCCTGATGATCGCGTCGAGCCCCGGCCAACCCTCACCGTTGTACTTGGCGATCGTGACGAGATACAGCCGCCCGTCCTCGCCGAACTGCTCCACCACGGCCGCCGCCGCCTTGGCCACCGACTCGGCGCTCGCGAACGGCGGCGCGAGTTCCTCGGGCATCTGCCCGTTCGTGTGCTTCACGCCGGCGGCGTCGAGGTATGCCGCCTGGATCTGCGGCTCGAACTCGACGTACAGCATGTTGAGCAGATTGAGCTCGTCATCACCGTTCTCGGCGCCGAGGCGCACGATCTCGCGCGCGAGCTTGTCAGGCGGCCACTGCAGGAGCGTCTGCGGACGGAAGCCGCCGCCGCGCGCGGCCATGCGGACCACCATCACCGCGCGCATGTCCTTGCTGGCCTTGATGGCGCGGGTGACCAGCGCGACGCGCCGCGCGGCGGCGAGCTGACGGTAGGGAGAGGGCTGTGCCATAGCGAAAATCTAATCAACGACACCCGTGAGGGACGAAGTGAGCGAGCGAGGGGTGTGACGGCAACGGCTGCACCACATACGTCACAAAGGCACGAAGAACTCCCTGGCAGAACCACGCGCGGCGGACGCAGTTCCCCAAATTTTCTCTTCGTGTCCCTTCGTGCCCTTGTGACTTCGTGGTTGCAGCTGCCGTTGCAGTTGCAGTATCAGTCGGCAACCAGCGTCACCTGCGTCCCCCACGGATCACGGAACGAGCAGCCGTTACCTGCCGCCGTCGCCGCGTGTCCGGCTTCCACCATCTGCGCCCGCGCCGCGTCCACCGACGCCGCGTCCGGGAGCACGATCTCCCAGTCGAGCAGCCGCGCCTCGTCAGCGGCCGCATTCGGCCGCCCGGCCGCCCACGTGTTGGTGCCCAGATGATGGTGGTAGCCGCCAGCCGAGAAGAAGAGCGCACCCGGATACGACCAGACGACGAGGTCGAAGCCGAGCGCGTCGTGATAGAACGCGCGCGCCTCGTCGAGCGATCCGACGTGCAGGTGCACGTGGCCGAGCGTCGTGCCCGCCGGCATGCCGCTCCACCGGGCCCCGGCCCCCGCGTCGGCGACCGCGCGCGCGTCGAGCGCGATAGTCGCCATCGCGAGTTCGCGCCCCGAGTGCCTCCAGCTGTCGCGCGGCCGGTCGGCATACACCTCGATGCCGAGGCCGTCCGGATCGGACAGATAGAGCGCTTCGCTCACCAGGTGGTCCGACGCCCCGGCGTGCACGCCGAGCTCGGCGAGGTGCGTGAGAAAGCGACCGAGCGACGCACGATCGGGAAGCAGGAGCGCGAAATGGAAGAGGCCTTGCCGGCCGCCGTGCGGCACCGGCCTGGTGGCGCCGGCGTGCAGCTCGAGGATCACGCGGTCGTCACCGTGCGCGCCGAGCGTGGCATGGCCGGCCTGTCGCCCAATCACGCGAAAGCCGAGCACCTGCGTGTAGAAGTCGAGCGAGCGGGCGAGGTCCGTCACCTGCAGGCGCGCGCGCCCGAGGTGCGTGGCGTCGGGGAGACGATACGCCGAGGGAGGGAGACCGTAGGGGAGCGGATCCATGAGACGGGTCGGGGTTCGGGGGCATCGCGGCGTGCGGCCTTCCACGGAGAAGGCACTCCCTCAGTACTAAGATAACTACGGAACGGCGCGTTTGCCAGCGGTCCGAGGACCGTGCGATTGCTCAGGTGGCCACGCACGAGGTGCACGGCCGCACGACGCCGGCGGCGGTACGATCGCCCGCCCTCTCGTATTAGACTACGAATTCCCGTGAGCCTCTCGTCATGACCTCTCATCTGCGGCAGTACCTGCGCCAGTTGCGCACCAAGCTGACCGAGCCCCCCTCCCCGCGACTCGCCGACGAGCGCGAGTGGTACACCGAGCACACGGCGCTGATCATCAGCACCCTGAAATGGGCGTTGCTCGGCGCGGTCGCCGGCGCGTGCGTCGGCCTCGGCACGCGCGGGTTCCTGTGGACCATCGCCGCCGCGCCGTCGGCGGTCCGCTGGCTGACGCACGATGCCTTCCCCGCATATTGGCTGCTCCCGCTGGCGCTCCCCGCCTGTGTGTGGCTCACCAGGCCGCGCTATCCCGACGATGATGAGTAGCACCGACCGCCCCACATAAGCAACCGGCCCCGTTCCACGAGAACGGGGCCGGTCGTTTGCGGAGCGTGTTCAGTGCACCGTCTCCACCGCGGCTGCCGGCGCCTCGGCCTGCTGCACCGAGCGCGGCGTGCTGCCGGGGTGGAAGCCAAGCACCTGCATCATGGTGAAGAAGGCGAGCACGTAGGCGATGGCCACCCAGTATCCCTTCTGCAGGTAGAGCTTCGCGTTGCGCGCCTCGGGATACATGTTGGTGAGCGCCACACCGGCCGACGAACCAAACCAGATCATCGAGCCGCCGAAGCCGACCGTAAACGCCAGGAAGCCCCAGTCGTAGCCGCCCTGCTTGAGCGCCAGCGCGGTGAGCGGAATGTTGTCGAAGACGGCCGAGAGGAAGCCCAGGCCGAAGGCCGTCTCCCACCCCGCCGCGGGGAGCTTCTCCACCGGCATCATGCTCGCGCACAGCACGAGCGAGAGCAGGAAGAGCGACCCCTTGAGCGTCTCGGGGAGGAGCGACCACTCGGGCCTGCGCAGCCATGCCGTGCCCAAGATCGCCACCCAGACCGCCGCGCCGAGGAAGGGCGCCTTGTCCGAGACTTCATGGAAGTGGGTGTTCATCGTGACATTCACGATGACGGCGAGCGCGAGAATGCTGAGCACCACGCCGACGCGCGTCCAGTCCACGCGCGCAGTGGCGTCGGGATCGGCCTGGATCGGCTGGTACTTCTGCTGGGCGATCGAGAGCGGAATGCCGGCCACGACCACGGCGATGACGGTCCCGACGATTGCCTCGATGACCTCGAGGGGATTCACGCCGGCGATCCACATCATGGTGGTGGTGGTGTCACCGATCACGGAGAAGGCACCGCCGGCGTTGGACGCGGCAATGATGCCCGCCAAGTAGCCGATGTGCACCTTCCCCTTGAACACCGTGTGCGCGACCGCACCGCCAATGAGCGCGGCGGCGATGTTGTCGAGGAAGCTCGAGAGCACGGCGACTGCGACGAGCAGCGCGAACGCCCCCTTCCAGTCATCGGGCAGGAAGCGCGGGAGCATCGCCGGCACGCCGCTTTCCTCGAAGTGCTTGGCGAGCAGCGCGAAGCCCATGAGCAGGCCGAACAGGTTGACGAGAATCACCCATTCGTGCTCGACGTGCGTCACGAAGCCCAGCGCGCCCGGCCCCGTGCGGAACGGCGACAGGAAGATCTTGTACAGCGCGATGACCGTGGCGCCGCTGACGGCAATCCGGAACGTGTGGTGATGGAAGATGCCAACGCCGGCAAGCACAATGCCGAACAGGATGAACTCGACCGGCACCGGGCCGACGCTTGGACCCGAGAAGCCCACTGCGTGCGCCGTGGCCGGCAAGGCCGCGAGCGCGAGCGTGGCAAGACCTAATGACCGCATGGACTCCCCTCTGTCAGGACGATGGCGCGAAAGTCAGTACGCGAACGCGGCGCCACGGCGACGCTAGTGTGACGCTGGCACTCGGCCGACGACGTTCTTCAGCAGTGAGTCGCAAGCATGTGTACTCGGGTGGGGCCGCTCGACGGCTGGAACACAGCTCTCGAAACGGCCCCCAAATATGTCCGAATCCCAACGAACCGAGCAACGCGCGCGAATCAGCGCACCGGCTCCGCGGTGGAAGTCGCCGCTTCCGGCTGCTGCACCGTACGCGGGACGCTCCCCGGGTGGAAGCCCCGCACCTGGAGGAGTACGAAGAAGGCGATGACGTACGCGATGGACACCCAGTATCCGTGGCGCAGGTAGTTCCTGGTGTTCTTTGCCTCGGGGTACATGTTGCTGAGCGCCACGCCCGCCGACGAACCGAACCAGATCATCGAGCCGCCGAATCCCACGGCGAAGGCGAGGAAGCCCCAATCGTAGCCGCCCTGCGTGAGCGCCAGCGCCGTCAACGGAATGTTGTCGAAGACGGCCGACGTGAAGCCGAGCCCGAACGCAGTCTGCCATGACGCCGTCGGCAGCTTCTCCACCGGCATCATGCTCGCGCAGAGCACGAGCGAGAGCAGGAAGATGGTGCCCTTGAGGTTCGCGGGAAGGAGTTTCCATTCCGGCTTGCGGAGTCCGGCCGTTCCGAGAATCGCCACCCACACCGCCATGCCGAGGAACGGCGCCAGGTTGGAGATCTCGTAGAAGTGCGTGTTCGCGACGATGTTGACGATGATCGCCAGCGCCAGGATGCTCAGCACCACCGAGACGCGCGTCCAGTCAATTTTCGCGCTCTTGTCGGGATTCGCCTGGATGGGCTGGTACTTCTGCTGCGCCATGGCGAGCGGAATCAGGAAGACGACCGCGACGACCGTGGCGAGGAGTGCCTCGAAGACCTCGGCGGGGCTCACGCCGGCAATCCACATCATGGTCGTGGTGGTGTCGCCCACCACGGAGAAGGCGCCGCCGGCGTTCGACGCGGCGACGATACCGGCGATGTAGCCGATGTGCACCTTGCCCTTGAACACCGTGTGCGCCACCGCGCCGCCAATGAGGGCGGCCGCGATATTGTCGAGGAAGCTCGAGATAAATGCCACGGCCACCAGCAGGATCCACGCCCCCTTCCAGTCGTCGGGGAGGTAGCGCGGCAGCATGGCCGGCACGCCGCTCTCCTCGAAGTGGCGAGCGAGGAGCGCGAAGCCCATGAGCAGGAGGAACAGGTTGACGAGGATCACCCATTCGTGCTCGAGGTGCGTGAGGAATCCGCCGACACCAACTCCCTCACGGAACGGTGACGCAAGAATCTTGTACGCCGCGATCACGATGGCGCCGGTGACCGCGATGCGGAACGTGTGGTGATGGAAGATGCCGACGCCGGCGAGCACGATGCCGAAGAGGATGAACTCGACGGGGACGGGGCCGATCGTTGGACCGGAGAAAGCCGCGGCCGCCGCGGTGGCGGGAAGAGCGGCGAGCAGCAGCGCTGCAAGACCAAGGGGACGCATGATTCCCTCAGAAGGGGAATAGACTGTGCGATGGAATGCCGAGCGACGCGGACAAACGGCGCGCGGCCGAGAATGCGCCGCGAAAGATGACCGGTCGAACGGTGGAATTCCTTCGGGAAACCTCGCACACCAGCGTGGGGATTCACCCCACACCCCGAAACCGCAGCGCCTCGGCGATGGCCTCCTGGCTCACCTGGTCGGCCCCGTCGAGGTCGGCAATGGTGCGGGCGACGCGGAGCACCCGGGCATAGCCGCGCGCGCTGAGCAGCAGGTGGCTGGCGGCCTCCACGAGCCACGCGTGCGCCGCCGCCGACGGGCCGTGGGCGCCGCGCAGCGCCCGCGTGGGGGCCTGCGCGTTGGCGTGCACGCCGTCGAGGGCGGCAAAGCGCGCGCGCTGCCGGTCGCGCGCGGCGATGACGCGCGCGCGCACTGGCGCCGACGTCTCTCCCCCGCCCCCTTGCATCGCCGACAGCGCCACCGGCGCCACAGTGACACGCAGGTCGAGCCGGTCGGCGAGCGGCCCGCTCAGCCGAGCGCGGTAGCGGGCGATGTCGGCCGCGCTGCACCGGCAGGACGTGCCGCCGTCGCTCACGGTCGCGGGAGCACCCGCACCCAGCGCCCGGCGCGACGCCGCGCCCGCGCCACCGCACGGGCAGGGATTCGTCGCCGCCACCAGCATGAAGCGGGCGGGAAAGGCCACCGCCTGTGCGGCGCGCGAGATCACCACGCGGCCGTCCTCGAGCGGCTGGCGCATGGCATCGAGCACGTAGCGCGGCAGTTCGAGCAGTTCGTCGAGAAAGAGGACGCCGCGATGAGCGAGGCTCACCTCGCCGGGGCGCGGACCGCTGCCGCCGCCAATCAGCCCGGCCTGCGAGATGGTGTGGTGCGGCGCGCGAAACGGCGGGGTGCGGCCGGGCACAGTGCCCGTGGGGAGCACGCCGCCGATGGAATGAATGGCAACCACCTCGAGATGCTCGTCGGGCGTCAACGGCGGAAGGATCGTCGGGAGGCGGCGGGCGAGCATGGTCTTTCCGGCGCCCGGCGGCCCCTCGAGCAGGAGATTGTGCGCGCCGGCGGCGGCGATTTCGAGCGCGCGCTTCGCCATCCCCTGCCCTGCGACCTCGGACAGGTCGAGCCCTTCGTCGAACGACGGCGCGAGCGCGGCCTGCACCACGGGCGCCGTCAGCCGGCCTTCACGCAGCTGCTCGACGAGCGCTCCAAGCGACGTGGCGCCCGCCAGCCGCGCGTTGCCCACGAGCGCGGCCTCGCCGCCGTTCGGCTCGGGGAGCACCAGCGCGCGGTAGGCGCGCTGCTGCACGAGCCGCGCCATGGAGAGGGCGCCGCGAATTGGGCGCACGGTGCCGTCGAGGCCCAGCTCACCGGCCACGCACAACCCCTCTACGCATTCGGCCGGCAACTGACCGCTCGCCGCGAGCACGGCGAGCGCGATGGGAAGGTCGAAGGCAGTGCCGGTCTTGACCTGGTCGGCGGGTGATAGGAGGATTGTCGTCCGTCGCGCTGGTACTTCAAACCCCGAGTTGACGAGCGCCGACGCGACGCGTTCGCGGGCCTCCTTGACCGCGCTGCTGGCCAGCCCGACGATGGACCAGGCGGGGAGGCCGCGGGCAACGTCGACTTCGACGAGCACCGGGTGCGCGTCAACTCCTACGACAGAGGCGGATTGGACGGCGGCGAGCATGCGATACGCTGCATGCGCGACCTCAGCATCGTGTCACCTCAACGCCGCCGCTGTGATCAATCGAGTGCAAGCGCTGATCTCACAGTAGGTCGCCCGGAGGCGAAGCGACTCCTCGCTACGCCGCCGCCCTGCGCACACGGCGCAGTGGCTTCTCCGAGGCAGAACGACGGCCACGCGCACTGCGTCCCTCGAGGTAGGCCTCGAGATCGTTCACATCCACCAGCCAATCCCTCCCAACCTTCCTGGCCTTCAGGCGTCCATTAAGAATCTGGTTTCGTAGCGATGCCGCCTTGAGTCCGCAAAACACCGCGGCTTCCGAGAGTCGCATCCCCGGCGACGGGCGCCCGAATCTGGCAAGCGCCCGCGGCGTGCCGAAACGCGAAGCCGCCAGAATCTCAAGGCCCGCGAGTTCTCCCCTGGGACCAAGCTCCATGATCACGCCCTCGGCGATCTCTCGTTGCGCACGCCGTCGAGAGCGGAGTCCCCTGAGTTCGAAATAGAGGGCGTCAACTTCGGGGTCGTAGGTCACGCGCATGAGATGTCCGTCACCGAGGGGAAGAGTGAAGTGCCCTGCACCGACTAGTCGCCCGGAACCAGCATCACGGTCCAGATGTGTATTCGGCTGCGGTATTCCTGGTAGATCACCGCGATTCTCCGGCCGTCGACATCCAGGTCTTTCCGCCGACCGCCGTTCGCTATGTCAGACACGATCCCCGCCGCGAGAACCGCGCGGACGTGGCGACGGGTGATGCGCCGCTCCTTGAGCCGGGTGACGGCGTGAGCCGAGTAGACAATCGGCTTGTGCGTCACCGCTTGCAATATATGCGTTTACGCACAAAATGCGCAACCGGGGTGACTCTCAGGGAGTCACACCCGACAATCACGCCTGAATGCACTGAGGCGAGCATGCCTCACACTGCATGCCCGCCTCGCCCCCTGCGTCATCGGAACGCCGCGCCCGGTGCTACAACATTGCGTTCGCCGGCGCGACCGCCGGCAGGCGGATGATCACGCGGCCAGCCTTGCCCTCGGCGCTCTCCACCGTCATCGTGCCGCCCTGGCTCTCGATGACCTCCTGCACCATCGCCAGGCCAAACGCCTCGCTCACCTCTCGCGGCATCGCGGCAAACGACCACGCCTCCATGGCCAGCGAAGCCTGCTGCGTCAGCGGCACACGCACGTCCGTGATCGCCACTACCACGAACGCCGCACTCTCCCGCTGCGTTTGCACTTTCAGCGTGCCCCCGGCGGGCATCACGTCCACGGCATTGAGACAAATGGTCATCATCGCGTGGCGCAGCGCCTCGCCGTCGCCGTGCACCCGTGGCAGCGTGTCGTCGAACTCGGCCAGGATCTGCACCTTTTGCAGCGTGGTGCGCGACAGCAGCGTCACCTCGTCGCGCAACAGCGCGTTGAGGTCCACCGTGTCCCTGGAGGCTTCCTGCGGCCGCGCGATCTCGAGCAGTTGGCGCAGGGTGGCCTCGCCGCGCAGGCACGCCTCCTGGATGTACTGCAGGTTTTCGTGCGTCGCCGACCCACGCTTCGCCTCGAGCTGCTCCAGCTCGGCGAGCGCGAGGATGGCGGTGAGCGAATTGTTGAGGTCGTGCGCCATCCCGCTCGCCAGCCGGCCCACGCTCTCCAGGCGCCGGAGGTGGCGCAGGTGGCTCGTCATCCGGTCGCGCTCTTCTTCCATCTTGGTGCGCGCCGTGATGTCGTTGGCGATGGTCAGCAGGCACGGCGCCGAGGCGAGCGTGAGCACCTCGCCGGACATCAGGACCTCGCGGGTCTCCCCGCTCCGGGTGCGGATGGGCATCGCGTAGTTCCGCACGCGGCTGTGCTGCTTCATGGCCTGATAGAGCGCCGCGCGCGCGTCGGCATCCACGATCCCGAGATCGAGCGAGCGGTGGCCCACCAGCTGGTCGCGCGTGTAGCCCGTCACCTCGCAGTAGCGCTCGTTGACGTCCACGAACTCGCCCGTCTCGAGGTCGGAGATCGCCATCATCACCGGGCTCCCCTCGAACGCTCGCCGGAAGCGCTCCTCGCTCGCCTGCAGCGCGGCGACGGCGGCGCGCTGGTCCGTGACGTCCACGAACATGCACATGGCCGCATACGGCTGCGGCGAGTTGGCGAGGCGCAGCGGAATGGCCGACACGCTGAGCCATCGCATGCCGTCGGCCGGCAGGCGACGAATGCCCAGCACCGTGTCGTCCACCGTCGCACTGGTGCGCAGGGCGACGCCGGCCGGCTGCTCGCCGACCGGCAGCGGCGTCCCGTCCTCGCGGATCACCTCGCCCAGCGGGACGAGGCCGCCCACGCCCTTGATGTCGGCCAGCGGCGCGCCCAGCAGTCGCTCCGCGGCCGGATTGGCGTCAATAATGGCGCCGGCGGAGTCGTAGATGAGCATGCCGTGCGGCGCCGTCTCGAAGAGCAGCCACTGGAGCCCGAGCGCAGGCGTCGAATGCCGCGGCGACGGCGGGTTCGGCGGACTGTTCGGCGGGTTGCTCGGCATAGTCACCCTCACTCATGACACCAGGCGCCCGGCCCATCGGCGACCCGGGCGCCTCGAATTCGCAGCGGCAATTATTACATCATGTCACGTAACCCTGCCCGTCGCAATACCCAACGCGCAGTTCGGTCGAATCGTTCAGTGCTGCCAGCTATTACGGCGGGAGACAACGACGCCCCACCAGACTCACGGCGCAAACGTGGCGTAGCCCTGCGCGTGCAGCGTGGCGCGCGCGATCGTGGCCGACGTGGACACCTTCACGAACGGCAACAACTGCTCGCGCGCAATCTTCTGTCGCGCCAGCGACTGTCCGCAGACAATGACCTGCACGCCGGCGTCCGCCATGGCCTGCAGGAGCGCGATGTTGGGATTGTCCACGCCCTTCGCCGCCTTGTAGTGTGCATTGTCGAGCAGGCCGGACGTGGCGGTGCCGTGCACGATGAGGGCGAGATGCACGTAAGAGCGCGGCACCCCCTCGGCGTCGGCGAGCATGAAGAAGTTCGCCGGGCGCGCCAGGCCGGGGAGCTGCGCGTCGGCCTTGTCCGCCGCCTCGGTGAGATCCCACGCCACCCTGTACTCGAGCGACTTGTCGGCCGTGAAGCCCGGGTTCGGGATTGGCGCAAACGCGCCGGCCTGGCGGATGAGGGCCTCGCCCGTCTGCGCGAGCGCGCCACGCGGCGCGGCGAGCACGATGGCGACGAGTGCGGGCAGGATGAAGCGGCGCATCGGATCCTCGGCGAGGGTGATACAGAACGTATTACACCCCGCGAGGCGACATGCTACCAGATGCGCACCACCCCGTACGTGTCGAAGACGACGTCGTTGCTGACGACGGGCACGTTCTCCGCCTGCGCCTGCGCAATGAGCATCCGGTCGAACGGGTCGCGATGCGTCCCCGGAAGCGAGCCGGCGCGCTGCGCGTGGTCCACGGTGATGTCGCACGGCGTGAACTGTTGGCTGCGCAGGCAGCCGCCGATGTCGGCCGCCACCTCCAGCGCCCCGGGAAGCTTGCCGAGCCGCGCCTTGGTGGTGATCTCCCACGCCGAGGCGGCGCTCACCAGGCAGGTGGTGCGCGCGTCGCCGATGGCGGCGCGCGCCCGCTTGCTCAAGCGCGCGTCGCCATCGAGCCACCAGAGCAGGGCGTGCGCGTCGAGCAGGACGCGCATCACGCCTCCCACGCGTCGAGTTCGCCCGCCGGGAGCGGCTCGAAGAACGCGGCGGTGACCTTCGCCTTGCCCTTCATCGCGCCAAAGACCCGCGCCGGCGCCTGGCCGCCGTCGAGCGCCACCAGCTTGACCACCGGCGTGCTGCCCTTGGCGATGACGATGTCTTCGCCCGCCTGGGCCCACGCGATGAGCCTGGAGAACTGCGTCTTGGCGGCGTGCACGGTGAACACCTTCATGGTTCTGCCTCGGACATAGGACTAGATTAGTCTAGTCCTTTAGTCCATTGATGTCAACTGCTTGATCATCGACGGTTCGCCCCGCGAGGTACGCTCCGCCGAGCGCCGTTCCCCTAAGCAGTGCAGTATCCGTGTGCCTCCATGTGTTCCGTGTCATCCGTGGTAGCAGTTCGTAGTCGCTTTCGAATTGACCGGCAGACCACGGATCACACGGATGACACGGGATTTCACGGAAACAGCCACGGACGCGGACAACGACCGCGTGGCGCGTCACGTCCTACTGCGTCACCGCCGGTCCGTACTTGTCGAACCACGCCCGCAGGTACGCCTGCGTGCGCAGGAAGTTCGACGGCGTGGACGACGTGCCGTGCCATTCATTGTTGAATCGCACCATCGCGGTCGGGACGCCGCGGAACCGGAGCGCCTCGTAGAACTCCTCGGTCTGCGGCATGGGAGTGCGCAGGTCGAGCACGCCGGTCATCAGCATCGTCGGCGTCTTCACGTGCCCGACGTACATGATCGGCGAGCGCCGCAGGTGTTCGCTCGGGTCTTCCCAGAACGGCTTCTCGAAGTTGCGGTACCAACTCGGCCCGTCGGTGACGCCGACGAAGCTCATCCAGTTGATCACCGGACAGTTTGACGAGGCGGCGGCAAAGCGATCGGTGTGCCCCACCGTCCACGCGGTGAGCACGCCGCCCCCCGAGCAGCCGTAGACGAACAGCCGCTTCGGGTCTGTGTAGCCGCGGCCGAGCACCGTGTCCACGCCCGCCATGAGGTCGTCGAAGTCCTTGTTGGGATAGTCGTTCTTGATGGCGTTGCCGAACGCCGAGCCGTAGCCCGTGGAGCCGCGCGGGTTCACGTAGAGCGTGACGAAGCCGTTGGCCGCGTGCTCCTGGAAGGCGAAGTTGAAGGCGACGTTGTACATCGCGTGCGGGCCGCCGTGGATGCTGAGCATCAGCGGATACTTGCGCGCCGGGTTGAAGGCCGGCGGCTTGACGATCCACCCCTGGATGCGCATCCCGTCCTTGGACTTGTACCAGACCTCCTCGACGGCGCCGAGCTGCTTGCCATCGAGCACGTCGGCATTCACCCACGTCAGCTGGGTGAGGGTGCCGGGAGCCTTCACCGAGAACTTCACGACATCGTTGGGAAGCTGCGGCGCCGTGCGCACGCCCACCGCCGTGCCGTTGCGGATGTCGGACACCGTCACGAGTTGCGCGCCGGTGGTGAGCTGGCGAATCTGCCCGGTCAGCGTCGTCGCGTAGAGGTGGCGGCTCCCCTCGTTCTCCGCCGTGAAATAGATCGTCGTGCCGTCCTCCGACCAGATCAAACCCGACGGCGAGCGGTCGAATGTCGTGTTGAGCGCGTGCGGATTGCTGCCGTCGGCGTCCATCACATACAGCAGGGCGTCTTTCCACGAGGCGTCGGTGGAGTCGAAGCCGACGTAGGCGATCTTCTTGCCGTCGGGCGACGGCGCCGGCGCGCCGTCGGGGCCCTTGCGGTGCGTCAGCTCGCGAATGTCGCCGGTGTTCAGGTTGGCGGCGTAGATCTCCGAATCGCGCCAGATGTGCTCGGCGTTCGGCACGCGCTTGCCGGCGAACAGCAGCGTGCTGTTGTCGAGCCAGACGGCGGCGCCGTGGTTCCAGTCGCCGTCGGTCACCGGGCGCGGCGTGCCGCCGCCGGCGTCAATGACGAACACGTGATTCCAGTATTCGTCCACGAACCCCACGCGGTCCTGCCGGTAGTCGAGGCGCGTGACCACCTTGGGCGCCTCGGTCCACTTGGCGCCCTTCGGGGGCGACGGCAGGGCGACCTTGGCGAAGAGGTCGTCGCGCTTCGCCGGAACGTTCATGGAGAAGGAAATCCGCGTGCCGTCGGGCGACCACTCGAGGTTCGCGGGCGATTCGGTGAGGTGCGAGATCTGGGTGACCGCCCCTTCCGCATCCATGTAACGAACGAAAATCTGCGAGCCGGCGGGCTCGCCCTTGGCCACGTAGGCGATGCGCGTGCCGTCGGGGCTCCACTTGGCGCCCCCGCCGCTCACCAGAAAGCGCGGCTGCGAGCCGTCGGCCTTCATCATCCAGACCGACGATTCCCACTTGTCGTTGGTCTTGTCCACCCAGCGGCGCGTGAAGATGATGCGCGCGCCATCGGGCGACAGTTCGGGCGACTGGACATCCTCCCAGTCGAGATAGTCCTGCAGCTGCAGCGTGGTGGGGCGTCCCTGGGCGGCCGCATGCGCGGCGACCGAGGCGACGAGGGCGAGCGCGATGGCTCCGGTGCGAATGACGGGCCTCAAGACATCCTCCGGCGGGGGTCGCCGGAGAAGCTATCGAGCCTCCGTCGCTTCCGTCAGGCGGGCTGGGGTTTGGAGTGGCACGCTGGGCTTTTTCATCACGGAGCCACGGAGGACACGGAGGGGCACGGAGGCAGCAACCAACGGGAGAAAGGACCTCGCGCCCCGCGAGGCAATGCATGGCGCGCGCAGTTCCCCCAGGCAGTAGCCGTCTCCGTGAACCTCCGTGACCTCCGTGTCTCCGTGATGAAGAAGTCCAGCGCGCCGCCGCGGCTTTCTTCATCACGGAGCCACCGTGCACACGGAGTGGCACGGAGGCAGCAACCACTGGGGTAAAGACCGCGCGCCACGCAGGGCGATGCGTGGCGCACGCAGTTCCCCAAAGAAGTAGCCGCCTCCGTGAACCTCCGTGACCTCCGTGTCTCCGTGATGAAGAAGTCCAGCGCGCCGCCGTGGCCTTTTTCATCACGGAGGCACGGAGCACACGGAGGGCGCGGAGGCAGCAACCACTGGGCGAAACGACCGCGCGCCACGCACCAGTTGGCGTGGCGCGCGCAGTTCCCCTAAGAATTAGCCGTCTCCGTGGGCCTCCGTGCACTCCGTGTCTCCGTGATGAAGAAGCCGTCGGACCGCACCCGGGCCTAGAGGGGCTCCGCGTGCTGCGCCACCCACTTGGCCGCCGTGCCGCAGACGGTGCACGACGCCTTCCCCTTGCCGTAGAGCACGAACTCGGCCTCGATGCCGCACGCGGGGCACAGCGCCTTCACCGTCCGCAGCCCGTCCGTGGACTCGCCGCTGTGAATCAGCCGCGCGACCATCGCCTGCGGCTCGGCGGCGCCCAGCGGGCACATGCCGCCGGAGCAATGCTCCCCGATCTCGAGGCAGATGAGCTCGTCGTCGTGCACCGTGGCCTGGTGCTCGCCCACGGGGGCCTCGGAGATGAGCACCTTCACCTGACGATCGCACGCGCTGCAGAACAACTGATGGCTCTTCATACGCACTCCTCGTGGGGTGGCGCCGGCCCGCGCCGGCCGGCGATGCACTCAGACGATCGTGATGACTTCGGCGCTCGAAATCTGCGCGCGCGCAAAGGCGAGCGCGCGCTCCTGCGGAAGGCCAAACACCGACACCGCGCACGGCTCGGCGTCCACGCACCGGTCGGCGAGCACCGTCACGCTGCGCACGCGCGTCTCGCGCGGCGACGCGGTGGCGGGGTCCATGAGGTGGTGGTAGCGCTTGCCGCGATACCGGAAGTAGCGCTCGTAATCGCCCGAGGTCGCGACCGCGCGATTGGACACCTCGAAGGTGCGCACCACGGAGCGCTCGTCGTCGGGTGACTTGATGCCCACGCGCCACGCGCCGCCTTCGGGCGAATCGCCCAGCGCGTAGACGTCGCCGCCGAGGTTCACGATGGCGTGCTCGATGCCGCGGTCGCGCAGCGCCTGCACGGCGCGGTCAATGGAATACCCCTTGCCGATGCCGCCGAGGTCGAGGTGCAGGTCGCGGTCGCCATAGCGCAGGACGCCCTGCCCCGCCCCGACCGACAGGTCCACGTGCTTCCAGAACGAACGGTTGGCGAGGCGCGCCACCTGATCGGCCGGCGGCGGCTCGTGCCGGTTGGTCACGTCCCACAGTTCCGAGGCGGCGCCGATGGCGGCGTCAAAGCGACCGTCGCTGGTCGACGACCACCGCAGCGCCGCCTGCACCAGCCGCGCCGTCTCGGCGCTCACGGTCACGCCGTCGCGCGCCGCGCCCGCGTTGGCGCGTCCGATGTCGGACGTCGGGCTGAAGCGCGTCATCGTCGCCTCGACCCAGCGCAGCTCGGCCAGCGCGGCCTCCAGCGCCTCCTGCGCCACGCGCTCGTCCTTGTGCACGACCGTGAGCTCGGCGATGGTGCCCATCACCGGCACGGTGCGGCGCGCGACGGCCACGTGGCGGCGCAGCGCGATGGGGAGCGCCGCCAGCGCAAACGCGCCGGTGCCGAGGGCAATGAATTCGCGGCGGCCAAACGGCCGCGGAAGGGAGCGGTCAGTCATGATGAGCATGCCTCTCGGTACGGGCACAGCTGCCGTGCGAGCAGCCGTGGCAGGAGCCGGTGCAGCCATAGTCGCGCACCAGGCCATAAAGGGCGAACAGAACCGCGCAAATGATGATGCCGATGATGGTGTTCATCTAGCCGCTCCCCATGCCCGCAAAGCCCATGAAGGCCATGGACATGCACGAGGCGATGATGAGCACGAGCCCCATCTTCTTCGCCATCGCCGGCACATCGGCGACGTCGAGGCGCTCGCGAATGGACGCCATCAGCGTCAGGGCGAGCGTGAGCCCGAGTCCGCCGCCAATGGCGTAGACGATGCCCTCGAGCAGGTTGTACCCGCGGGTGGTCTGCGTCAGGGCCAGGTACAGGATGGCGCAGTTGGTGGTGATGAGCGGGAGGTAGATGCCGAGCTCGCGGAAGAGCACGGGCAGGAACTTCTTGATCGCCATCTCGACGATCTGCACCAGCGACGCGATGACGACGATGAAGGCAATGGTCCGCAGGTACGGCGTGGTGACGAGCACGAACGAGTTGAGGACCCAGACGGCCACGGCGGTCATGACGAGCACGAACGTGTTGGCCGCGCCCAGGCGCCAGCCGGTGTCCATCTTGGTCGTCACGCCGAAGAAGGAGCAGAGCCCCAGGAACATCGCCAGCGTGAAGTTGTTGATGAGGAGCGTGGAGAAGAAGATCCACGAGAGATTGGCAATCATGCGCGCACCCCCGCGAGCCTGGCCTTCTTGCGCTCGCCCCACCACCCCATGGTCAGGAACATGAGCCCCATGGTCAGGAAGCCGCCCGGGGGCATGATCATGAAGACCCACGGCTCATAGCTGGGCCCGAACAGGTGGTAGCCGAGGAACGTGCCGCTCCCGACGACCTCGCGCACCGTGCACATGATGAGCAGGGCGAACATGAACCCGAGGCCTTGCCCGAACGCATCGGCCACCGCGCGGTTCACGGTCACCTTCCCGGCAAACGCCTCGGCGCGGCCGAGGATGATGCAGTTGACGACAATCAGCGGCACGAACGGGCCGAGCGTCTTCGACAGCAGCGGCGTGTAGGCCTGCATGACGAGGTCGGAGATCGTCACGAAGGTCGCGATGATCAGGATGTACGTGGCGAGGCGCACCTCGGTGGGAATCACCTTGCGCAGCGACGAGATGAGCAGCGACGAGAAGACGAGCACGAAGATCGTCGCCGCCCCCATGCCGAGGCCGTTGCTCACCTGGTTGCTGATGGCCATCGTCGGGCAGAGCCCGAGCATCTGGATCATCACCGGGTTGTCGTCGGCGATGCCGCGCCAGAAATCCAGCCAGAGCGGCTGGGGCGGCGGTGCGCCGGGAACGATGGGTTCCGGATTCTCCGCGATGCGTTCGACTTCAATGGCGGTCACTTGCCACCCTCCTTCTCATAGGCGTCGAGCCGCGGCTTCCACGTGTCGACGGCCTTGTTGATCGTCTTGATCACGGCCTTCGACGTGATCGTCGCGCCGGTGATGGTCTGCACCGTGCTGGCGTCGGTGGTCGGATTCTTGTCGCCCTTGAGCGGGTTCACCAGCTTGCCGACGAACCGCTGCACGAAACCGGGGTCCTTCTCGATCTTGTCGCCGAGGCCAGGGGTCTCCGTCTGCGAGAGCACCTTGATGCCCGTGAGGGCGCTGGTCTTCGGGTCGAAACCCACCATCAGGTGCACCTCGGACGAGAAGCCCGGAGTGAACTCCTCGACCGCGACGCCGGTGCGCTCACCCCGGTCGTTCAGGCCGATGAACACCTTGGTTGCCTCGAGCGCATCTTCACCGGCGGGCAACGTGCGGCTGAGCTTGTCGCCGACGAGGAAGAGCGTGTCGAGCTTCGCCGGCGAACCCAGCACTTCCTTGACCGCTGCTTCCACCTTTTCGGCGGGGAACTTCCGGATCGGCGTCAGCGTCTGCTGATAGGTGTAGGCTAGCACGCCGCCGCC
>JAJZRK010000042.1 GCA_021802745.1 bacterium
TGGAGCTTCGAATGCCTGCGGCCGTACGTGAAATAGAGCACGAGGCCGATGCCCATCCAGATGAGGAGCCGCAGCCAGGTGTCGCGCGGCAGATTCCACATCAGCCAGCCGCACACGAGGATGCCGCCAATCGGCACAAACGGCACGAACGGCGTCTTGAACGGGCGGTGCAGTTCGGGCTGCACGTAACGCAGCACGAGGATGCCGGCGCAGACGATCACGAAGGCGAGGAGCGTGCCGATGGAAACCAGTTCGCCGAGCAGGCCGATCGGGAACGCGCCCGCCACCGCGGCGGCGACGACGCCGGTGATGATCGTCGAGATGTACGGCGTCTTGAACCGTTGGTGCACCTTGCCGAAGAGCGGCGGCAGGAGCCCGTCGCGCGACATGGCGTAGAAGATGCGCGGCTGGCCCATGAGCATCACGAGCACCACCGACGCGAGGCCAGCGACGGCACCGATTGTGGTGAGGTACTTGAGCCAGGAGAGACCCGGCCCCGCGGCGTCGAGCGCCACGTAGACGGGATCGGGCACCGCGAGGTTCTTGAACGGCGTGAGGCCCGTCATGACCGCGGCCATCAGGATGTAGAGCACCGTGCAGATGGCGAGCGAGGCCAGAATGCCGATGGGCAGGTCGCGTTGCGGATGCTTGGCTTCCTGCGCCGCTGTGGACACCGCGTCGAAGCCGATGTACGCAAAGAAGATCACGCCGGCGCCGGCAAAGACGCCCGGCCAGCCGAAGCGCGTGGTGCCGGTGGCGGCATCCACGATCTCCTTGGCCGGGATGAACGGGTGCCAGTTGGCCTTGTGCACGTACATGATGCCGAAGCCGATCACCAGCAGCACGATGGAGAGCTTCAGCGCGACGATGAAGTTGTTGAAGCGCGCCGATTCCTTGATGCCGATCACGAGCAGCGCCGTGAGCGCGAGCACGAGGAGGACGGCGGGGAGGTTGATGATCGCCCCGGTCCGCACCAGCGTGTGCGTGCCCTCCACCCGGTACGGCGCATTCGACAGCGCCGCGGGGATGGGGAAGCCGAGGTCATTCATGATGCGGGAGAAGTACCCCGCCCAGCCCACCGCCACGGTGGAGGCGGCGAAGAGGTATTCGAGGATCAGGTCCCAGCCGATGATCCACGCGAAGAATTCGCCGAGCGTGGCGTACCCGTACGTGTACGCGGAGCCGGCGATCGGAATCATGGACGCGAACTCGGCGTAGCACAGCCCCGCGAAGGCGCAGCCGATACCGGCAAAGACGAACGAGAGAATGATGGCCGGGCCAGCATGGGTGGCGGCAGCCGTCCCCGTGAGCACGAAGATGCCGGCGCCGATGATGGCTCCGATGCCGAGCGCGGTGAGGTTCAGCGCGGTGAGGGAGCGCTTGAGGGAATGCTCCCCCTCACTGGTCGCCTCCTGCATCAGGATGGACATCGGCTTCTTGACGAGAAGTCCCATTCAATTCTCCGTGTGGAGGAGGGCGCCGCCGGGCGGGACGATGTGCGCCGGCGGATGCGTCCGTGAGATCGGGAAAAGCTGACCCCCGCGCCGACGACAGTCAATGCGCGGGGTACATCGGAGGAATACGCGCCGGACATGCCGGACGCTGGGTGGCGCGCGGGCAGCGCGACGATGCCCGCACCGTCCGTCGGTCTGGACGCCCGCGTATCCCGCGCACAGCTTTGTGCGCTTACCACCGAACCAGGAGTCTCGATTTGGCTTCCAGCTCCAGCGGCAACTCTCACGAGGCCTGGGGGAGTCGCATCGGCCTGATCCTCGCGATGGCGGGGAATGCGATCGGACTCGGGAATTTCCTCCGCTTCCCGAGGCAGGCCGCAGCCAACGGCGGCGGCTCCTTCATGATCACGTACTTCATTGCCCTGATCTTGCTCGGCATCCCGCTGATGTGGATCGAGTGGGGGATCGGGCGCAACGGCGGGCGGTACCGCAAGGGACACATCCCCGGGATGTTCGCCGCCATCTGGAAGCACCCGGCGGCGAAGTACGTCGGCGCGGTCGGCCTCGTCGTCCCGCTGGTCGTGATGATCTACTACACCTACATCGAGAGCTGGACGGCCGCCTTCGCCTGGTTCTCGCTGACCAAGGACTACTGGGGCATCACGACGCAGGACGGAATGGTCGGCTACCTGCAGTCGTTCCAGGCCATCTCCCCCGAGGGAGCGAAGGTCTACCACGCCACCTGGACGCCGTACGCCTTCTTCATCGGCACGCTGTTCATCAACATCTTCGTGCTCTCCAAGGGAATCTCCGGCGGCATCGAGAAGCTGGCGAAGATCGGCATGCCGATCCTGTTCCTCTTCGCCATCATTCTCGCGGGCGTGGTGCTCGCCCTGCCGGCGCAGCCGGGCATCGGCGCGACGCCCTGGCAGGGGCTCGAGTTCATCTACAAGCCCGACTACTCGCGGCTCGGCCAGCCGAGTGTCTGGCTCGCGTCGGCCGGGCAGATCTTCTTCACGCTCTCGGTGGGCATGTGCACGCTGACCGCGTACGCGTCGTACCTGTCGAAGAAGGACGACATCACGCTGAATGGCCTCGCGACGGCGGCCACGAACGAGACGGCCGAAGTGGTGCTGGGCGGCACGATCGCGATTCCGGCGGCGGTGACGTTCTTCGGCGTGTCGGGGGCGATGGCGATTGCGCAGAGCGGCTCGTTCAACCTCGGCTTTGCGACGATGCCGGTGGTCTTCCAGCAGCTGCCGTTCGGCAACCTGCTGGGTGTGGCCTGGTTCGGGCTGCTGTTCTTTGCCGGCATCACGTCGTCGGTGGCGATGCTCACGCCGATCACGGCGTTCTTCCGCGAGGAGTTCGGCTTCAAGCGGGAGACCGTGGCCTGGTCACTGGGCGCCCTCTGCCTGCTGTTCGGCTTGATGCACGTGCATTGGCTGCAGCACGGCGTGCTCGACGAGTGGGACTATTGGGCCGGCACCTTCGGCCTCGTGGTCGTGGCGGTGCTCGAGGTGATCCTCTTCATGTGGATCTTCACGCCGGCCAGGGCGTGGGAGAGCATGCACCAGGGCGCGGACATCCGGATCCCGCTGGTCTTCAAGTTTGTGATGACGTACGTGACGCCACTCTACCTGCTGTTCATTCTCGGCTGGTGGGGGTGGGTGGACGCGCTCCCGATCCTGATGCATGAGAAGTCGGCGGGCGGCGGGCCGCTGAACCCGGCGGACACGCCGTACATCACGTTCGCCCGGGCCGTCATCGTGCTGTTCGCTATTGCCGCGGTCGTGCTGATCAAGATGGCTTGGGTGCGCAACAAGTACGACGACCGCAAGGGATTCGCGGTCGCCGATCACACGGGGGAGGCCGCCTGATGTCCACGTCAGCGATTGTCTTCATGGCGGGAAGCTGGACCTTCGTGCTCGGGCTGACGTTCTGGTCGTTTTACAAGCTGCTGCAGGACAAGAAGCATTTTGATCCTGATGGGCTTGGGCCGGCGGTACCGCCGGAGCCCGCGGAAACGGAGCGGCGGATGGGGTGAGTGATGCGAGATGCGAGATGCGAGATGAGAGATGAGAGATGGGAGATGGGAGATGGGCGAAGCGGGGCGACACTCTGAATGTCGCCCCGCTTCTGTATTCCCCCATCTCCCATCTCCCATCTCCCATCTCTCATCTCCCATCTGCCCTTCAAACGCTGTAATTCGGCGCCTCCCTCGTGATTGTCACATCATGCGGATGCGACTCGCGCAGGCCGGCCGAGGTGATGCGGACGAAGGTGGGGCGCGTGCGGAGGGCCTCGATGTTTTCGCACCCGACGTAGCCCATGCCGCTGCGCAGGCCGCCGATCATCTGGAAGAGCACGTCGCCCACGGGGCCCTTGTAGGGCACGCGGCCTTCGATGCCCTCGGGGACAAGCTTCTTGGCGCCGAGTTCGCCGTCCTGGAAGTAGCGGTCGGCGCTGCCGTCCTGCATCGCCGAGAGCGAGCCCATGCCACGGATCATCTTGAAGCGGCGTCCTTCGAGGAGGAACGACTCGCCGGGGCTCTCCTCCGTGCCGGCGAGCATCGAACCCATCATCACCGACGACGCGCCCGCCGCGAGCGCCTTGACGATGTCACCTGAATACTTGATGCCACCGTCGGCGATGACGGGAACGCCATTGGCCCCTTCCACGGCATCAATGATGGCCGTGAGCTGCGGCACGCCGACGCCGGCGACCACCCGCGTGGTGCAAATGGAGCCCGGCCCCACGCCCACCTTCACCGCGTCCACGCCGCGCTCGACGAGCGCCGCCGTGGCCTCGCGCGTGGCGACGTTGCCGGCCACCAGCTGCACGTCGGGAAACGCCTGGCGTACCGCAGCGGTGGCCTGCAACACCCCCTCGGAGTGGCCGTGGGCGGTGTCGAGGATGATCACGTCCACGCCGGCGTCTACGAGAGCCCGGGCGCGCTCCAGGAAATCGCCGGCGGCGCCGACGGCCGCCGCCACACGCAGGCGCCCGTGCTGGTCCTTGTTCGACCCGGGGTACTGCCGGCGCTTGTGAATGTCCTTCACGGTGATGAGGCCAATGAGCTTGCCGGCGTCGTCCACGACAGGGAGCTTCTCGATGCGGTGCTTGCCGAGGATGCGCTCGGCCTCGTCGAGCGTGGTCCCCTGCGGCGCGGTGATGAGCTGCTTGCTCGTCATCGCCTCGCGAATGGGGCGGTCGAGTTCGCGCTCGAACTGCAGGTCGCGGTTGGTGATGATGCCCACGAGCTTGCCCGAGGCGTCCACGATGGGCACGCCGGAAATCCGGAACTTCGCCATCATCGCCACGGCTTCGCGCAGGTTCGCGTCGGGTGCCAGCGTGATCGGGTGCAGGATCATGCCGCTTTCCGACCGCTTCACGCGGTCCACCTCGGCGGCCTGCCGGTCAATGGACATGTTCTTGTGAAGCACCCCGATGCCCCCCGCCCGCGCCATCGCGATTGCCATCTCGCTTTCGGTGACGGTGTCCATGGCCGCCGAAACAAGCGGCACGTTGAGGGGAATGCCGCGCGTGAAGCGCGAGGCGGTGTCTACGTCCTTGGGGTGCGCGAGCGAGTGGGCGGGCGACAGCAGGACGTCATCGAAGGTGAGCGCCTGGTCGTCGCGAATGCGTGCGCGGGTCATGGAAGGGCCTCGCTAAAGCGCGACGGCCCGCAGCCGGAATGCACCGGTGCGGGCCGTTGGTGGGACAAATGTGGTCGCCATAGCGAATTGTAGCGTGCGTCGGTCCCGCGGTCTAGGGAGCGGCAAGCGCCGCGGCCGCGACGCGCTCCACCCATCGCGCCATTCCGAGGTTGGGCAGCAGGGCGTCGCCGGCGTACACGACGGGCAGCCCGTCGAGATCCCGCTTCAGGGTCACCCGACTTACGGCGCCCGTGGCGACAAGCGCCGGCACCACCGCCACCGGCGCGCCCGTGACCGCGTTGAGCCAGGTCACGATCTCGCGCACGCGCGCCACGGCTTCCGCGCGCACCATGGGAGGCGCATCATCGCGCACGAGCTCGACCGCGGCAAGCTGGTAGCCGGCGCGCCGGCGCACGCGTTCGGCGACGGGGCGAAGCGCCGCCATCCATCGGGCGTAGTCCTCAGCGCCGTTCGGCCCGTGGCCGAGCAACAACACCGCGCGGTGCGCGCGATCCGGCGCCAGCGACTCGGCGCGTTCGGCCAGCGCGTCGGCGAATTCGGGCGCCGAATCGAGCGCGGCGAGCAGCGTCAGGCCCGTGCGGTCCGCCGGCCGCTCAATGCCTCCCATGTGCAGGTGATGCATCATCGTCGCGTCAAGCGAGTTGCGGGCGCCGACGAGATAGCGCAGCTGGTCGAAGTGTTCGCTGTGACTCGAAATGAAGAGCGGCACGATGGCGATGCGCGTCACTCCGGCGGAGCGCAGGGCCGCGACCTCGCGCTGGAATGGACGTTCGCTCGCCCCGGGTCCCATGAGGAACGAGACGCGCACGGGTCCGGCGAATCGCACGGCGGCGGCGAGATCCAGCACCTGCTGGTTCCAGTCGGAGCCGCCGCCGTGTGCGACCACGAGCAGCCCGGTGGCAGGAGTCTGCGCGGCGACACGAAGCGCTGGCGCACAGGACGAGGGCGGAGAGCAGCCGAAGAATTGAGGACATGGTATTCCGTGAGAATAGGTGTCAGGAATACCAGTATGTTAAGCGAGCTCAACATTGTTAGTCAAGCTTAAGAACCAGTAGCAATCGCGGCCAACGATGGGCGTCGCCGGGTTGAGTTAAGAGGCGCGTTTGGAGGCGCTCCGGCGCCCGGCGCTTCGGCGCTTCGGCCATTCGGCCATTCGGCGCTACGGCGCTTCGGCGCTACGGCGTGTCGGGACTGCTCCGAGGGAGGTCGGCTGCGGGCGGTGGCGCGGGCGCGACCGGTGCGACCGGTGGGGCAGCGGCCGACTTGACCGCAGGACTTGGCGGAACCGTCGCGGCGGAGGGCGGGTTCTGCAGCGGATTCGTCGCGATCTGCGAGGCGGTCGTTATCAGGTCGTCGGCGACTGACTTTCCTGCGGCCGTGACCCCGTTGAGGACGCCCATGGCCTTGTTCATCAGGTCCATCGTCTGACCGATGGCCTGCGTGGAGATTCGCCCGGCGCGCATGGCGTCTTCCACACCCTCGGCGAAGCGCGTGAAGACGTTCGGCGGCGGCGCCTGCCGCTCCGCGTACTTCGACTCGAGGAACTCGACATAGTCGAGCACCTGATAGCCGCGTTCGTCGGAGAGCGAGTCCAGCTTCCGCGAAATGCGGTCACGCAGGGAGGGGTTCATGGATGGGGGGTGGCCGAAGGTGACGGTGGAGGGTAGACGGCAGACGGTAGACAGTAGACGGTAGACGGTAGATGAATCAGGAAGCACAGCGCGGGCTGATCAACGTGCGGTGGACGGTGAGGCCAGACGAAGTTGCCCGGGAGTCTACCGTCTTCCGTCCACCGTCAACCGTCACTGCTTCCACCGCACCCGTTTCCCCCGCACATCGATATGTACGTACGGCACGCCATTCTGGTTACCGTACAGGCCGAGGCCGCCCACGTACTGGGGGAAGTCGCGCTCGACCTGCTCCACCTGCAGCGAGACGAGCATGCCGTCGCGCCAAGTGACCCGGCCGTCGCCGTCGGCATCAATGGCGAGGTCGGCGGCATCGCCGAATTGATGGCGGCTGTCGCGCGCCGCGCGGGGAACGCGCTCGTTGTAGATGGGCGACCGGAACCCAGAGTGGACATCCACGTCCACCTTCTGGTTGCGGCCGCCGCGGAAGGCCCCCACGTACGCGATGACGAGTTCCACCTTGTCGAGAATGCGGGCGTCGAGCGCCACGTACTTGGGCCAGCGATCCTGCTGTTCGTCATGCGTGATGAAGTCGGCGAGCCGCATATGCTTGCTCACCGCCAGGCCGGCCGCCTCGGGCGTGACCTCGATGAAGCCGCGCGGCGGCGGTGCGGCACCGTCAATGCCGGACCGGTAGTTGCCAATGCGATAGCCGTTCAGACTCTGGCCAATCTTCGCGGAGTACGGCACCATGACCGCCACGAGAATGGAGTCCACGATGCGGTGTCCGCTCTCGGCTTCGACCTCGAGCCGGTAGAAGCCGGAGAAGCCCGGCGCAGCGACGCTCGCGCCGAACAGGCGCTGCGAAGGCGTGACCACCGCGCTGTCCTGGGCGCGCACCCAGGTGTAGCCGAGACCGCCCGGGTCTCCATGCACTTCGAGCGGGAAATCGAAGCGCTCGTTGGGGAGTACCATCTGGATGCGCACCTGCCCGCTGCGCCCGAAGACGCTCGGCGACGCCGAGACCGAAGGAACGCGCGCGTCGCGCGCGAACGGCGAGGCGAGGAGCAGGTTGGGCGGATGGAGGATCAACAGGACGGCGCCGAGGAGCGCCAGCACGCCGAGCAGCAGCGCCCACCATCCGGCCCCGGATCCGCCGTTGGCGGACTGGCCGGGAAGGGTCACTGCTAGTACCGCCCCCAGCGTGCGCGCACGCCGCGTACGTCCACGTGGATAAACGGGCCGCGCGCCCGGGTGGCGCGGTACAGGCCGAGGCCGCCGACCAGCTCGGGATACTGGTGCTCGACCGACTCGACGGCTTCGGCCATGATGCGCATGTCCTTGGAGTTGACGCGGCCATCACGGTTCAGGTCGTCGAGCCGGCTGTCCTGGTTGTTGTCCACCATGACGTCGGCGGCATCACCGTACTGGTGCCGGCTGTCGCGCGCGCGCCCGCGTCCCACGCCTCGCTGGTTGTACTGCGGCGAACGGAACCCGCTCGTCACGCGCAGGCGCTGGGCATCCACGCCGCGGCGTTGCAGCTCGACCAGCACGAGTTCGAGCTTGTCCACCAGCGCTTCCCGCAGCACGAGGTACTTGGGCCAGACGTTCGCCTGGTCGTGCGTGAGGAAGTCGGCGAGGCGGAAATGCTCGGACACCGGCGTGTCCTTGTTTTCGAGGGTGACCTCGATGAAGCCCTGCGGGTTCTCGTACGCCGGCGAGCGCAGGCGCCCCTTTTCCTCGGGGAAGCGGCCGATGTGGTAGTCACCCACGCGTCCGTTCTTCTTCTCGGCGAACGGCAGGAGCGTGATGAGCGACAGCTGGCGCCCGCTGGCTGAGTCGGTGACGGCGACGGTCGAGTTCGACTTCTGTTCGCGGCGGCCGAAGAGGCGGGCGATGGGCTCGACTTCCATGGAGCGCGGCGGCGCGAAGAAACGGGCGAGGAGGCGGCCGCTGCGGCCGAAGATCGTGTCGGCGGCGGTCGCTTCGACGGTGGCCGGCGGCGTGGCCCCCGCCGTCTGTCCCGACGCCACAGCCGCTGTGGCCGTGAGCATGGCGACAGCAAGGCAGGCGGGGAGCAGGCGGCGCGATCCGTTCACAGGCCTTGGGCTGATGGAAAAGCGCGCCGCAGCGCGGGGGGCGCCTGCGGCGGGGACGAGACGTAGGAAAATAGTCCGTTCCCGGCGGCGAGGCTATGGGTTCCTTGAAGGATCTGCGAGAAAGGGGAGGGGTGCAGGGGCTTGGTGAGGAGTGAAGAGTGGAGCGATGGGGGACGAGGACGAGTGCCCCGTCTCCCCGCCTCGTCCCTACACTCGTCCCCCCGCACCAAGCCCCTGCACCCCTCCCCCTCCCTTAGTAGATGTACACCGGCGTCCCCAACGGCACGATGCGGAAGAGCGTCTCGATATCCTCGTTCCGCACGCGCACACAGCCGTGGCTCGCGCCGCGGCCGATGCTCGCCGGCGCGTCGGTACCGTGAATCCCGTAGCCGTCGCCCAGGTACAGGCGGTTGACGCCGAGCACCCCCGCGTAGCGGCGCTGGTTGGTATTCATTGGCGGGACGATCAGGTCGCGGCCGACGATAATCTCCTTGCCTTCCTGCACCTCGAAGGGCACGTCGCGACCATCGGGGTAGCGGGTCACCACGTCGTTGCCCGCCACGGTGATTACCGCACCACCGCCGACCGGGATGGTCGTGCCGCGCTCGAGCCGGCGCAGCCGCTTGCCGGCCTTGCGAGCCGCCTCGACGTAATGCCAGTCGGGCGGCACCCAGGCGGGATCCACATCCTTCCGAATCACCACGAGCCGGCCGCGGGGCGTCTCGAATTTCCAACGCGAGCCGCCGGCGCGTTCGAGGTACTTGCCGGTGCCGGTGGCCACGCGCGTCTGGAAGAGCACCGTGGCGCCACGCTTGTACCACAGGCGGTTCTCGGCAATGCTGATCACGATGTACGGCTGGTCGCCGAGCGAATCGGGGGACGACGCGAGCACGCGATCGAGCGAATCCCCCGCCGTGGCCGCTTGGGCGCGCACGGTGGCGAGGATGCCCGCATTGTCATTGTAGACCGCCTGCGTGAGGTCGCGCTCTCGTCTCGCGGTCAGCGCCCGCTGCCACTGCACGACGGCGAGCGCGATGGCCGCCACCGTGGCTGCGACGCAGCACCAGGCCGCGGGGCCGCCGCTCTCGAAGAAGCCGCGCCGCGCCGGGGTGGTCGCCATCAGTAGAAGTAGACGGGCAGGCCCGCCTTCAGGTTCGGCAATATGGACTTCAGGTCATCCGCTCCGATGCGCACGCTGCCGGCGCGCGCCGGCTGTGAGGCATCGCCGCGGTAGATCACGGCCCCGCCGGAGAGCACCACCAGTGAATCGCCGCGGACTTCCTCCACCCGGCGCACGCCGCGGGGTGAGGCAATCGGGATCGAATCGCCGGCGGCGCGCTCCCAGCCGTCGGCGCCGACCGCCACGACGGCGGTGCGCAGCACGGCCCCGCGCTGCTCGAGGTGGAGCACGCCGCTGTCCACCGCCACGGCGAGATGCAGGTCGCCGGCCGTTCGCGCCTGGCGGACAGTGAGCGCCATCATCACCTGCAGCCGCTTGGCATCCGACGCGAGCGCGAGGTCCGCCTTCACCCGCTCGATGCCGCTCATCCCCGCGCGGAGGGCGTTCACCTCGCGGCGGTATTCGGCGGCGCGCCACGCGAAGATGACGGCCGCCGCGAGCGCGCCGACAAAGGTCCACAGCAGCAGCCGCATCAGCCGCGGGTGCTCACGCCAGGAGGCGCGCCAGCCGGCCGTGACCGGGTTCACTGCCGGGCGAACGAGAGTATATCCAGGACCGGGATGCCGACGGGCTGGGAGCGCCCGGTGCGCACGCGCGCGGTGACGAGCAGCTTCGTGAGCGCCTGCGTGGACCGCGCCTCGGCGAGGAGCGACGGGGGAATGGCGAGGTAGAGAAGCTGGTCCTCGGTCCCCGGTCCCTTCGCGAGGAAGTACGGCTCGTCAACGGCAAGGTCGCGGCGCAGCGGATCGGCGAACTGGAGGGCGAGCACCTGCACTTCCCAGCGCACCGTCTTGCCACGGGTGCCCTCGGGGTCGGCGCGGAGGTCGGCGGCCGTCAGCGAGGCCCCGAACGACGCGTCGGCCGGCACGACATCGCGCTCCGGCACCCACACCTCGGCGCGCACGCGCACCCAGCCGCGCGATCGCGCGAGCGGCACGACATAGGTGCCACCGCCGATCTGACCGACCACGTTGCCGTTCGGCGCGTTCCGCACGATGGCGTTGCGCACGACGCGCATGGCGCCCTCCGGGAGCAGTTCGATGGCGGCGGTGTCGGCACTTACCGCCGGCGCGTCCGACTTGGTTGCTGGGGCGGGCGGGGTCTTTGTGGCGGCGGGCACAGGTTTGGCGGCTGCGTTCCTGGTCGCGGGCGGTGGCGCTGCCCTGGGTGCGGACGCCGCAGGCTTCGCCGCGACCGCCTTGCCGGGCAGCACCTTGGCGTCCACGTAGCCGCCGCGGCGCACATTGACCCAGCTCGCCTGCTTGCCGAGGCTGAACAGGCCGGCCAGCGGCTTCACCTCGCCGAGGATCACGCCCTTCATGGACGGCGCCGAGCGAAGGCGCATCGCGATGTTGCCCGTGAGATGCGCCGGGAAGGAATCGCGGGCGCCGCCGAGGCGCGAGCCATCAATCCAGCCCGAAAACGTCACGTAGACCGAGCCGTTGCGCGCGGCGCCGACGGTGACGGTGGCGCCTTCCTTGAGCAGGGCAATGACGCTGCCGCCGGGCGCGGAGCGCACGGTGGCGTCGGCCACGAGCGCGGTCTGGGCCTGAAGCGGCGCCGCGCAGAGGAGGAACAGGAGGGAACGAATGGGTCGCATCGCTGGTAGGGGGGCGTGACCGCGGCTAGTTTTCCGTCAGTCACGCATACCGTCGAACTTATCACCCGTTCCAGACCTCAGCCAAGATGACGCCCAGCATGCACCGTCCGGTCGTTCTCGTCGTGCTCGACGGATGGGGCTATCGTGAGAGCACCGACGGGAACGCCATTCGCCTGGCGCAGACCCCGGTGTGGGACCGACTCTGGGCCCGGGCGCCGCGCACCCTGCTGGAGGCCTCGGGGCGTGCCGTGGGGTTGCCGGCTGGCCAGATGGGCAACAGCGAAGTGGGCCACATGAACCTCGGTGCGGGGCGTGTGGTGATGCAGGACCTCGTGCGGGTCACCGCCAGCATCGAAGACGGCACGTTCTTCAGGAACGACGCCTTCCTTGCCGCCTGCGCGCAGGTGCGGCGCAGCGGCGGCACGCTCCATCTCATGGGGTTGGTGGGCGACGGCGGCGTGCATGCGCACCAGGATCACGCGGTGGCGCTGGTGGACCTTGCCGCGCGGCAGGGCGTGGACCGGGTGGCCTTGCACTGCCTGCTCGACGGGCGCGACACGCTCCCGACGAGCGCGCTGGGCTTCACGCACGATCTCGCCGCGCGCACCGACGGCCGCGCGCGCATCGCCAGCATCGGCGGCCGATACTACGGGATGGACCGCGACCAGCGCTGGCACCGCATCGAGCCGTGGTATCGCGCCGCCGTGCAGGGTGTGGGGCCATCCACCACCGACCCGTTGGCCTTCATCCAGGGCAACTACGATCGCGGCGTGACCGACGAATTCATGGAACCCGCGGTGGTGCTCGGCGAGGATGGCGCCGCGGTGGCGCCCATGCGCGACGGCGACGCGCTGATCCTCTGGAACTTCCGCTCGGATCGCATGCGGCAGATCGTCCGCGCCATGGCGATCGAGGGGTTCAGCGGCTTCGAGACGGGCGCGCGGCCCACGCTGCACGTGGCATGCATGACGCAGTACGACCAGACGTTCGGGCTCCCCGTCGCCTTTGAGCCGTTCTCGATGGCGAAGATCGTGGCGGAAGTGCTGCAGGAGCACGGCCTGACGACGCTTCGCACGGCGGAGACGGAGAAGTACCCGCACGTCACCTACTTCTTCAATGGCGGCAACGAGGTGCCCTACAAGGGCGAGGAACGCATCCTCGTGCCGAGCCAGAAGGTGGCGACGTACGACCTGATGCCCGAGATGAGCGCCGCCGGCATCACCGACGTGCTCTGCGCGGCCATCGAGGAAAAGCGCCACCCGTTCACGCTGTGCAACTACGCCAACGGCGACATGGTGGGGCACAGCGGCAACCTCGCAGCGACCATCAAGGCGTGCGAGGTCGTGGACCAGCAGCTTGCCCGGGTGGTCGCGAGCGCGGAGAAGGCCGGCGCCCGGCTGCTGATCACGGCCGACCACGGCAACTGCGAGATGATGTTCGACCCCGACACCGGCGGGCCCCACACGGCGCACACCACGAACCCGGTGCCGCTGCTGTACGTTGATGAGAGCGCCCCGGCGGCGCTGCGGTCGGGCGGTGCGTTGTGCGATGTGGGACCGACCGTGCTGGGCATGCTCGGCGTGCCCCGGCCGCCGGAGATGACCGGCAAGGACCTTCGAATCCTGGGAGCATGACGTGATGCGACTGCGCGCCGCGCTGTTTGCGCTGACGCTGGCGGCCGCCCCCGCGGCCGCGCAGGTGGGATATGAACCGGCCAAGAGCCCCTATCGCGACCTGCCGTGGAAGCAGTCGCTGGCGATCTTCGCCGGCGGCTTCGACACCGGGCGCGACGAGGCGGGCGTGGGGCCGCAGCCGGGCTGGCTCGCCGGGGTGCGCTATGACCTGCGCATCGGCGGCCCGGTGTCGCTGGTGACGCGGCTCAGCGCGGCGCCGACGTCGCGCCGGGTGCTTTCGCCGCTCAGCCCCATTGCCTCGCGCTATGTCGGCGACCAGCAGAGTCAGCTGTTTGCCGGCGACCTGGGCATTGCCTTGAACGTCACCGGCCAGAAGAGCTGGCATCGCCTGGTGCCGGTGGTGTCGGGCGGCGTCGGCGTGGTCAGCGACTTCCGCGGCACCCCCGACGCGGGCGGGTATCGGTTCGGGACGCGGTTCATGTTCACCTACGGACTCGGCGTGCGGTACGCCGCCGAGGGACGCTGGGAACCGCGCTTCGACTTCACGAATTTTCTCTGGCAGCTCCAGTATCCACCGGAGTACCGGCAGAAGGGATCGGATGGCAGCGATCCGGTGGTGTCGCACGGCAAGGCTCCGTGGATGGGCAACCACCTCTGGTCGGTGGGGCTCAGCTACCAACTGTTCCGCTGAGCCGGTGCCGCGCCTTTCGCTGACGCGCCGCGTCACCTTCGCCGCCGCGCACCGCTATCGGCGCCCGGAGTGGAGCGAGGAGCGCAACGTCGAGGTCTTCGGCAAGTGTTCGCGCGAGGCATGGCACGGCCACACCTACACCTGCGACGTGTCGGTCGCCGGAGCGGTGGACCCAATCACCGGCTTCGTCGTGGATCTGGTCGTGCTCGACGACATCCTCGCCCGCGAGGTGACGGCGCGCTTCGATCACCGCAACATCAACACCGACGTTCCGGAGTTCGCCGAGGGGCGCCTCGTGCCCAGCTGCGAGAACCTGGCCGCGTACATCGCGGCGCACGTGCAGGCTGCCCTCGAGGCCCGCGCGCAGGTGACGCGTGTCTGGCTCTCCGAGGGCCCGACGCTCTGGGCCGAGTGGACGGCGGACTGAGGCGGAAGCGCACGCGATGACGCGACACGACGCGGTGCAGGAATCGGCGGTCTGGCTCGAGGTGAACGGCGAGAGCGCGGTCACGTGGATGTGCACGCCCGACCAGCTCCCCGAACTCGTCGTCGGCTGGCTCTTCGGCGAGGGCTACATTGACACCCGCGCCGATCTTCTGTCGCTGCGGCCGTGCGCGTTCGAGCCGGGCTTCTGGGCGGAGGTGCCGCGCGAGCGATACGAGACGGTGGAGGGGACCGAGCGCCGCCGCGTGCTCGCCAGCGGGTGCGGCGCGGTGACGACGATTCTCGGCTCGCTCACCAATGTGCCGCGCCGCACCGCCAAGCCGGCGATTCCCGACCTCCCGCACACCCGCAAGCTGTTCAAGGAGCTCTTCGCCAAGGGCGTGCTGTACAACGAAACCGGCGGCATCCACGCGGCGGCGCTCACGGACGGCGAGACGCTGCTCGCGCACGCCGAGGACATCGGGCGCCACAACGCCGTGGACAAGGTGCTGGGCGCCATGCTGATGACGGGCCGCCGACCCGACGACCTGATTCTGCTCGTCACCGGGCGCATCTCCGGCGAACTCGCCTTCAAGGCCGCGCGCGCGCGTCTGGCGGTGGTGGCGACGCCGAGCGTGCCGAGTTCGATGGCGGTGGACATCGCGCGATCCGCCGGCATGGTGCTGATCGGGCGGGCGGTCTCTGGCGAGCCGCAGGTCTGGTCGGTGGACGACTGATGGCGGCGCGACCATGACGACGACGCACTGTGTGGGCGTGATCCTTGCCGGCGGCGGCGCCACGCGGTTTGGCGGCCTGCCCAAGGGACTGCAGGAAGTGGAGGGCGCTCGGATCATTGATCGGGTGGCCGCCGCGCTGCGCGAGGTCACCGACGAACTGCTGCTCGTCGCCAACGCGCCTGACGCGCGGCACTGGCTGCCCGGCGTGCGCACGGAGGTTGACGTGCGACGCGGCGAGGGAGCGCTGGGCGGGCTGCACGCGGCGCTCGCCCACGCGCGGGGCTCGGCGGTGCTCGTCGTCGCCTGGGACATGCCGTATGTGCGTGCCGGCCTGCTGCGCGCGCTGCGCGCCGCGGGAGAACGGGGGTACGAGGCGGCCGTCCCGGTCAGCGAATCGTCCGGCCGGGGTGTGGAACCGCTGTGCGCCTGGTACGCCCCGACCTGTCTCGCGGCCATCGAGCGGCGCCTCGACGGAGGCGACCGCATGGTCATCTCCTTCTTCGACGACGTGCGCGTGAGGCGACTGAGCGCCGCCGAGGTGTCGCAATGGGGCGATCCCGCACACATCTTCTTCAACGTGAACACGCCGGACGACCTTCCGACTCCTCCGCACCCATGACGCCTCCGCTCCTGTCCATCACCGGCAAGAAGAATTCCGGCAAGACGACGCTCGTCGTCCGGCTCGCCGACGCGCTGACGCGCCGCGGCGTGCGCGTGATGACCATCAAGCACGGGTCGCACACGTTCAACATGGACCCGGTGAACACCGACACCTACCGGCACTATCACGAAGGACAGGCCGAGCGCGTCGCGATGATCTCGCCCGACAAGTTCGCCCTCGTGGAGCGCTGGACGGAGCCGCTCACGCCGCAGGAGATCGCGGCGCGGCACATGGCCGACGCCGGCATCGTGCTGTGCGAAGGCTTCAAGGCGACCGACCTTCCGAAGGTGGAGGTCTTCCGGCGCGCTGCACATGACGCCCCGTTGTATGACCCGACGCTTCCCAACGCCGCCGCCTGGCAGGCGATGGTGTCGGACGGCCCGGTGGACGGCCTTCCCTTCCCGCTCTTCCGGCTCGACCATGATGGCTGGCTCGGCGAACTGGCCGCCTGGGTCGAGCGGACCTACCTCCGGAAAGGGAGCTGACGATGCGCCAGGCCGTGCTGCTTGGCGCTGTCGTGGCGTCGGCCTGCGCCACGTGGGGCGGGCCATCGCGCCCGTCGCCGTCGGGCGAACGCGCCGCCTTCCGGCGCGCCGTGGACTCCATGGTCACGCAGCCGGCATTCCGCAATGCGAACTGGGGAATCCTCGTGGTGGATCCCGAGCGGGGTGACACGCTCTATTCGCACAACGCGGGCAAGCTCTTCATGCCGGCGTCCAACCAGAAGATCCTCACCGGCGCCACGGCGCTGGCGCAGCTCGGCGCCGACTTCCGCTTCCGCACGCAGTTCGCCTCCACTGGCCGGTTGGTGAACGGCTCGCTGCGCGGCGACCTCGTGGTGATCGGGCGCGGCGACCCGACGTTCAGCGATGCGGCGTTCGGCGACGCCATGAAGCCGATGCGCGCCGCCGCCGACTCGCTGTGGGCGCGCGGGGTACGCGAGATTGCCGGCGCCCTCGTGCGCGGCGGCGACGCCTTTCCCGACTCCACGCTCGGCTTTGGCTGGGCGTGGGACGACCTCGACTACGACTATTCGGCCGGCGTGGACGAGCTGTTCTTCAACGAGGGAATGGCGCGCGCGACGGTCTACGCGGCCACGACGGTCGGAGGGCAGGCCACCGTTGTCACGCGTCCCGCCCGAACGGTGCCGAGCATCGGCCGCGTCTCCGTGGTCACCGGCGGCATGATGGATCCCGAGGCGCGCCAGCCGAATCGCATCGCCTGGGAGACGGACGTGCGCGGGCCGAGACCGCGGCTGAACCTCTCCGGCTTCGTGAAGATGCGCGACAGCGCCACCGTGACGGTGGCCATCCGCAACCCTTCGCAGACATGGCTCGCGGCATTCGCCGAGGCGCTCGCCGCGCGCGGCATCACGCTGCGGGGCAACGTCATCAGCGAACCGGCCGTGGACACCACCGGGTTGATGCCGTTGTTCACGTATGCGTCGCCGCCGCTGCGCACCGTGATGCCGCTCTTCGAGAAGCCGTCGCAGAACCAGATTGGCGAGATCCTCTTCCGCACGCTTGGCCTCGAGAAGACAGGCGTGGGGACGCCGGACAGCGGGCGGCGCGTCGTCGAGCGCCAGCTCGCCGCCTGGGGGGCCGACACCAGCGGGCACGCCGTGCGCGACGGCAGCGGCCTTTCGCGGCACGACTACGTGGCGCCGGAGACGATCGTGAAGGTGCTCGATGCGATGCGAAAGCACCGGGACTTCGTCGTCTTCTACGATGCGCTCCCGATCAGCGGCGTGGATGGCACGATTGCATCGCGCATGCGCGGCACGCCGGCGCAGGGCAAGGTGCATGCAAAGACGGGCACGGTGGACAAGGCGCGCAGCCTGTCGGGCTACGTAACGACGGCGGACGGCCGGATGCTCCTGTTCAGCTTCCTCTGCAACAACTTCACGGTGCCGAACCGCGCGGTGGAGCAGGTGCAGGACGCGATCCTGGTGCGCCTCGCGTCGCCCGGCGCCCCGAGGTAGACCGGTCATGCTGAGTGTAACGGAGGCCGTGGCGCGGGTGATTGGCGATGTGGGCGTGCTCCCCGAGGAGCGCGTGCCACTGCTGGATGCGCCGGGCCGTGTGCTGGCCGCCGACGTCCGCGCGAGCTACACGCTTCCCTCCTGCAACAACTCGGCGATGGACGGCTATGCCGTGCGCGCGGCCGATCTGGCCGGAGCCGGCGCCGAGTCGCCGCGCCTCTTTCGTGTCGTCGAGACCGTGGCCGCGGGGAGATCGG
>JAJZRK010000319.1 GCA_021802745.1 bacterium
ACCTACTTCCAGGTGTTGCCGTTCGGGCCACTGGGATTCGACAGCGCCTCGTCGTCCCTGCAAGCCGGCAGTCAGAAACTTGCCGCCAGCCACGACTGGGTTCCGATGACGCCCAATGTGGCGTCCGGCATAGGCGGCGCCGCCGACTTGGCAAACGTGGCAACGGTCTTCGCGGGCCGATGGGGTGACTCAGCGAGTCTCGACCCCGCACTCCTCCGCGGCAAGGTTGCGGTCTTCCTCGCGCCGATCGTGCCGACGCGCCCCACGCCCACCGTACTGCGCTGCGACTCGGTCCCCGACAAGTTCGGCGCGCAGGCCGCCGCCCTCGTCGAGGCGGTCACGCCACGCCCAACGGGACGCCCGGGCGCCCTGGTGGCACCACGCGATGGGCGCGCGACGGCGGCGGGGGCCGTCGCCGTCTTGCTCATCGGCGCCGAGCAGATTCCCGCCGCGAGCGCGGCGATGGCGTGGACGAAGCGCGGCGCCATGCAGCCCGCACCCGACGCGCCCACGGCAATCGGTGGCGCTACCATCTCGCGCCCCGCGGCCGCCACACTGTTCGGAAAGGACGTGGCGCAGTTGCGCGTCGGTGACGTTGGAGGCGCGGTGAGCGGCCGCTGGCGTCAGGAGTGGAAGATGTCTGACACGCCGGCGCGCAACGTCGTCGCCATCCGGCCGGGGAGCGACCCGGCGCTCTCCGCCGAGTACGTGCTGCTCGGGGCCCACAACGACCACGTGGGGACGGTCGCGCCGGTGGAGCACGATTCGCTGCGCGCCGTGAACATGGTGACGCGTCGGCAGGGGGCCAACGATCCGGTCTGCCGGCCGACCGCGGACCAGCAGCAGCGCATCACTGCGCTCATCGCGAACGCCCGCCGCGTTCGTCCCGCCCGCCTCGACACGATCATGAACGGCGCCGACGACGACGGTTCGGGTACGACGGCGTTGCTCGAGATCGCCGAGCAGTTTGCCGCGGAGCGGCCGGCACGCTCGATCATCTTCGTCTCCCACCAGGGCGAGGAGGCGGGGATGCTCGGCTCAAAGTGGTTTGTGGATCATCCGACGGTACCGCTCAAGGACGTCGTGGCGGCGCACAACATTGACATGCTGGCCAAGGGGCGCGTGGACCAGGTCAAGTTCGGCGGGCCGGCGAGCATCCAGACGCTCGGTGCGCGCCGGCTCTCGCGCGAGTTTGGCGACGTGATTGACAGCGTGAACGCCGTGCGGCGCGAGGTGATGGCGATCGACAAGTCGTGGGACGTCACCGCCAACCCGATGAACCGCTTCTGTCGCAGCGATCAGGTGAACTACGTAGTCAACAACGTGCCGGTCACGTACTTCTCGACGGGTTATTCGCCGGACTATCACCAGCCGACGGACGAGCCGCGGTACGCCGACTACGAGCACATGGCGCGCGCCAGTCGGTTCGTGCACGACATCATGATGGCCGTGGCGACGCGCAAGACGCGGCCGGCGATCACCGGGAACGATCCCGCGTATCCGCGCTGCCGGTAACGAAAGCGCCGGCGTGCCGCAGGGCACGCCGGCGCGATGCACGCGTTCGGGCTACGCGATCCCGGCGGCCAGCTTATAGCGGGTGCGCAGGGCGAGCAGGGCCTCGGAAGCATCGGCGTTCCGCTTGATGACGTCCTCGAGCAGGGAGAGCGCCACCGCGTCGTCCTCGACGAGCGTCGGCTCGGGGCCGAGCCGATGGCCGAAGCCCGTGTGGCGACCCGGATCGATGATGAGCTCGTTCTTCAGCACGATGTCGTCGTTGCCAAACAGGACGCGCACGACGCAGAACTTCTTGCCCGCCTTCTCCATGTAGCCGAACCGCAGCCCGTCGGCGGAGGAGGGCCAGGCGGGGACGTCGTGAGTCTTGCCGTCGGTTCCCTCGAACGAGGAGAATCCTGTGGAGAGGCGGCTGAAATTCCGCTCGAAGCCGCCGTGGTACATCAGGGCGTGTCGCATGGTGTGGGGGGAAAGAGGTTGCGACAAAGTTGACGCGCGGCACGTCGGGCCACAACCCGGCACGGCAGACGCGGGGCGATTGAAGTATCTTCCGGCCCGGTCCCCCCCCTCAAACGAACTGCGGGAGTCGGTGTGTCCCTGCCTGTGCTCGACGACGCGCTGCAGGCGCGACTGCGTGAGGTCTGTGCGGCCGGATGGGAGTTCTTCGATCGGTTCGATCGCACCGTGCGCGAGCGCGGCTTTCACGCTTTCGTCGCCTCGGACTACGACGTGGTGTGCGGCGCGCTCGTTGCCCACCGCGCCGCCGGCCTGCGCTTTCTCGAACTCGGCTCGGCGTCGGGCGTGATCACCATTCTCGCCGATCTGCTCGGCTACGAGGCGTACGGCATCGAGCTGGACGCGTCGCTCGTGGCCACCGCGCGCGCGATGGCGCAGCGGTTTGGATCGCGCGCGCGGTTTGTCTCCGGGAGCTTCTTCCCCGCGGGGTACAGCTATCGCAGTGCCGACGGCGAAGTGCGAACCGGCACGCTTGGCGTTGGTGCGTCGGGTTATCAGGAGCTTGGACTGGCGCTCGACGACTTCGATGTGGTGTTCGGCTATCCGTGGGGCGGAGAAGAGCCCGTGCTGCTCGACCTGATGAAGCACTTTGGCGGCACGGACTCGCTTCTCCTGATGCACAGCGTAAACGACGGCGTGCTCGCGTACCGAAACGGCAAGCGACTCCGTCCTACTTGAGCGGCGGCGGCACGCGCTTCTTGGTGGCCTGCTCGAACGCGTATGCCAGCGCAATGAGTCGCGGCTCGCTGCAGGCGACACTCGTGAAGCCGACGCCGTACGGACTGGGCTTGGCGTCGAATCCGCGGGGGAAGGCCGGCTGGGGCGCGTTGGGCACGACGCCGTACGGGACAAGCACCGTGGGGTAGCCCGGCTTGGCGGCGATGGACGCACTGCTCGGCCCCGGGAAGAGCAGCGCGTCGAGCTTCTGCTCCGCGACGACCTGCGCGATGCCATGCGTGCCGCCGAGGTCGATGTCCTTGGCGCGGTCGGCTTCGTACTTCGGGCGGTCCGCAATGGTGTCCTGCTCGTCGGAAATGTCGAGCAGTGACTGGCCATACTTGATCGCGCCGCGCGGGGCGTTGGCGATGTTGAAGTAGCGCAGGTCGGTGAGCGTCTTGATGGGCGTCGCGCCGCCGAGCGAGGCGAGCCACGCGTTGAAGTCGCGCTTCATACCGTAG
>JAJZRK010000320.1 GCA_021802745.1 bacterium
GACCGCCACCGACTTCGACCTTGAGGAGCACTACGAGGACGTGCAGGCGAGCCGCTTCGACGGCGTGAAGGCCTGGATCCCCGTCCAGCGCGGCTGCGACTATCGCTGCACGTATTGCATCGTGCCATTCACCCGCGGGAGCGAACGCAGCCGGCAACTGGAAGATGTCGTGCGCGAAACCGAGGCCGTGGTCGCGAAGGGGCTCACCGAGGTGGTGCTACTCGGGCAGACGGTGAATTCGTACCACGACGGCGCGCGCGACTTCGCCGACTTGCTGCGCGCCGTGGGCGCGGTGCCGGGACTGCGGCGGCTGCGCTTCACGAGCCCGCATCCCAACGATTTCAGCGACCACGTCATTGCCGCGATGGCGGAGGTCGACACCGTCTGCGAACATGTGCACCTGCCGATGCAGAGCGGGAGCAGCCGCACGCTGAAGCGGATGCTGCGCCGCTACACGCGGGAGCAGTACTTCGACTGCGTGCATCGCCTCCGCGCGGCGATTCCGGGGCTGGGCCTGACCACCGACATCATCGTCGGCTTCCCGGGCGAGACCGACGAGGACTTCCACGAGACGCTGAGCGCGGTGCGCGAGGTGGGATTCGACGATGCGTTCATGTTCAAGTTCTCGGCGCGCGAGGGGACGCCGGCCACGCGGCTCCCTGCGGAAATGACGGTGCCCGACGATGTCGTGGATGCGCGCTTCAACGAGCTGCTGCAGACGGTGCGCGGCATTGCCCGCGACCGCAACTTCCGCCGCGTTGGGGAACGCTGCGAAGTGCTGGTCGAGAAGGAGGCGCGGAAGGGCGAGCTGCTGCAGTGCCGGTCGCGCGACTTCAAGACCGTGCTCATTCCGGGCGACAAGGCGCAGATCGGCCACTATTACGTGGTGGAACTCACAGGCACCACTGGTTCGACGTTCACGGGGCAGGTGGTGCGGGAACGGGCGCCGTTGCCGATGGCGGGCTCGACCGGGCCCTGAGCACACACGGGAGTGCCCGGGACGACGCGCGCCGAAACCGGCGTCGCTGCCGGCGCCGATGGTGGACAACGAGCGCCCGGCGATGCCTCTTAGAGGGCGAGACGACCCCCGCCACCGCCGACGGAGCGGACCGATGCGTTATCGCCTGACGATCCACGCCGCGCTGGATGCGCCGCGCGCCCTCGAGTCACTCTACCGCGAGGCGCTCGCCCACGGCGACGCCGAGGAGTTCCGTGACGATCTTGATGCGGCGTACGCTGCCGCCCCGGACTCGCGCCTGCTCGAGGCGTGGCACTGGCGGCTGACGCAGCCCACCCCGGACGTCGGCGACCGTCGCGCGGTGAATTGGAGGCTCGTCCTTCCACTCAGCGCCCTCACCGCGTTGGTGCTGTGGTGGCTGTCCGGAAGCGATTTCGCGTTCCACGACCTCAAGGGGCGCACGATTCCCGTGTTGCTCCTGCTCGCCACGCCCGTGGTGGCGCTCAGCGCGCTGGCTTTCGTGACGGCGAGCCGTGGGCAGGCGTTTGCGCTGACGGCCGCGCTCGGCACTGCGCTCGCCGCAGTCGCGGTGCTTGCCGTTTGGCGGGCGGTCGGCGACGACACGTATCGGCAGATCGCCACCACGCACATGCCGATCCTCGCCTGGACAGCGGTGGGCATTGCGGTGATGGGCGTGCGGTCGGCACCGCGCGCGCGATTCGCCTTTCTTGCCAAGTCGATCGAGGCAATTGTCGTGACCGGCGTCTACGCGCTTGGCGCGATGGTCTTTGCGATGATCTCGCTGCAGATGTTTCGTACCCTCGGCATCACACCGCCAGACGCGGTGAATCGCCTCCTCGCCGTCGGTGGCGTCGGCCTGATGCCATTGATCGCCATCGCCAGCGTCTACGACGTGGCGCAGCCGCCCGAGGGGCAGGACTTCCGTCGCGGCCTGAGTCGCATGGTCTCGCTGCTGCCGCGCCTGCTCCTCGTGCTGACGCTGCTCGTGCTCGTCGTCTATGTCGCGATGATTCCGGCGAACTTCCTGCAACCGTTCCGTGATCGCGACGTACTCATCACCTACAACGTGATGCTGTTCGCGGTGGTCGGCATGCTGGTCGGCGCCACACCCGTGACCGCGGGCGACCTGCCGGACCGGCAGCAGCGGTGGCTGCGGCGCGGTATCGTCGCCGTGGCGGCGCTGGTGCTGCTGGTGGGACTGTATGCGCTCGCCGCGGTACTGTATCGCACGGTGCTGGATCGGCTGACCTTGAACCGGCTGATCATCATCGGGTGGGATGTGATCAACATTGTGCTGCTGGGGCTGCTGCTCGTCCGGCAGCGGAAGGCAGCCTCCGACGCCTGGATTGCGTCGCTGCACGCGACGTTCAGCACGGCGTGCGCGGCGTACGCCGTCTGGGCGGCATTCGCCATGATCGTGGCCGTGTGGATGTTCTGACAAGCGGGCGGCCGCGCGGCACTGCCGCGCGCCGCGTCGTCCGCGGCGGTCGTGCCAGCATTCGATGTCGAGCGCAATGACTCGGTGACGCGTCATGCTCGTCCGGTTGGTAGGCTGGCCACCACCGACCCGAGCACCTGCCGTTCCACTCATCGCCTGGGCCGCGGCGGCCTACGCCGCTGGACTCATTCTCGGACTCTCGACCGAGGCGCTCGTGACCGCTGCGCTGTGTGGCGGCGCGTGCGCCTTTGCCGCGGCGGCGGCATTCCTCACGAGGCGCGCGAGCACGGGGGCCGTGTTGCTGATCGCGGCGATCGGCATCGGCGTCGGCGGCAACGCGTCGCGCGTGGACCGCGACTGCATGGCGCGCGAGCGTGCGCCGTTCCGGTGCCGAACGCGCTACGAGCCGCCGGCGGCGCTCGCCCCATGGCGCGAGCGCGCCGGAGCGGCCATCGATCGTCATTTTGCGCGTGACGCCGGCCTCGTGCGCGCGCTGCTGATTGCCGACACCAGGGATCTCGATCCTGAGGTGCGCGACCGCTACGCCGACGCAGGCATCGTCCATATGCTTTCCATCTCCGGATTGCACGTGGCGATTGTCTCCGGCGCGATGCTGTTGCTCCTCCAGGCGGCGCGCCTGCCGCCCGCACTGGCGCGCTGGGCGGGGCTCACGTTGGTGACACTCTACGTGCTCATCATCGGCGCGCCACCGCCGGCGGTGCGCAGCGCGGTGATGATCGGGGCGCAGACCATCTCCTCGGCTCTTCAG
>JAJZRK010000043.1 GCA_021802745.1 bacterium
ATGGCTCCGATGTAAGTACTCGCTCATCCGACAATCTTACTGCCACTACAACCGCTGCGCCGCAAGCGGCGGGGAATGGACCCAAGACACCGATTCAATTAGAGCGTTCGCAGCAGAACGCCGAGTCGTTCTATGAGAGCGAGTGTCAAGCGCGCACTGCGCCTCCGCTGATTCCAGAGCGGTCTTCGCCTTGGCAATCAGCCCCACCTTCGTCGGCGCGGAGACTTTGGGGGCGGGGGGAGTTGGGGGTGCAGTCATCTTCCGCATCGTGTTCGTCGCTCGCACTCCAGGTTCCACAGGGACGGCATTCCAGCGCGCGGGCCGCTGACGGCGGACCATGGTTCTATCTGAGACTCGACAGGCGTCCTCTGCTGTCGGCCTGACGCTTTTTCGGGTCCTGCGGGAGGGCCTACCGTTAGGCGAGTGCCTCGGCGGAACTTCGGCCGGGCGAACGACGATTGTGAGACTGCCTCCCGCACCCGTCGTCCGGATTCCTGCAGCCGCGCGGCGGAGACACGAGTCCCCACCGACACCTCGGGTCCGGCCTTCTTGGCGCGCGTGCATCGTCACCTGCGCTGGGTCGTAGCGTCCTCCCTCTTTCCAGAGTCGGAGCGTGAGTGCCGCAAGTTTCCTGGTGAGCGTCACGCGAGCCAGTTCCTCGCGCATCCCGCGCGCGACGAGGCCCTGATAGAAGACCTGCAGCGCCCCCGGGCGCGCCGTCGCGGCCGTCGCCGCGCCCTTGAACACGCCCTTGACCACCCGGTGGTGGTTGCGATTGAGGCCCCGCGTCATCGGGGCGCGCCGCCGGCGCACCGGCTGGCCGTCGACGAGCGCGTAGTCCGCGCTCGAGCGCGTCACCACCGCGAGGCCGGCGTAGGCCCAGAGATTCCGCTTGGTGCGAAAGCGCCACGGCGTCTGCAGCGTCGCCAGGAGCAGGGCGACCCGGACGGGACCGCGAAACGGAATGGTGTGGAGCACCGCCCACGCCGGGTCCCGCTGCGCCTCGGCCAGGAGGGCGCCCTTGGCCTTCGGCCGCAGCGCCTGCAAGACGTCGAGCTCGGCGTAGAGCGTCTCGGCGCGGAACTGGACACCGCGGCCCGGCAGCTGCGCGAGCCAGACCGCGCGATGCTGTGGGTGATACACCCGCGTGCCCGGCGTCCGAATCCCGCGCGCCCGGAACAACGCCTTGAGGCGCAGCATCACCCGCGTGCTGTCCTGGACCAGGTTCAGGTACGTGCGCGCCAGCTCCTTGAGCACGTCGCGCGGGGGACTGCCATGATAGACCGCCCGCAGCCCGCCGCGCCGCAGGAGGTCCGACAGCTGGTCGGCATCGCCCTGATCGCCCTTGTTCCCCTGCTGGGGCGTACCGCGGCGATCGCACACGAGCACGCGATCGACCACCGGAACCAGCAGGTCGTGCAGTCACTGCGCCTGGGTCCCTTCCTCGAACGCCACGTGAATCGCGCCGCGCATCCCGCGGAAGAACTCCACGAGCGCGCTCGACTCGGTCGGCAGGATCGTGCGCGCAATCACCCGCCCGCCTGCCTCGCGAACGCAGGCCACGGAGGTAGCCTGATGCACATCGAGGGCCACATATTTTGTCGTCTGTCACATGAGAGCCGCTCCGGGCTGGGATCCATGGATCGGTGACACCTCCATGGTAGTAGTCCGGGGCGTGCTCTCAATATCCGTTTGGCGCACACCTCAACCGACTGTCCATGGGCGTCGAACTGTTCGGACTTGTAGCAGTCACGGCGATGGTCCTGTCGTACGCCTTCGAGGGGCGTCACTCGGGCTTCGTGCTCTCTTTCGCGATCGCGTGTGGCGCTGCGGCTGTTTATGCTGTGCTGATTCGGTCCTGGCCGTTTGCGGTGGTGGAGGCGATCTGGAGCGTCATCGCATTCCGCCGCTGGAGCGCTCGACATTCCGTCGGGCGTGGCGCCTAACCATGGTTCGCATCCCGCGACCGCGCGCGCTTGTCTCTGTCCAGTTCGGCCCTGAAGCTTCCGCGAGGAGAACGATGGAAAAGAGGACTGCCATGCGCCCCCGGTCGCACCGCAAGGTGTCGTCCCCCATTCATGATGTGGGGCTGATTGTCACGGGGACACCCACCAAACGATCAGCGGTCACGCAGTGTGCCCTTGACGATCGCTCTCATAGAACCATCGGACCTCGCCGCCGCCTTCCGCGTCACCCGGTACACCGGCCAGCCCGCCGCGATCAGCACGCCGCCCCATGCCAGCGATTCCCAGCCGGAACCGTAGAACGCCCACAACACGAACACGAACCCGAGGACGGTCGCCGTCAGCAGACCGGTCGTGCGCGGCACGCGTCCGTCACGCATGAAGCGCGCCACCGCCACCACGCAGAACAGGTAGAGCACGAGGATCGTCGCCGTCGAGAGCAGGATGACGAAGTTGTAGGCCGCCACCCCCACACGCGTGTACGCCAGCAGCGTGAGTAGCGAGGTGATGACCGCACCGAGCACGATGCTCCGCGCCGGTGCATGTCGCGCGTTGAGCGACCCGAACCACGGCGGGAGCGTCCCGGCCCGCACCATCGCCACCGGCAGCTCGCCGCTGATGAGCAGCCAGCCGTTCAGGCAGCCGAAGCAGCTGATCACCGCGCACAGCGCCACGAAGCCGCCGGCGATTCCGCCCCACGAGACGGCGATGAAGTCGGACACCGGCGCCTTGGACGACGCAACCACATCCGTCGGCAGCATGAGCGCCACCGCGCAGGTGGCGACGAGGCTGACCACGGCGCTCAGGCCGGTGCCGGCCATCGTCGCCCGCGGCACGTTCACCTCGGGACGCTCCACCGCGTCGGCCGGCATGGCCGCGCTCTCGAGACCCAGCATCGCGAAGAGGGTGAGTCCCACCGCGCCGCTCGCCCCGGCGAGCGTGATCGAGCCCGCCTCGAGCGGCGGCAGCAGCGCGCCGCCGCTGGCCGCGAGCCGCCATACCGCAAGCCCGATGACCGCGGCGAACGGGAGCAGCTTCACGATGGAGGTGACCAGTTGCACGCTCCCCGCCGCGTGCAGGCCGCGCAGGTTGACCCACGTCAGCACCCAGATGACGCCCAGCGCCACGGCGGGTGATGCCGCAGGCGTCGCGGCCAATCCGGGCACCAGTCGCGTGAGATAACTGACCCCCGCGATGGTGATCCCCGCGTTGGCCGACCAGACGGAGACGAGGTAGCCCCACGCACCGAGGAACGCGGCGCCCTCACCGACACCGAGCCGCATGAAGCCGAACGTCCCGCCCGCCGACGGAAGGTGCCGCGCCAGTTCGGAGAAGACCCACGCGAGGCAGAGCGCACCGACGAAGGTGATGACCCAGGCGACGACGGAGTTCCATCCGTACGACGCAAGTCCGGCCGGCAACATGAAGATGGCCGAGCCGATGATGTTGCCGACAACGAGCGCCGTCGCCAGCCAGAAGCCGAATTTGCGACGTGTGCTGCGGGCGGCCGGCGTGATGGTCACGGAAAGGGAGCGTGGGGGGAGATACGAAAAAAGGCCCCGGGAAAGATCCCGGGGCCTCTCGCCGTCCGCTAGGCGCCAAGCGCCTCGCCAATCGCGGCGTCGAGCATCTCGATTGCCTCGTCCACCTCGGCGGTCGTGACAAGCAGCGGCGGCATGAACCGCACCGTACTCAGGCCGCACGGGAGCAGGAGCAGGCCGTGGTGATAGGCGCGCACGATGATGTCGTCGCAGAGCTTCGCGGCCGCGGAGCCGTCCGGGTTCACGAACTCGCAGCCGATCATCAGCCCCTTGCCGCGCACGTCGCCGATGCAGCGGTACCGCGCCTGCAGCTCGCGCAGGCGATCCATGAAGTACGCTCCGACGGCGGCGGCGTTCTGCATCAGGCCGTGCTCCACCAGGTCGAGCGTCGCCAGCGCCGCCGCCGCCGCGATGGGGTTGCCGCCATACGTATTGCCGTGCGCCCCCTTCTTCCACTGCGACATGAGCGTCTTCTTCGCGACCACCATGCCGACGGGAATGCCCGAGCCGAGCCCCTTGGCGAGCGTCATGATGTCGGGCATGACGCCCCAGTGCTGCGAGGCGAACATCTTGCCGGTGCGCCCGATGCCGGCCTGCACCTCGTCGAAGATCAGCAGGATGCCGTGTTTGTCGCAGAGCGCGCGCAGCCCGGCGAGGAAGCCGTCGGGCGGCACGATGTAGCCGCCCTCACCCTGGATGGGCTCGATGAGGATCGCGGCGACATCCTTGGGTGGGACGTTGTTCTGGAAGAGTTGGTTCTCGATGTAGTCGAGCACCGCCTTCCCTTGATCCGGGCCGGCGAAGAGCGGCCGGAAGCTGTTCGGGTACGGCACGTGCGTCACGCCCGGCATGGTGGGAAAGAAACCCGACTGCTGCGTGTACTTGCTCGCCGTGAACGCCAGCGCTCCCATCGTGCGGCCGTGAAAGCCGCCGAGGAAACCGATGAAGCGCGTGCGGCCGGTGACGTAGCGCGCCAGCTTCAGCGCGCCCTCCACTGCCTCGGCGCCACTCTGGCACATGAAGCTCATCACGGGCTCGTTGCCCATCGGCTTCAGCGCGCTGATGCGCTCGGCAAGCGACACCCACCGCTCGTGCCAGAAGTCACTGGAGATGTGCAGGAACGAATCGGCGGCGTCCTTGATGGCCTGCACCACCTTGGGGTGCGCGTGCCCGGTGTTGCAGACGGCGATGCCGCCGCAGAAGTCGAGGAACCGGTTGCCATCCACGTCCCAGGCATCGGCCCCCTTGCCGTGGTCCATCACGAAGGGCACGCCGCGCGGATACGACGGCGACACTACTTCGGCGTCGCGCGTGATGATCGCCTTCGCCTTCGGGCCGGGAAGTTCGGTGATGATGCGCGGGGGCTTGGTCGCTATGGCAGTCATTGAAACAGTCCTCAACAGGTCAGTCGCGCGATCGGCAACGGCAGTCCGTGCGCCGCGCTCGGGCTCATGGGTGGCCCTTGTGGAAAGATGTCATTCTTCACGCCGCCGCGTGACCCCTCGCAAGCCGGGTGCGCACAACCCGTGTCATCTCTCCCGGAGGGCAACTGCCGGTGATTCCCTGACCGCCGGCCCTCGCGGCGGCCGCTAGTGGCGCATCGGTCGAAAGCCGCGCAAGCTTCGCGCTGACCATGCGGACGTCCTGGATTGCTTTCACGCGTGAAGTGTCTCCGACGATCGCGTCGTGCGAACTCACGCATCGTGAGCGCGCGCCCATTCGCGTGGACGTCGCACGCGCCCAGCATCGCGGCTACGAACGGCTGCTCGAGTCGCTGGGGTGCGCGCTGCAGCGCGTTGGACCATCGCCCACGCACCCCGACGCGGTGTTCATCGAGGACACCGCGGTCGTCTTCGACGAGGTCGCCGTCATTGCGCGGCCCGGAGCAAAGTCGCGTCGTGACGAAGTGACGGCGGTGGCGGCGGCGCTCGCTCCCCTGCGCACCCTGGTTCGGCTGAAGGCGCCGGCCACGCTCGACGGCGGTGATGTGCTGGTCGTCGGGCGATCCGTCTTCGTGGGCCGCTCCCAGCGCACCAACGACGGCGGCATCAGCCAGCTGGCGGCGGCGCTCGCTGGGCACGGCTATACCGTGCAGGGTGTGTCGGTCTCCGGGTGCCTGCACCTGAAGAGCGCGGTGACTGCCATAGACGACGCGACCGTCCTGTTGAACCCCGCGTGGGTCGAGCCGTCCGTCTTCGAGGCCTTTCGCGTCGTCATGGTGCACGAGCAGGAAACCATGGGCGCCAACGCACTACGGATCGGCGGGGTGCTCGTGTACGGCGCCGCGTACCCGCGCACGCGGCAGCGCATCGAGGCGCTTGGCGTCACCGTGCACACGGTGGATGTCTCCGAGCTTGCGAAGGCCGAGGGCGCCGTGACCTGCTGCAGCCTGATCGTGCGCGCGTAACGCTCGCGGCGCGGCGGGCGTCGCTACTCGTCCTTGCCGTTCTTCACCCGCTTCTGGCGGCGCGCGGTGACCTCGATCTCGATCTTCATGCGCGGGTCGGCCAGCCCAGCCACGATCATCGTCGCCGCGGGCCGGATGTCGCCGAGGTAGCGCTGCAGCACCGGCCACGTCCTGGGGAAGTCGTCGCGGTCGGGGACGATGTACGTGACGCGCACGACGTCCGTCAGCCGGCACTTGGCATCGGCCAGGGCGCGCTGGATGTTCTGGAAGCAGCAGTCGGCCTGCACGACGACGTCGTCGCTGATCGTCATCGTGTTGTAGTCGAAGCCCGTCGTGCCGGAGACGAAGACCCAGCGCCCGTCAACGAGCGCCCGGGAATAGCCGATGGCTTTCTCGAAGGTGGACCCGCTGCTAATCTGCTTGCGGCTCATGAGGGGCTCACGTGCGGAAAAGGTGACCGGGGGATTTTCGGGCACGGGGGCCCTCGGCGCCAGTCTCCCCCTGTCCGGACGAGTGTGCGTGCGCATTATTGAGGGCACACGCCTCGTCCTCCAGCCTTCCCCGCCATGTTCCTGCCGCTGCTCGCCCTCATCGGTGTCGTCGTCCCCGCCGACACAGCCCGCTGGATCGTCTCCAATCACGGCCGCGAGACCGGCGATCTCGTGGTCGTGCGCACCGCCGATTCGGCCATCGTGCGCTGGGTCTTCACCGACCGGAATCGCGGCACGCGAGTCGAGATGCGCTACCAGCGCGATGACACGGGCGCCCTCGTGCGCGGCGAACGGCGTCCCGTCCTCACCGACGGCAGCGCGGGCGCGCCAACCGATGCGTTCGAGGTGGGCGCCGACTCGGTCTGGTACGGTCTCACGAATGGGGTGCCACGGTCGGCGGTAAAGCGCAATCCGGCGGCGTTTGTCGGCGCGCGGGCCGGCACACCGTGGGAGCAGGCGGCGCTCGCTCGTTTCCTGCTCGCCCAGCCCGGGCGCACCGCCCCCGTCACGGGCACCGGCATGGCGCGCGCCGAGGTGATCGCCGACACCACGCTGCGCACGGACGGCCGGCGCCAGCGCGCCCGGCTCGTTATGGTCTATCGCAACGGCGCGCCAACGCCAACCGGCACGTGGCTCGACGAGAAGGGACAGCTGCTTGCCACAGATGTGCAGTGGTTCATTACGGTGCGCCCCGATATCCAGCGCTTTCTGCCTGCCTTCCGCGCCATCGAACTCAAGTGGCGCAACGCACTGGGCGAAGCGGTCGCGAAGAAGGTCGTCACGCCGGTCAATGGTGCGCTCGTCATCCGGAATGGCGACCTGTTCGACAGCGAGCGCGGCGTGCTGGTGCCCGGCCAGACCGTGATCGTGCGCGGGGAGCGTATTCTCTCGGTTGGACCGGCGGCATCCACGCCTGTCCCCGACGGCGCGACGGTCATTGACGCGACCGGGAAGACCGTGATGCCCGGCATGTGGGAGATGCACACGCATCTGATGGTGGCCAATCAGTCGGCCCTCAGCCTCATGCAGCTCGCGCAGGGGCTGACCACCGCGCGCGACCTCGCGTCGGACCTCGACGTGGCGGTGTCGCAGCGCGACCGGGAGCGCGCCGGCAGGCTCGCATCGCCGCGGCTGATTCTCGCCGGCTTCATGGAAGGCCCGCTCAAGTGGGCCGGGCCGACGGGAGTGCTCATCAGCACCGAAGCGGAGGCGCGCGCGTGGGTGGCCCGCTACGACTCGCTGGGCTACAAGCAGATCAAGCTGTACAACCTCGTGCACCCCGACCTGGTCCCCGTCATCGCCGCCGAGGCGCACCGGCGCGGCATGCGGCTCAGCGGACACATTCCGCGCGGCATGACCATGGAGGCCGCGGTCGCGCTCGGCTACGACGAGGTGCAGCACGCCGCGTTCTTCTTCTCGAACTTCTTCCAGGATTCGCTCTACCTGCCGCAGATGCGCGCGTACTCGCAGGTGGCGACGGCGGTGGCGCCGACCATTGACGTGAACTCTCCTGCGATGCCGTCGCTCATCGCGTTTCTCGCCGCCCACAAGACGGTGATTGACGGCACGTTCAACCTCTGGATCGGCGGCGGCGGGGCGCTGGTTGGCGCGGGCGGGTCCACCGATCAGCAGCGCGCCGACTCGGCGTACATGCAGCTCATCCGGCGGCTGTACGCGGCGGGCGTGCCGCTGGTGGCCGGCACCGACAACTCGGCCGGGGTGACGTACCGCCGCGAGCTCGAGATGTACGAGCTGGCCGGCATTCCGCGCGCGAAGATCCTGCAGATCGCGACCATTGATGCGGCGCGCGTGATGAAGGACGACGGCGAGTACGGCAGCCTTGCGCCCGGCAAGGTGGCCGACATCCTCGTCGTCGCGGGCAAGCCCACGGAACGGATCAGCGACCTGCAGAAACTCGAGGTGGTGATTCGCGGGGGCCGCTATTACAAGGTCAGCGACCTGCTGCAGGCGGTGAATGCCCGCAACGGCATCCGGAGCACTGGCGCGTGGGGCGGTGACGACGGCGCACGCCTCGACCCGTAGGGCGGCGACGACGGCGAACACCTCGACCCGCAGGGCGGCGACTGCCGCACTGCGCCTAGTCGGCGATCCCGGCGCGGTCGCGAATCGCCATCATGGTCGCCTGCATGAGGGCGACCACGACCTCGCCCTCGTCCTGCACGGCACGCAGCTCGCCCTGGCAGACGGTCAGCGTGCGACCGGCGCGCACCACGCGGCCGACGGCGACAAAGCGGTTGCCGGCGGCCGGAGCCATCAGGTTCACCTTGAACTCCACGCTCATCACGCCGGCCCCCGGTTCCATCAGCGTGAGCGCGGCGTACCCGCAGGCGCTGTCGAGCACCGACGCCACGACGCCCGCATGCAGGAAGTCATGCTGCTGCGTCAGCCGTTCATTGAACGGGAGCGCGATGAGCACCTCGCCGGGTTCGACGTGAACGAGCGAGGCGCCGAGGGTCGTCATGAACGTCTGTCGCGCGAAGCTCTCGCGCACGCGAAACTCATAGTTGGGGTCCTGCACCGCACCTCGGGCCATGGCCCCTCCCGTCCGGCATCAGATGTTGTCGCGGTCCACGGTCTCGAGCGTCGGTCGTTTTGCCGAGAGACCGTCCCCTGATGAAATACCACGCGCATGGCGCCAAAGCCACGGCACCAGGTGCTCGCCCGTCCAGCGCAGTTCGTCGCCGACGCGCGCCACGATGGACGCCGCAGGGGCGGGGGGAAGCGGCTCGGCCCAGGCGCCGTCGTGTCCCGGTAGGCCCAGCGCTTGCGCCAGCGCCGCCGCAATGCGGGCGTGGCCCTCGCTGGAGGCGTGCAGGCGGTCATCGCTCCACAGTCGAAGGTCGCTCGTCACCGGCGCGCGCTCGAGGTCCACGCACAGCGCTTCCGTGCGCGCGCACGCCGCGCGCACGCGGTCGTTGAGCGCGAGCACCCGGTCGCGGATGAGTCGGGCCAGCGGCGCCACGTCGCTGAGGTCGGGCATCGTGATGGTGAGTACCGTCGCGCCGGTATCGGCGAAGGCCGCCAGCATGCGCTCTGTCTCGCGGGCCACCGCCGCCACATCGCAACGGCGCCGGACGACGTCATTCACCCCCGAGAAGACGGTGACGAGATCCGGATGCATGGCCAGTGCCGGCACGAGCTGTTCGCGCCGGATCTCCTTGGTCATGCGGCCGCGCACGGCGAGGTTTGCATACAGCAGGCCGCCGGGCTGCGCGGCGGCGATGTGCGCGGCCAGCCGGTTGGCCCACCCGCGATATCCGCCGCGTCCATCGGGATCATCGAGGCCTTCGGTGGAGCTGTCGCCAATGGCGACGTACCGGGCGAAGTGGCGGGGGGCGGGGGCGGTCATGGAAGTCCGAGAATATAGGGGGCCGCGCGCCGCCGTGCCGCACTAGCGCGTGGTGCGCGGCGCCTCCGCGACGGCGCGCGAGGCCGCCTGCTGAAGGCGATTGACCTGCCCCGCTGGCACGGGGCCGCGTGCGTCCATCCCGCGCGGCCGCACGTGCAGCAGCACCTCGACGAAGACGTTGGCCGCGAGAAAAGTCCCCTGCACGGTGGGGTGGCTGCCGTCCCCCTGCCAGAGCGGAATGTCACGGTGCTTCGTGGCGATGATCCGCCAGGCCTCACCGACCGGCACGGCGATCGCGTGCATTTCGTCCGCAATCATTCGGTATCCCAGCGTCAGTTGTGTCTGCATCGCCCGATAGTCGGCCAACCCGCCGTCCGGCCAGCCGTTCTCGTGGCCCCAGGTGATGAAGAAGACTGGCTGCGCGCCCGCGCGCCGTATCGAATCCACGAGTGCCCGGGCGGCGGGGAACATCGCGGATTGTCGTGACGGCTCGACGGCGGGCATCACGCTCTGTTCCTGCAGCACGACATACGTCCAGTGTCCGTCGCGAATCCGAGCGAGCACTGCGGGCGAGGCCGCGTGGCCGGCCAGCGTTTCACCGCCGGGCGCAATCATGTCGGCGTAGACCGGGCGCCCGAGGGCGTTGCCGATCTGCGCGAACACGCCCGGCAGGTTGTTGACATACGTGTAGCTGTTCCCGATAAACAGCACGCGCGTGCACCCCGCGTCTGGGGGAATGCGCGCGCAGTCGGGGCCGCGCATCGGCCGCCAAGCCGCGGTGGCGAACGCCGCGACGAGGATCGCGAAGATCAGCCCGCGGCGGCGACCCGGCAGGCTCACCGCCGCTTCCGGTGATCGTGGCACACGAGGTCCACCACCACCGCCGTGGCGAGGATGAGCACGGGATCCTCACGCTCGCCGATCTCCACGCCGTACGTGTCGGCGAGGGTGAACCATTGCTTGGACACGTGTGCCACGGGCTGGCCACCGCGCGTGACCGTGTACTCGTGGTCCATCAGGTCGCCCTCCACCGTCAGGTCGTCGGGGCCGGGAACGTCCACGGTGAAGGTATGGTGAAAGAACTTGAACAGCTCCCGTTTGACGACCGCCACCAGCGCCCCGCCGCAGTAGAGTTCGTAGGTTGGCACCAGCGACAGGAACTTCTGCCGTATGAAGGCCAGTTCGTTGCCCGACATGTCCTGCAATGACGCCTGGTTGCCGACGCTGATCGCCTTGCCGTCCACGACGTAGGCATCGTTGCCCGCCTCGTCCCGGATGGTGAAGTCATTGCCCCATGCCAGGAGCTTCTGGCGCATCAGGTAGCGCATCCGCCCATCCCTCCCCGGTGCGAGTTACGGCGCGGTCGCCAGGCTGTAGTACAGCTCGTAGGAATGCACGCCGTTCGCAACCGTGATTTCGCAGTGGCCGCTGATGCCCGCGAGATCAGCCGTCCCCGAATCGGGGACGATGACGATGCTCAACTGTTGCGTGCCGCGGTGCATGAGGCCGTTGTGCTGCAGCACGAAACTCCCCGCGCGGCCGTGGAGCGCGCCGGAGACGCGCTCCATGGCGACGTACCCGGCCGACCCTTTCGTCGCGGTGGTCGCGCCGAGCATCGTGCCCGCGCCGGACGCCTCCAGATGCCCGACATAGCGCTTGTCCAGCGCCAGCCGGGTATCCGTGACGCCATCGTGCGTGTTGCTGGCCTGCGGCGTCATGGTGACCTCGAAGGTCCCACGGGCCGTCATCGAATGATTGGTCACGGCGTGCTCCTTCCCAACTCCCTTGGGTGCGTCGCGCGAACTCACGATGGGTCGGAGGCGGCCGGGCCCTGCCAATCAGCGCAGTGTCGCTTCCAGCACTCCCATCGCGCCCTTGGTCGCATCGGCGAAGGCATGCGAGACAAAGGGGTACTGCCCCGGTTCGGCCAGGCGCAACTCGAAAATTGCGCCGCCGCCCACAGCTACATTGTACGTCTGAACCCCCCTCAGCGGCGAGCCGAAGGCGTCCACATACACGTCATCGAAGATGGCGCCCACGACATGGAACGCGCTGAACCGGTTGGGGCCCGCGTTGACCACGTAGAGACGCACCGGCGTGCGGGCCTTCACGGGGATCGGGTGCGATGCATAGCGCGAGGCTACCCCGTTGAACGTCACGAAATCTGGGGAGGCGCCCAGCAGCTTCTGCCAGTCGAGCGCGCGGATCGAGTCCTTGCCCTGGCCGGCGCCCATGTAGAACTCGCTCTGCACCAGCACGAACTCCTGCGCCGGCGCGCGCGGCGTCACGGGATCAATGATCAGCGCCCCGTACATGCCGTTGGCGATGTGCGCGGCCACCGGCGCCGTCCCACAGTGGTACATGAACACCCCGGGCACCCGCGGCACGAAAGTGAACTGGATGCTGTCCTTGGGCATCACGTTCCGGTACGCGCGGTTCGGCGCAATCTCGGCGGCGTGGAAATCCATGGAGTGCGGCATGTCGGCACCATTCACGAGCGTGAAGTCAATGGTGTCGCCAACGGTGGCACGCAGCACGGGGCCCGGCACGATGGAATCGAACGTCCACGCATCGTACCAGACGCCGGGCGACACCTCGTGCCGCACCGCAACGCTCCGCATGCGGATGCGGTGCCGCCGCGTGTGCGCGCGCGGCGGAGCGTCGGCCGCACGGTCGGTCTTGGTGTTGGCCATGCCAACCGGCGCTTCGCCGTGCGACATCTCGGCGGGCGGGGTCAGCGGGGCGGCAGTTGATGGAACGGCCGCCGAGTGCTGCGGGGCGGGTGAACCGCAGGCGGCGAGCGATATGACTGCCGCGACTATCAGGGCGCGCATGTAGTCCTCGGGGGGCAAGGAGTATGTGAATTACCACAATACACCAGGTCCCGCCACGTGATGCACGCACGGACGGCGGCGCATCGGTCGGCGACGGCCAGCCGATGCGACCGCCAGCCGCTCGCTACGGTGCGGCCAGCTTCTTGCGCGCGAAGGGCCGGACAAACGCCGCCGGCGGGTTGTGCGCGTTCGCCGCGAGGTCGTACGCCTTCTGGTAGAACTCCTTCGCCTTCGCCGCGTTCCCCTGCTTCTCGTACGTCATGCCGAGCAGGGCATGCATGAACGGGTCGCGTTCATTGCCGCGGGCGGCCAGCGCCTTCGTCAGGTCGGCCTCGGCCGTCGCCAGCTCGCCCGTATAGAGCGCCACGTAGCCGGTGAGGTACGGAAAGAAGCGCTCCTGCTGGCGCGCCATGGCCGTGTCGCTGTCGAGCGCCTTGCGCGCGGCGGCCACGTGCTCCGCGGCCCCTTTCTTGTCGCCATGGCGCGCTGCCAGGCGGGCCAGCGCATGCTCAAGGCGGAAGTCCCAGAGGGACTTCGGGTGCGTGCGCGGCGCGGGCTCCTTGTTGCCAAGTTCGCTCCCCAGGCGGTAGTACTTGTCCGCCGTCTTCAGGTCGCCGGCATCAATGCAGACGCGCGCCGCTTCATTGGCCATCTCGCCCTGCTGGTAGAAGGCGTTCTGTGGCTCCTCTGCTTCGCGCGTCTTCCAGTACGCGATGACCATCTCCTCATGCTTCACGGTGTTCGCGCAGTCGCCGTCGAAGGCGTACGACATGGCCAGGGCGCGCTGGGCGGCGCTGCGGGCGAGCGGCGACGGCGCACTGGCGACGAGCGCCTCGAAGATCTCGCGCGCCTTGGCGGTCTGGCCGTCGGCGTCGAGCCGGCTCGCGGTTCGTGTGCTGTCGGCGCGCGGCGATGGCGCCTGCGGGCGTGGGGCGTCCTGTCCACGCAGCGCAACGGGAGCGGCGATCAGGCCGGCGATCAACAGGGAGCCTGCGCAACGGAGCGTACGCATGGATGATCCACACCTCATCTGGGGAGTCGAATGCGCCGACTGACCGGCAGCGGCGCCGGGGGATAGAATCTAGTATATAGTCGCCTCGCACCCCGCAGGCATCCAGTCACCCCGGCCGGCCTGGTCTTCGGTCCCGAGCTGCTGGCACAGTACCAATCGGTGCCGGCGGCGGCGCTCGCCGAAGACGAGCCGTTCTGGGCGGCGGTGCGCACGAAGTTCAGGCTGAACCCCGACTACATCAACCTCGAGAACGGCTACCACTGCTTCCAGCCCGAAGTGGTGCTCGAGCAGTTCATTGGCCACGTGCGCCACGTGAACTTCCTGGGCTCGCGGTACATGCGCACCGTGCGCGTGGACGACAAGCAGCGCGTCCGCACGCAGCTCGCGGCGCTGGCCGGCTGCTCGAGCGCCGAGCTGATCATCACGCGCAACACCACCGAATCGCTTGATACCGTGATCGCCGGCTTCGACTGGAAGCCCGGCGACGAGGCCGTGATGGCCAACCAGGACTACGGCGCGATGATTGACCAGTTCAAGCTGCAGGCGCGCCGGCACGGCATGGTGAACCGGTTCATTGACATCCCGCTCAACCCCGCGAGCGACGATGACGTGGTGCAGGTCTACGCCCAGGCCATCACGCCGAAGACGCGCCTGCTGATGATCTGCCACATGGTGAACATCACCGGCCATGTCCTCCCCGTGCGCGCCATCTGCGACATGGCGCACGCGCGCGGCGTGCAGGTGATGGTGGATGGCGCGCACGCCTTCGCGCACCTCGACTTCAAGATTCCCGACCTCCACTGCGACTACTACGGAGCGTCACTGCACAAGTGGCTGTCGGTGCCGCTCGGCGCGGGCATTCTCTACGTGAAGAAGGAGCGCATCGCCGGCCTGTGGCCCCTGTACGGCGATGGCACGCCGGACGACGACATCCTGAAGCTCAACCATACCGGCACGCATCCGTGCCACACCGACCTTGGCATCGAGGATGCCATCGTCTTCCACGAGGCCATCGGCGCCGCGCGCAAGGAGGCGCGGCTGCGCAACCTGCAGCGCTACTGGAGCGACCAGGTGCGCGGCCAGCCGAAGTTCATCCTCAACACGCCGGCCGATCCGATGCGCTCGTGCGGTATCGCCAACGTCGGCATCGAGGGTGTTAAGCCCGGCGACCTGATGAACGTGCTCTTCGAGCGGCACAAGATCTGGACGGTGGCCATTGATGGCGTGGGCGTGCACGGTGTGCGCGTGACGCCGCAGGTGTACATCACCACGGCGGAACTCGACGCGTTCGTGAAGGCGTTGCGGGCAATCGCGGCACAGCGCGCTGCCACTGGATGTCCGCGAACATCCCGAGCCGCCACCTCCTCCCATCCGCCGCTTCGCGAATGGGAGGAAGCGCGGAACCATCGCCGCTGACGCTCCCTACTTCGCCATCTCCGCCACCACCGCGGCCAGCGCCTTCACGCGCTCCGGCTCGGACGCAGTCTTGGCGTCGGCGGTCAGCGACTTGGCCAGCTTCTTGTAGGCTGCGGTGCGCGCCTGGCCCGTGGCCGCCTCGGCCGCGTCCAAGGACGCGCTAATCTCCCGCGTGCGCGCGGGGAGCAGTTCGCCGTAGCGCACGATCTGGTCGAGATACGCCCGTGCCACCACCGGCTGCGCTGGCCACACGTTCCGCATCTGGTTCTGCGGGTTGTTCACGTCGTGCTGCACGAGCTTGGCCGCCGCAATCTCGTTGGCCGAGAGGTACTCACTCGGCGTCAGCTCGAGGATGTCGAGGCCGCGCGCGATCTCCGAGCTGTAGAGGTAGCCATTGTGCCAGTACGCCGACCACGACCCGCCAATGTGCAGCGTGTCGGCGTTCAGCGGCCCGCGGTCGAAGTAGGCGATCTCGCGCACGTGCGCCGGATCGCTGAAGTCGAACACCGACACGCCGCCCTGGTACCACCCCTGCGCCATGATGTCGCGCCCCGGCACCGGGATGATCGCGCCGTTGTGCGCCACGCAGTTCTCGGTGTTCGTCTGCGCCACCGGCAGCTTGTAGTAGCCGGCCAGCGTCAGCCTGCGCCCCTGCATCGTGAAGATCGCGTCGGCTCCCCACGTGAGCTTGTCGCTGGCGCGGCAGCGCGGCGCGACGCCGCCGCCCCATTCGTCGGTGAACAGCACCTTGCTGCCGTCGTTGCCGAAGTTCGCCGAGTGCCAGTAGGCGAAGTTCGGATCCATCACCTCGGCGATGCGCTTCGGGTTCGCCGGATCCTTGATGTCGAGGATGATGCCGTTGCCCGAGCAGGCGCCGGCGGCGAGGCCGATGGCCGGGTAGGCCGTGATGTCGTGGCACTGGTCGGTGCGCGACGTGGCCTGCGTGCCGGCGCCATGCTCGCCGCCCTTCCACAGGCCGGCAATCGCGCCCGTCGAGTCGGCGAAGATGCGCGGCGAGTTCACGATCTTCGCCTCGGCCGGGTTGGCCAGCGACACCCGGATGACTTCAATGCGGAAGAGCGCGGTGTTGGGATCCTTGTCGGGCATCGCGCCCGAGCAGCCCGCCAGCTCGTTGGGCGACCGGACAACGCTCGTCCCCTGCACATAGATGTAGACGACTCCCTTGTCCCTGGGATCCTCGACGAGGGTGTGCGTGTGCGAGCCGCGGCAGGTCTGCACCTGCGTGATCACCTTCGGATGCTCGATGTCGCTGATGTCGAAGATGCGCACGCCGCGGAAGCGCTCGGCGCTCACCGTGTCCTTCACGCCGCCGTCCGCGCAGTCCACGCGCCCGCGCGTCTCCTCCACCGACATGAACAGGAGGTTGCCCCACACCGACAGGTCTCCCTGCCCGCCCGGGCAGGTGTAGAGCGTCGTGAGCTTCAGGTTCTTCACGTCCGAGGCGTCCCAGATCTGGAACCCGTTGAAGTTCCCCTGGAAGACGTGCTTGCCCGAGAAGGCAAGGTCGGAGTTCATGAACGAGAAGTTGCCGAGGTTCTTCGCGTCGTACATCGCCTCGGGCTTCCACGTCGTCGAGACCACGTGGAGGTTCCACGACGCCTCGCCGGCGTCCTTCCAGCCGGCCTTGAGGGTAGCGCGCGGATCGGTGGTGCTGGCGCCCTGCGCGAGCGCGGGGGAGGCGATGAGCAGGGTGCTCAACGCGATCGCGGCCGCGCGCAAGGCGCGGAACGACGGAACGGGGGGCATGCGTACCTCGGTTGGTGGGTCGGGCGTTTACTGCGGTGAAAGCTTGGCCAGCATCGCCTTCATGCGGGCGATCTCCGCGCGCTGGTCGGCATCGACGTCGGACGCGAACCGGAAGATGGCGGTGTTCTGGGCCGCTCCGGAAGTGGCAAACAGCGATTGGACCATCACCAGCGCCCCCTCGTGATGCTGGATCATGCCGGCCAGGAACAGCCGGTCGAAGCGGGCGCCGCGCGCGGCCTTGAGTTCGGTCATCTGCTTCGGGGTGAGCATGCCGGGCATCATGGGCATGTCGTGGCCGCCCATGTCCATCCCCAGGTGCGGCAGCGGATCTGGCGCGTCCTGCCCGTGCTCGCGCAGCCATTGCTGCATCATCGCGATCTCGTCCCTCTGCGAGACCTCGATGCGCTCGCCGAGCGAACGCAGGGCCGGCGTCTTCGTGCGCGCGGCGATGAGCATGGTCATCTCGATCGCCTGCGCATGGTGGTGGATCATGCCCTGCATGAACTGCACGTCGGCCGCTGACGTTGCGTTCGCGGCCTGTGCCTGCGCCCCTGCAGCGGCGGGCGCTGCGCTGGCCGCCGCGAATGCGACGGCCAGCGCAGCCCGGGAAATCATCCCGCGGCCCGTCATCACGGCACCGTCACCGCGGCCTGTCCCGCGGCCTGCCGCTTGGCGTTGAGCGCCGCCAGGCGTGTGGTCTTGAGCGCCGTCCACCGTCTCATGACCTCGTCGAGCTGCTTGCTGGCGCTCGTGCACGCCACCACCTGGCGGGCGGTCGGCGCGACTTCCGCACCCTGCATCGCCATCGCCGCGCCATTCAGCGCGCCGCTGACGCTCGCGAGCGTCGGCGGACCCGCCGGCGCGCCGAAACGCCCGCCAAA
>JAJZRK010000321.1 GCA_021802745.1 bacterium
GGCCGAACGCGAACGAGAACGGTGCCTCGAAGACGAACCGCACCAGCGCCCATCCGCCGAGCGTGGCGAGCCCCATGCCGCAGATCCCGCCCAGCGCGCCGAGCAGGGCGTACTCGGTGAAGAGGATGCGCAGCACCTGCCGCTGCGTCGCCCCCAGCGTCTTCAGCAGCACGCTCTCGCGCAGCCGGTCGCGGCGCGTCGCCGACACCGCGCTGAACAGCACCGGCACGCCCATGCCGAGCGAGAAGAGCGCGAGGAAGCGCACGGCCAGCGACACCTTGTGCACGATGTCGTTGATCGTGCGGCGCACCAGCGAAATGTCGAGGCTCGCCACGTTGGGATACGCTTCCACGACGCGCCGCTGCAGGAGCGCAATCCCCTTCTCGTCGGCCACCGCCACCACGGCGGCCCACTGCTTGGGCGCGCCGCGAATTGCCGCCGGGTCGAAGACCGCGAAGAAGTTCGGGTCGAACCGCCCCCAGTCCACCGTGCGCAGGCTCGTCACCTTCGTGGAAATCAGCACGCCCTGCACGTCCCACGTGATGACGTCGCCGAGCTTCACCTTGAGGTTGTCGTTCGCCAGGTCCTGCTCGAGCGACACCTCGTGCAGCGTGTCGCTCGCGCGGTGCGCGCCAAACCACTTGCCGGCGACGAGCTTCTCGGTCGCCACCATCGTGTCGCGGTACGTCGAGCGGTACTCGCGCCGGTACGCCCAGCTGCCGCGTCCCTGCCCGCTCTGTCGCGCGTGCTCGGTGGGGTCGGCGCCGTTGATCTTCGCAATCCGCATCGTGACGATCGGCGTCATCGAGACCAGCCGGTGCTTCGCCTCAGCCACGGCCCGCTCCACGCCCGCGCGCTGGTCGTCCTGGATGTCGAACATCACCAGGTTGCCCTTCGACGCGGCCGCCGTGATGTCGAACTGCCGCACCAGATTGGCCTGCACCAGGTAGATCGTCGTCACCAGAAACGACCCGAAGCCGAGCGCGATGACGACCGAACGCGTCTGGTTGGCCGGGCGGTACAGGTTGGCCACGCCCTGGCGCACCACGTACGGCCACGACGGGCGCACGACGAGGCGCGCCCCTTCGCTCAGCAGCCAGGCCGCCACATACAGCACCACGAGACTGGTGCCGATGCCGACCGCGAACATCAGGCCGCGCGGCACCGTGTCGGCGCGCCCGATGGCGAGCAGGATGATGCTCGCGATCAGCGTCACGTTCACCAGTTGCGTCGCGGGGTCGCGCCGCGAGGCCTGCTCCAGCGCCGTCTCGTCGCGGCGCAGCGCCTGCAGCGGCGAGACGCGCCGCAGCGCCAGCAGCGGGCGCAGCGCGAAGATCAGCGCCACGCACACACCCACCGCGAGCCCCGTCGCCAGCGCCTTCGGGTCGAGCGACACCGTCACGTCGAGCGGCAGGAAATCCTTCACCACCAGCGGCAGGCCAAACTGGATGCCGATGCCGAGCACGGCGCCGAACGCCGCGCCCAGCAGCCCCATCATCGCCGCCTGCAGCACGTAGATGTACAGCACCTGGCTGCTCGTCGCGCCCAGGCAGCGCAGCACCGCCACCGTGTCCACCTTGCGCGTCACGAACGCGTGCACGCCGCTCGCCACGCCCACGCCGCCGAGCAGCAGCGCAATGAGCCCGACGAGGCCAAGGAAGTTCGCCATCTGGCCGATGGCCTGCGTGAAGTTGATCTCCTGCTGGACGACCGTGCGCATGCGCACATTCGCCTTGAGCATCTTCGGGCGCAGCGGCGCCGACCACTTGGGCGAGTTCACCCCGGGCGGCAGGCGCACGAACGCCTCGTACTGCGCGCGGCTACCGAAGCCGAGCAGCTGTGTCTCGCCCAGCCACGTGTCGGCAATGAAGACGCGGGGGCCGATCGCGCTCGCGATCCCCGGGTCGCCGGGCACGCTCGTGATGGCCCCCGCGATCTCGAACTTCGCGTAGCCGATCGAGAGCGTGTCGCCGACCCTGGCGTCGAGCGCGACCAGCAGCGTCGGGTCCACCACCGCCACCGGGCCCGCGTGCAGCCGCTGCCACGCCCCCGCCGGCTCCGTCACCACGTCGCCGTAGAGCGGAAAGCGCGGCGAGATGGCGCGCACCTGCGCGAGGCGCGTGCCGCCCGTGCGTCCCACGTACGCCATGGAGCCGAAGGTCGTCACCCGCGCCATCGCGAGCCCGCTCGTCGCCAGCGAGTCGAACAGCGAGTCCACCGACGCCGGGAACTTCTGGTTGCTGCTGAACGCCACGTCGCCGCCGAGCAGGCTGCGCGACTGCGCGCGCACCGAGTCCTGCGTGTTCGTCGCAAAGGAATCAATGGCCACGAGCGCCGCGACGCCCAGCGAGATGGACGACATGTACAGCAGCAGCCGTCGCCGCGCCGTGCGGCTCTCGCGCCACGCCAGGCGCGAGAGCATGCCGAGCTTCATGCCGCTCACGTGGGCGCTCCGGTGCCGCCAGCCGCGCCGCCTGCCGCCCCGCCTGCCGCGCCCGTGCCGACGCCCGCCCTCTCGCGATCTTCCACCACCACGCCGTCGGCCAGGCGAAGCAGGCGCTGGGCGCGGCCCGCGAGGTCCTGTTCGTGCGTCACCAGCACCACCGTCGCCCCCTCCTCGCGGTTCAGCGCGGTGAGCAGTTCCACAATGCGGGCCCCCGTCTGGCCGTCGAGGTTCCCCGTCGGTTCGTCGGCGAACAGGATGCGCGGACGGGTGCTGAAGGCCCGCGCGATCGCCACGCGCTGCTGCTCGCCGCCCGAGAGCTGCGTGGGGAAATGGTCCAGCCGGTCGCCCAGCCCCACCCGTTCGAGGAGTTCGCGGGCGCGCGCCGGCGCACCGCTCTCGCCGCGCAGCTCGAGCGGCACCTGCACATTCTCCAGCGCGGTCAGCGTCGGCATCAGTTGAAAGCTCTGGAAAACGAACCCAACTTTCTGGCCGCGCAGCAGCGCCCGCGCGTCTTCCGAAAGGTTGTGCAGGTCCACGCCGTCAATCTCCACCGTGCCGCGGCTGGGGACGTCGAGCCCGGCGAGCAGCCCGAGGAGCGTCGTCTTGCCGCTCCCCGACGGGCCGACGATCGCGACAAAGGCCCCCTGCGGGATGGAGAACGAGACATCTTTCAGGACGGCCAGCACCTGCGTGCCGCTCTGGTA
>JAJZRK010000044.1 GCA_021802745.1 bacterium
GCGGGTGATGGAAGTGCTGACCCGCCGCAAGAAGAACAACCCCGTGCTGATCGGCGAGCCCGGTGTCGGCAAGACGGCCATTGTCGAGGGGCTCGCCCAGTTGATTGCCAACGGCGAGTGCCCGGATTCGCTGCGCGAGCACCGCGTGCTGTCGCTGGACATGGCGGCGGTGATTGCCGGGACGAAGTACCGCGGCCAGTTCGAGGAGCGGCTGAAGGCGGTGATGAACGAGATCGCGCTCAACAAGCAGGTGATCCTGTTCATTGACGAGCTGCACACCCTGGTCGGCGCCGGCGCCGCGGAAGGGGCGATTGACGCCAGCAACATGCTGAAGCCCGCGCTCGCGCGCGGGGAGCTGCAGTGCGTGGGGGCCTCCACGCTCAACGAATACCGCAAGTACATCGAGAAGGACGGGGCGCTGGAGCGCCGGTTCCAGACCGTGGTGGTCGAGCCGCCCTCGATTGACGAGACGGTGGAGATCCTCAAGGGGCTGCGGAAGCGCTATGAGGATCACCATCGGGTGACGATTCCCGACGAGACGCTGTCCATCGCGGCGAAGCTGAGCGAGCGCTACATCACCGACCGCTTCCTCCCCGACAAGGCGATTGACGTCATTGACGAGGCGGGGGCGCGGGCGCGGCTGGCGGCGCAGGTGCCGCCGCCGGAGGTGGCGGAACTGAAGGCGAAGCTGGAGGCCGTGAACGCCGAGAAGGACGCGGCGGTGCGCGACCAGAACTTCGAGCGCGCGGCCGCGCTGCGCGACAGCGAGCGCGAGCTGCAGGGCGAGATCCGCACCCGGCAGGAGGCGTGGGAGCAGCGCCGGCAGTCGTTCCGGCCGGTGCTGGGCGAGGAGGAGATCGCCTTCATCGTGAGCCGTTGGACGGGCATTCCGGTGACGCGCCTGCAGGAAGCCGAGACGGCGCGCCTGTTGCGCATGGAGGAGGAGCTGCACGAGAGCGTGGTGGCGCAGGAGGACGCGATCAAGGCGATCGCCCGGTCCATCCGCCGCAGCCGCGCCGGGCTCAAGGATCCCAAGCGCCCGATCGGGTCGTTCATCTTCTGCGGGCCGACAGGCGTGGGCAAGACGGAGCTGGCGCGCGCGCTGGCGAAGTTCCTGTTTGCCGACGTGTCGGCGCTGATTCGCGTGGACATGTCGGAGTACATGGAGAAGTTCTCGGTCTCGCGGCTGATCGGCGCGCCGCCGGGCTACGTGGGGTACGAGGACTCCGGCGCGCTGACGAAGGCCGTGCGGCGGAAGCCGTACAGCGTGGTGCTGCTCGACGAGATCGAGAAGGCGCACCCCGACGTGTTCAACATCCTGCTGCAGGTCCTCGACGAGGGGCACCTGACCGACAACTACGGCCGCGTCATTGATTTCAAGAACACGGTCGTGATCATGACGTCGAACGTGGGCGCGAAGGACATCACCAAGAGCCGGACGGTCGGCTTCGGCGCGGGCGAGGGGGGCACCGAGGCCCGGTTCGAGAAGATGGCGGAGAAGGTGCGCGAGGAACTGCAGAACACGTTCAATCCCGAGTTCCTGAACCGCCTCGACGACACGATCGTCTTCCACCCGCTGCAGCGTGCGCACATTGCGCAGATCGTGGGCATCCTGCTGCGCGACGTGCAGACGCGCCTGTCGGAGGAGGAGCTGGTGATGCGGCTCTCGGATGCCGCGCTCGACTTCCTGGTCAAGCACGGCTACGACGAGGCATACGGGGCGCGGCCGCTGAAGCGGGCCATCCAGCGCTACATCGAGGACCCGCTGTCGGAAAAGATCCTGCTGGCCGAGTTCTCGCGCGGGGACGAGATCGAGGTGGACGTGTCGGCCGACGGGACTCGGCTGGATTTCCGGGTTCCGGCCAGCACCCCCAAGGCATAGGACGGAACCCCACGGGGCCGGGCGGGTTGCAACTGCAATCCACCCGGCCGCTTATGTATATTTCCCTGCTTATGCTTCGACCGATGTTTACCGCCCTGGCGCTGGGGGTCCTGGCGGGCCCCGTTGCGCTGGCTGCCCAGCAACCCGATGACGCCCGGTGCCAGACACCGGACACGATTGCCGTCCTCGGCAACAAGCGTGTCCCGGCGTCCACCATCCTCTCGGACGCGGGGCTCAAGGCCAAGACCGCGCTGAACTATCCGTCGCTCCAACGGGCGATTCGCGGTGTCTTCGAGAGCGGGCAGTTTGACGACGTGCAGCTGTCGTGCACGCTCTCGCCCGATGGCCAGCGGGCCACGCTCAACATCAAGGTGACGGAGCGTCCGGTGCTGTCGGACGTGGACGTCACCGGGCCCGAAGTGGTCTCGCTGCGCACCGTGCGCGACAAGGTGGACCTGCTCATCGGACGCCCGGTGGATCCGGCGCAGGTGGCGCTGTCCGTCACGCGCATTGACTCGGTGTACCAGGCGAACGGCTTCTACCTCGCGCAGATCAAGCCCGAGACGACCGTGGTGGGCGACCGGATCAAGCTGCTGTTCCGGGTGGACGAGGGGCGCCGGCTGGCGATTTCCGGCGTCAACGTGCTCGGGAACTCGCTGGTGTCGTCGAAGTCGGTCGTGAAGGCGATGAAGACGCGCCCGGAGGGTTTCCCGTGGTGGCGGAAGGGCGCCTTCGACGAGGACAAGTATGCGGGCGACCTCGGCGAGCGCATCCCGACGCTGTTCGCGAAGCAGGGCTTCGTGGATTTCCAGTTTCTCAAGGACACGCTGCTGATTGACCGGGCCCTCGGCAAGGGACTGATCGAGCTCACGGTCAATGAGGGGCGCCGCTACACCGTCGGGTCGTTCGCCGTGGACGGGAACAAGCACTTCTCCACCGAGGACATCCAGCGCGCCTATCCGTTCACGACGACCGCGGCGTCATTGCCGCAGCGGGTCGTGGCGCTGGCGCGCCGCAAGAAGGCCGCCTCGAACCTGTTCGACCGGACGCAGTGGGATGACGCCACGCAGAAGGTGCGGACGATGTACTCGAACGACGGCTACATCTACGCGCAGGTGCGCCCCGTGGCGGAGCCGGCCCCGATGGGCGCCGATTCCGTGCCGCGCGTGAATCTCCGGTGGGAAGTCACCGAGGGGCAGCCGGCGATCATCAATCGCGTGGACATCCTCGGCAACGACTACACGAACGAGTCGTGCATTCGCGAGCAGCTGTTCGTGATTCCGGGCGACGTGTTCAACCAGGACCGCCTGATCCGGTCGTACCAGAGCCTCGGCAACATGGGCTTCTTCGAGACGCCCATCCCGCCGCCCGACACGAAGCAGGCGAACGACGCCGGCGACGTGGACGTGATCTTCCGCGTGAAGGAGAAGCGCACCGGCAACATCAACTTCGGCGCGTCCATGGGGCAGGGGACGGGCATCGGCGGCTTCATCGGCCTCGAGCAGCCCAACCTGTGGGGCAACTGCAAGCGCGGCTCCGTGCAGTGGCAGTACGGCCGCTACATCAACGACTTCAGCCTGAGCTATACCGACCCGGCGATTCGCAAGAGCCGCATTTCGGGCACGGTGACGGCGTACAACTCGCAGGCGCGCTACCAGATTGCCGATCTCGGGCGTTCGATCCGGACCGGCGCGAGCGTGCAGGTGGGCTTCCCGCTGCCGAACTCGCGCTTCACCCGCCTCTTCCTGACGTACGGCGCGGAGGGCGTGAAGTTCGGGAGCGACGGCCTGCTGGGGACAGTGGCCAACACCACCTCGTGCACGCGCTGCTTCCGCTCGAACCTGGGGCTGACGCTGCAGCGTGATACCCGGGTGGACCTGCCGTTCGCGACGCAGGGGAGCATGCAGAGCATCAAGGCCGACTTCAATGGCGGCATCCTCGGCGGCACCTCCAGCTTCCAGCGGTACTACACCGAGATGCGCGCCCACGCGCTGCTCGCCGAGATCGGCGGCAAGAAGATGGGGGCCAACCCCCTGAAGGTGACGGTCGGCCTGACGACAAAGACGGGCGCCGTGTTTGGCGACCCGGGGGCGTTCTTCTATTCGCAGTCCTTCTCGCTGGGCGGCGTGCAGTTCGGCGAGATGCTGCGCGGCTACCCGGAATTCTCGGTGACCCCGCAGGGATTCTCGGGCTCCACGGGCACGTACAACGCGCAGCGCAGTTCGTTCGGCAACGCCTTCTTCACGACGACGGCCGAGATTGGCCTGCGCGTGAGCCAGCAGCTCTACCTCAACCTGTTCTACGACGCGGGGAACATCTGGGCCCACCCCCGCGAGATTGACCCGTCGCGCCTGTATCGTGGCGCGGGTATCGGCGCCTCGGTCGTGACGCCGCTCGGGCCTCTCGGCCTGGATTGGGCCTACGGCTTCGACCGCACCAACATCTTTGGCCGGCCGGACCCGAAGTTCCAGCTGCACTTCCGCCTCGGCCAGTTCTTCTAACACCTGGAGTTCGCAATGCCCGTCCGTGTTCGCGCGCTGCTCTGCGCTCTCGTTCCCCTCCTGCTTCTCCCGGCGGCCGCGGTCGCGCAGGGAACCACCGTGAAGGTGGCCTACGTTGACACCCGCGAGCTGCTCGACAAGGCGCCCGGCCGCACCGACGCCGACGCGCAGTGGAAGAAGGAGGCGCAGGCCATGCAGGAGCAGGTCACGCGCATGCAGGATTCGCTGCAGGCGATGATCACGGCGTACCAGAAGGCCGAGGCGGGGCTCAGCCCGACGGCGCGCGATGCGCGCCAGAAGACCATCAGTGACAAGGAGCAGGAGTATCAGACGCGCACGCAGGCGCTCGACCTGCAGGCGCAGCAGCGCCAGGCGCAGCTCCTGCAGCCGATCATTGACCAGATCAAGGTCGCGCTCGAGGACATCCGCAAGGATGAGGGGCTGACGATGATCCTCGATGTGGGGAGCCAGGCCAACCCGATCGTGGCGATTGACAAGAACCTCAACATCACCGACAAGGTGCTGGTGAAGCTGCGCTCGATGCCGGTGCCGCACGTGAACGCGCCGGCCGCGCCAGCGGCGAAGCCGCCCACGGCGCCGCCGGCCGGGCCGGTCTCGGCACCAGCCGGCGCCGCCAAGCCAAAGGTTCCGCCGGTCAACTGACGTCTCCGGCATCCCCACCCCCGAAGGCCGCATGACGCAGGATCAGACGCCGAAGTCGCTCACCGCCGCCCAGCTCGCCGAGGCGACGGGCGGGCGGCTTGTGGGCGATGCGTCGGTGCGGGTCCAGGCGATCGCCTCGCTCGATCGGGCGGGGCCGGGGGACGTGAGCTTCCTCGCGTCGGCCAAGTACGCGTCGCTGCTGGCGTCCACGGCGGCGGGGGTGGTGCTCATTGCGCCGGAGCTGGAGGGGACGCCGGGCTCGCCGCGCGCGCTGGTGGTCGTCGCCAAGCCGCATGAGGCGATGCTCGCGCTCATCCCGCACTTTCACCGCCCGGTGGTGCGAACCCCGGGCGTGCATGCGTCCGCGCACGTCGCCCCCGGGGCCGTGCTGGGGCGCGACGTGTGCATTGACGCGGGCGCCGTGATCGAAGACGGCGCGCGGATCGGCGACCGCACGTGGATCGGCGCACACTCCGTCGTCGGCGCGGGCGCGACGCTCGGTGACGATTGCCAGCTGCATCCCCAGGTCACCGTCTATCCAAGCAGCGAACTCGGCGCCCGCGTCATCCTGCACTCCGGGGCGCGCGTCGGCAGCGACGGGTTCGGCTACGTGTCGCACGTGGTCGCGGGGCAGTTCGTGCACGAAAAGATCCCGCACGTGGGCCGCGCCATCATTGGCGACGACGTGGAGATCGGCGCGAATTCCACCATTGACCGCGGCAGCGTGGATGACACCGTGATCGGCGCGGGGACGAAGATTGACAACCTCGTGCACGTGGGGCACAACGCGCGCGTGGGGCGGCTCTGCCTGCTCGTCGCGCAGTGCGGCGTCGGCGGAAGCTCGCGCATCGAGGACGGCGTGGTGCTCGGCGGACAGGTGGGGCTGAGCGGGCACCTGACGGTTGGCGCCGGGGCGAAGATCGGCGCGCAAGGCGGCGTGATCAGCGACGTGCCGGCGGGCGAGGTCTGGTCGGGCTATCCGGCGCGCCCGCACCGGGAGTCGCTGCGGGCGAGCGCCGCGCTGTTCAAGCTGGTGGGCATGATGAAGCGCCTGGAGCGGCTGATCGAGAAGGACGACGCATGAGCGCGCGCCGGACGATCGCGCGCGCCGTGGTGGTGTCCGGCGTTGGACTGCATCTCGGACAGCAATGCCGGCTCTCGTTCGAGCCGGCCAAGCCGGGGGACGGGATCCGGTTTCGTCGCGTGGACCTCGCGGGCGCGCCGGAGACGCGGGCGCACGCCGACGCGGCGGAGCCCGCCGAGCGCCGCACGCAGCTCGGCACCGGCGACGCGGCGCTGCACACGGTGGAGCACGTGCTGGCGGCCATTGCCGGCTGCGGGGTGGATGATGTGCTGATTGCGATGGACGGGCCGGAGCCCCCCATCCTGGATGGGAGTTCGCGGCCGTTCGTCGAGGCGCTGCACGAGGCGGGCGTGGTGGAGCACGGCGGCTCGGCGGAGTACCTTCGACTCACCCGGCCGGTGCGCATCGTGGACGGGGACTCGGTGTACGAGGCGCACCCGGCGGATGGACTCACGCTGGATGTGCAGATCGAGTTTCCGCATCCACTCGTCGGCTCGCAGCGGGGGACGTGGGTGGTGACGCCGGCGACGTTCGAGCACGAACTGGCGGGGGCGCGAACGTTTGGCTTCATGCGCGAAGTGGAGGCGCTGCGGGCGAAAGGGCTGATTCAGGGAGCGACGACGGACAACGCCGTCGTGCTGGACGAGCAGGGCGTGGTGGGCAACACGCTGCGGTGGCCGGACGAGTTCGTCCGGCACAAGGCGATGGACTTCGTGGGCGACCTGGCCCTGGCCGGCAAGCGCGTGCAGGCGCGCATTTCGGCGACCAGGCCAAGCCATCGCGGAACAGTCTTGCTGGTGCGCGCGCTGCTCGCGCAGGCCACACGGGAGGCACAGGTGCTCGGAATTGAAGAGATCATGAAGGTGCTGCCGCACCGGTATCCCTTCCTGCTCGTGGACCGGGTCCTCGAGCTGGACGAGAAGCGCATCGTCGGCATCAAGAACGTCACCATCAACGAGCCGTTCTTCCAGGGACACTTTCCCGGCCACCCGATCATGCCCGGCGTGCTGATCGTCGAGGCGATGGCGCAAGTGGGCGGGATGCTCCTGATGGGCACGGTGGAGGATCCGGACAAGAAGGTCGTGTACTTCATGTCGCTCGACAACGTGAAATTCCGCAAGCCGGTGAAGCCCGGCGACCAGCTGCGCTTCGAACTGGAGATGAAGCAGGTGCGCGGAATGATCTGCCGCATGCAGGGCGTGGCAAAGGTCGACGGCGAGGTGGTTTGCGAGGCCGACATGGCCGCCATGGTGAGGGATAGATGAGCAACCGCATACATTCGTCCGCCGTCATTGACGCGGACGCGCAGATCGGCGACCACGTGACCATCGGCGCCGGTGTGATCATCGGCCCGCATTGCACGGTCGGCGACGGCTGCGTGATTGGCACCCGCGCCATCCTCGAGGAGTACGTGAAGCTGGGCCGCGAGGTGAAGATCGGCGTCGGGACCGTCCTCGGCGGCCTGCCCCAGGACCTCAAGTTCAAGGGCGAGGAGACGTGGGTGGAGGTCGGGGACCGGACGACCATCCGCGAGTACTCGACCATCAACCGCGGCACGTCGCAGTCGTTCCGGACGACGGTCGGCAGCGACTGCTTCCTGATGACCTACGTGCACCTCGCGCACGACTGCCACATCGGCAACGGCGTGATCATCTCGAATGGGACGCAGCTCGCCGGGCACGTGACCGTCGAGGACAGGGCGATCCTCTCGGGGCTGATCGCCGTGCACCAGTTCGGCAAGATCGGCCGGTACTCGTTCATCGGCGGCATGTCGCGCGTGAACAAGGACGTCCCGCCGTACGTCAAGGCGGTGGGGAACCCGATCAAGCTGTACGGCCTGAACAGCATTGGCCTGCAGCGCAACGGCTTCTCGCCCGAGATCATCTCCGAGCTGAAGAAGGCATACCGGCTCTTCTTCCGCAGCGAGCTCAACATTGCGCAGGCGCTGGACGAGGCGCGCAAGGAGCTCTCGATGAGTCCCGAGGTGAAGGCGTTCGTGGATTTCGTGGACGACAGCCAGCGCGGCATCGTCGTATGACGACGACGCTGCGGGTGGGTGTCGTCGGCACCGGAGCGCTGGGCTTTCACCACCTGCGGCACCTGCGCACGCTCGACGGCGCCGTGGTCGAGGCGTTTCACGAGACGGATGCGGCGCGCGCGGCGAAAGTGAGCGGGGAACTGGGCGTGCCAGCGGCGGCGTCGCTTGAGGCGTTGCTCGACGCCGTGGACGCCGTCTCGATTGCCGTGCCGACGCCGGGACATTTTGCGGTGGCGAAGGCGGCGCTGGCCCGCGGCAAGCACGTGCTGATCGAGAAGCCGATCACGACGACGCTGGCCGAGGCCGACGAACTGCTGGCGCTGGCCGCGGCGAACGGGGCGCTGGTGCAGATCGGGCACATCGAGCGCTTCAACCGCGCGATCCGCGCGGCGTGGCCGTATGTGGACGAGCCGCTGTTCATCGAGAGCGAGCGGCTGGCGCCGTTCAACCCGCGCGGGTCGGACGTGGCCGTCGTGCTCGACCTGATGATCCATGACATTGACCTGGTGCTGACGCTCACGCGGGCCCGGGTCACCGAGGTGCGCGCGGCCGGCGTGGGGATCCTGACGCCAAGCGTGGACATCGCGGATGCCCGCGTCGCCTTCGCGAACGGCGCCATTGCCAACATCACGGCGAGCCGCATCTCCCGCGATCGCACCCGCAAGCTGCGCCTATTCCAGCGCAACGGCTACATGACGCTCGACCTTGCGGCGGGGAATGGTGAGCTCTACCGGCTGCGCAGCGACGTGAACCTGGCGGCGCTGGCCATGCAGGCGCAGCCCGACGTCGCGGCATTCGTGGAGCGCATCCCGCTGGAGGCGCCGGATGGCGACGCGTTGCGGCTCGAGCTCGAATCGTTCGTGGCGGCCGTGCGCGGCGAGGCGCCGGTGCCGGTGACGGGGGAGGATGGACGCGAGGCCCTGGCCGTGGCGCTGCAGATCGTCGCGGACATCGAGCGCGCCCGGGGGGCCATGGCCGCCGCCCGCGCGCCGGGTGCGCGCCCCGCCGGGGCGCGCCCGTCCGGTGCGTGAGATCCTGATCATCGCCGGCGAGGCGTCGGGCGACCTGCACGGCGCCGGCGTCGCCGAGCGATTGCGTGTGCTGTGTCCCGACGCGCCGCTGGTCGGCATGGGCGGCGACCGCATGGCGGCGGCCGGCGTGCAGCTGTTCGAGCACGCCGAGGGCGTGGTGGGGTTCGTGGAGGTGCTGAAGCACCTCCCGGCGCACCTGCGGCTCCTACGCGCAGTGAAGGCGCACCTGCGCAGCGGACGCGTGGGGCTCATCATCCTGATTGACTATCCCGGCTTCAACCTGCGCGTGGCGCGGGCGGCGCGCGACGCGGGCGTCCCCGTGTTGTACTACATCACGCCGCAGGTCTGGGCGTGGAAGCCCGGGCGCCTCAAGCTGATGTCCGAGGTGATCACGCGGGCCGCGGTCATTCTCCCCTTCGAGGAACCGCTGCTCCGCGCCGCGGGGATAGACACCACGTTCGTGGGGCACCCGCTGCTCGATCGCGCACAGGCGCTGCCGGACCAGGCTGAGGCGCGCCGGCGCCTCGGGCTGCCCACGGATCGCGAGGTGCTGGCGCTCTTTCCCGGAAGTCGTGCGCAGGAGATCGAGCGGCACTTGACGGCCTTCGAGGCGGTGGCGCGCGAACTGCAGCGGCGGCGGCCGGGGCTCGAGGTCGTGGTGAGCGTGGCGCCAACCATCCAGATGGACGCCTCGCACTTGCCGTACCCGATGGTGCGTGCGCAGTCGTTCGACGTGCTGCGCGCGGCTGACGTTGCCCTGTGCAAGAGCGGAACGACGACGCTGGAGGCGGCGGTGGCGGGGTGCCCCTGCGCCGTGGTCTACAAGACGAGCCGCATCACCTATGAGATCGCGCGCCGCCTGGTGACGATCCCCCACATCGGCCTGCTCAACGTCGTGGCCGGACGCGAGGTGGCGCCGGAGTTCGTGCAGTCGGCGTTCACCACGCAGGCCGTCGTGGAGGCGCTGGATCCCCTGTTCGGCGCGCGGAGCGCGATGCGCCTGCGCATGCTGGACGGCATGGCGGAGGTGCGCCGTATGCTCGGGGCGCCCGGGGCCGCATTGCGCGTGGCGGAGATGGCCGCGGCGATGTACGAGGGCCGGGAGGCAGGGTGACGGTCACTCGCGCTCCCGGCGGCGATGCGCGCGACGCGAAGGCGGCAAAGCGCGCGCGGAAGGTGCGCTGGGCCGCACGCGCCGGGTACTGGGCCGTGCAGCTGCTGGCCCGCACGTGGCGCATCGAGCTGCGCGGCGAGGGGAATTGGCCGGTGCAGGAGGGGCGGCGGCGTCCAGTCGTGGTGGCCGTCTGGCACGGCCTGATGCTTGCCCCTATCTGGACGCAGCGGAACCGCGGCATCATGGCGCTGGCGAGCGAGCACGGCGATGGCGAGATCATCGCGCGCATTCTCGAGAAGCTGGGCTACGCGCCGCCGGCGCGCGGGTCGAGTTCGCGAGGCGGCGCGCGCGGGTTGATCACGATGATCCAGGCGCTGCGTGCGGGCACCTCGCTGGCGTTCACGCCGGATGGCCCGCGCGGCCCCGCACGCGTGCCGCAGCCGGGGTTGTTCGTGGCGGCGCACAAGGCGGGCGTGCCGATCGTGCCGATGTCCATGCACGCCGTGCGGGTCTGGCACCTGCGCAGCTGGGATCGCTACGCGATACCCAAGCCCTTCGCGCGCGTCCGCGTGACGATTGGCGCACCATTCGTCCCACGGTTCGACGGCGACGCGCTCGCGGACGGAGAAGCCGAGCGGTTCGTGGCGGCGATGGACGCGACGGAGGCGATGGCCCATGCGTGATGCACTGGTGCGCGGCGTCTGGTACGGCGACGGCTATGCGCCGCTCCTCGCCCGCGCCGCGCTCACGCCGCTCGAGTGGCTCTACGGCGCGGCGAGCCTCGCGATGGGCGCGCAGCGCGCCCGGTGCGCCGGACACTCCGTGGTGCCGACGGTCTCGGTCGGGAACATTACGGTCGGCGGGACGGGGAAGACGCCGCTGGCGGCGTGGGTGGCGGCGCAACTGGTCCGCCGAGGACGCCGGCCGGCGCTGCTGCTGCGTGGCTACGGCGCCGACGAATCGCTGGTGCATGAGCGGCTCAACCCGGACATCCCCGTGATTGCCGATCCCGACCGCGGGGCCGCAGCCACGCAGGCGATTGCGCGGGGAGCCACCGCGCTCGTGCTCGACGACGGGTTCCAGCACCGGCAGATGCCACGCGACGCCGACCTCGTGCTGGTGAGCGCGGACCTCTGGAGCGATGTGCCGGTGCGGCTGCTGCCGGCCGGCCCGTTCCGGGAACCGCTCGCCGCGCTGCGGCGCGCCTCGCTCATTATCGTCACGCGAAAGGCGGCGTCGGCGGCGCGTGCCGAGCACGTGGCCGCGCAATTGCGCGCCGTGACCGGCGGCGTCCCGATGGCGGTGGCGTATCTCGTGCCCGACCGGCTGCGCGAGTGGAACGGGAGCGGCGACGAGGCGGTGACGAGACTCGCCGGGCAGCGCATCGTCGCGGTGTCAGGCATCGGCGCTCCCGAGGCCTTCGCCGCCCAGTTGCGCTCACTCGGCGCCACCGTGGACGCGGCGCCCTTTGCCGATCACCACGCATTTCGCGCCGCAGACGCAGCGGCCATCGCGGCGCGCGCCGCGGGGTCGGATCGCGTCGTGTGCACGCTGAAGGATGCCGTCAAACTTGGCCCCGTGTGGCCCACGCAGGCCCCCAGCCTGTGGTATCTTTCACAATCTGTGCTTCTCGAAGCGGGCGCGGCGGCCGTGTATGCCGCGCTCGATCAGCTGGCAGCCCGCTAGCGTTCCCAGCGCGCCGTCCCGCGCTCCCACGACCGACTCCCATGGCTGACCTGCGACTTCCCACCAACGCTGTCGTCCATCCCGACAAGGACCGCTTTCTCAGCCTTAGCGAGGTGAATCCCTTCGAGGCCATGATGGCGCGCTTCGACCGGGCCGCCGAGCTGCTCGACCTCGAGCCGGGGCTGTACAAGGTGCTGCGGAATCCGGAGAAGACGATCATCGTCTCCATTCCCGTCATGATGGACAGTGGGGACGTGGAAGTGTTCACGGGCATCCGCTGCATCTACAACACCTCGCGCGGCCCGGCCAAGGGAGGCATCCGCTTCGACCAGAACGTGACCGTGGATGAGGTGAAGGCCCTCGCCGCGTGGATGACGTGGAAGTGCGCGGTGGTGAACATCCCGTTCGGCGGCTCCAAGGGTGGGGTGGTCTGCGACCCGCTGAAACTGAGCATGGGCGAACTCGAGCGCGTGACGCGCCGCTACACGGCGGGGATCATCTCGACCCTCGGGCCGGACTCCGACGTGCCGGCGCCCGACATGAACACCAACGAGCGCGTGATGGCGTGGTTGATGGACACGTACTCGATGCACGTTGGCCACACCGTGAACGCCGTCACCACCGGCAAGCCGGTGGCGATGGGCGGCTCGCTGGGGCGCCGCGAGGCAACGGGACGCGGCTGCATGATCACCACCCGGGAGGCGCTGGCGCACCTTGGCCTGCCGATGAAGGGGGCCCGCGTGGTGGTGCAGGGCTTCGGCAACGTGGGTTCGATTGCCGCCGAGCTGCTGCAGGAGGAAGGGTGCAGGATCATCGCCATCGGCGATCGCACGGGCGGCTGGCACAACAAGAAGGGCTTTGACATCAAGCACGCCATCAAGTATGTGGACGAACACGCGACGCTCGAGGGATACAACGTCGGCGACGCGATCACCAACGAGGAACTGCTGGAACTGGAGTGCGACGTCCTTGTTCCGGCGGCGCTCGAGAACGTGATCACCACCAAGAACGCGTCGAAAATCAAGGCGAAGATCGTCTGCGAGGGGGCGAACGGCCCCACCACCGCCGGCGCCGACGCGATCCTCGACGAGAAGGGGGTGTTCGTCATCCCCGACATCCTGGCCAACGCCGGCGGCGTGACGGTGTCGTACTTCGAATGGGTACAGAACCGCAGCGGCTACTACTGGACCGAGCAGGTGGTGAACGAGCGCCTTCGGGAGATCATGGTGAACTCCTTCCACGACCTGTTGCAGCTGTCCAGGCAGCACAAGGTGAACATGCGCACGGCCTCGTACATGCTGTCCATCAACCGCGTGGCCACGGTCCACAAGCTGCGCGGCATCTACGCGTAGCGGGGGCGCGGCGTGAAGGTGCTCGTCGTCGCGGTGGGCAAGCCGCGCCACGCCGCCCTGGCGGCCGCCATCGGGGAGTACGAGGAGCGCGCGGCGCGCTACTGGCCGCTCACTCGGGTGGAGGTTCGCGAGGAGCCGGCGAAGTCGGCCGGGGCCGCGCTGGTGCGCGAGCGGGAGGGCGAACGGCTGGCGGCGAAGCTGCCGCCGCCGGCGGCCATCGTCTGCTGTGACCCGGGCGGCAAGCGCCTCGACTCGCCGGCCTTCGCGGCGTGGCTGCAGGGGCAGCGCGAGCGCGGGCGCGATGTCGCCTTCGTGATTGGCGGGGCGTTCGGCGTGGCGCCGGCCCTGCTCGAGCGTGCCACGCTTCGGCTGGAACTTGCTCCGTGGACGTTGCCGCACGAACTGGCGCGACTGGTATTGGCCGAGCAGCTCTACCGCGCGGGGACCATCATCCGGCGGGAACCGTACCACAAGTGACCGTCGGCGCATTCCGCGCTCCCCGGTTCAGCGGTTAGCTTATGACGCGGCGCGTGCATCGAGCATCGCGCAACCCGGAGGCAGCGAGCGCATGGACTGTAGGGGCGGGCAGAGGCACGGGCACGGACGACACGGCGAGCGCGGTCGCGGAGGGCGCGCGTGACGCCGCCGCGGGTCGTCTCGGAGCCCGTGGGCGGCGGGCCGCTGGCTCGCGCCGCCGTCGAGGGACGCACGCCCTCTGGCTGGTACGCGCCCCGCCCCAAGGGAGCCGCGGCGTGGCGTGAGCACGCGGAGCAGGTGCGGGGGCAGGTGAGCCCGGACTGGTTTGCGACGCTGGCGCCGGCATTCGACGCGAGCGGTGCGGCCGCACGCCGGCTGGACGCTGTAGCGCAGGGGCGGGGCGTCGTGGTCACCACCGGGCAGCAGCCTGGTCTGTTTGGGGGCCCCGGCTACACGTGGCTCAAGGCCCTGAGCGCCCGGGCGCTCGCCGATCGCATCGAACAGGCCACGGGCATCCCGGCCGCCCCCGTGTTCTGGGCCGCGACCGACGATGCGGACTTCGCGGAAGCCAGCTGGACCGCCGTGGCGTTCGACGAAGAGGTGCGCCGCCTGCGCATCGAGCGGCTGGGCTTTGACGGACAGGTGATGGCGGCGCAGCCCTTGGGCGACGTGAGCCGCCAGTTCGAGGACCTGGCCGCCTCGGCGGGCTCGGCGCCGCATCTCGACCTGCTCGAGCATGCCCGCCGCGCGTACCATGCCGACGCCACCGTGGGCAGCGCGTACGTGACGCTGCTGCGCGCGCTCTTCGAGCCAATGGGGATCGCCGTCCTCGATGCGTGGCACCCCGCCGTACGCGAGGCGGCGCGCCCGACGCTCGTCGAGGCGCTGCGCCGTGCCGCCACCGTGGACGAGGCGGTGTCGCTCCGCAGCGTGGCCATCGAGCGCGCCGGGTTCCGTGCGCAGGTGGCGCGCGTCCCCAAGCTCTCGCTCGTCTTCCGCGTCTCGTCGAATGGCGTGAAGGAGCGCATCCCGATGGCCCAGGCGGGCGACGTGGCGCTGCAACCGCAGCTCGTGCTGTCAGCCAACGTGCTGTTGCGGCCGGTGGTCGAGCGCGCGATCCTGCCGACGATCGGATATTTTGGGGGCCCGGGCGAAGTGGCGTACTTCGCGCAGGTGGGGGCGGTGGCCGAGGTGCTCGGCACACCGTTGCCGCTCGTCCTGCCGCGCTGGTCGGCGACGATCGTCGAGCCGGTGATTGACCGCATGCTCGGGCGGCTGGGCATGACCTTTGACGACATCAAGCCGCCGCATCAGGCGGAGCGGCGGCTGGGCGACCGCGCGATGCCGCCGTTCATTCGCGACACGCTCGAGGCCTTGCGCCGTGACGTGGACGCGAAGCTGAACGCGCTGCGCGATGACGCGGCGGGGGGGGCGATGGTGCATGCCTCCACCATCGAAGGCGCGCGCCACCAGCTGAAGTTCCGTATTGACCGGCTGGAGCGGCGGTATCGCACGGCAGCGCTCAGGGCCGAGACGGCCGCGGTGCGCGACCTCGGGAGCGTGCGCGCGGCGCTCATGCCGGAGGGGCAGCGGCAGGAACGCGTGCTCAACCCGCTGCCGCTCGTCGCGCGGCATGGCGAGGCGTTGATGGACCAGCTGCGCGCCGGCGCGGCGACGCACGCGGCGCACCTGCTCGGCGGCGCGTGACCGGGCGCGCGGCGGGCCGTCCGCTGCGCCGGGCGCGCACGTGACCCGCGTGCCGCCCGAAAAGTCCCCGGCGCGCAGCGCGGGAGGAGCGGCGCTCGTCGCGGCCGGCATCCTGCTGAGCCGCTTGTTTGGCCTCGTCCGCAACCGCCTCCTCGGCCACTTCCTCGGGACGAGCGATGCCGGCGACGCGTTCAACGCGGCCATCCGCATCCCGAACATCCTGCAGAACTTGTTTGGGGAAGGCGTGCTGTCGGCGTCGTTCGTGCCGACGTACAGCCGCCTGCTCGCCGAGGGAAGCGACGAGGAAGCCGGGCGCGTGGCCGGCGCCGTGGGCACGCTGCTCGCGCTGACGAGCGCCGTGCTCGTGCTGGTCGGCGTCGTGCTGACGCCGTATGCCGTCGCGATCATCGCGCCCGGATTCACCGGCGAGAAACGCGACCTGACCATTCGCCTCGTGCAGGTGATGTTCCCGGGCGTGGGCATCCTCGTGCTCTCGGCCTGGGCGCTGGGCGTGCTGAATTCGCACCGGCGGTTCTTCCTGCCGTACGCGTCGCCGGTGGCGATGAACGTGGTGATGATCGCCGCGCTGCTGGGCTTCGGGCCGTCCCTGGCGGGCGATGCGCCCGGTCAGGCGCGGCTTGCCGGCGTGCTGGCCTGGGCCTCGGTGCTGGGGAGTCTCGCGCAACTCGCGGTGCAGGTGCCCACCGTGCTGCTCGTGGATCGCCGCCTGCGCGCGCGCCTCGACACGGCGAATGCGAACGTGCGCATCGTCCTCGCGCAATTCACCCCGGTCTTCGTGGGGCGCGGGGTCGTGCAGCTCAGCGCGTACGTGGACAACGTGCTGGCGTCGCTGGTGAGCTCGGGCGCCGTGGCGGTGCTGTCGTACGCCCAGGTCATCACGATGCTTCCCGTCTCGCTCTTCGGCATGTCGGTGTCGGCTGCTGAACTGCCGGCGATGTCGGGCACCGTGGGCACCGACGACGAGGTGGCGCACATCCTTCGCCGCCGGCTCTCCGACGGATTGCATCGCATCGCGTTCTACGTGATCCCGTCGTCGATGGCTTTCCTGACGATTGGCGACATCATCGGCGCGACGCTGTACCAGACCGGACGGTTTGGCCGTTCGGACGTCGTGTGGATGTGGGGCGTGCTCGCGGGATCAGCGGTGGGCCTGCTTGCTGGCACGCTCGGCCGACTGTACGCCTCCACGTGGTACGCGCTGCGCAACGCCCGCACGCCGCTGCGCTTTGCGGTGCTCCGTGTCGCGCTCACCCTGGGCCTGGGATGGGCCGCGGCGCTCTGGCTGCCCGGAGCGCTCGGCGTTGACTCGAGGTGGGGTGTTGCCGGGCTCACCGCCTCGGCCGGTGCGGCGGCGTGGGTGGAGTGCCTGCTGCTGCGGCGCTCGCTCGTGCCGAGGCTTGGGGACGTCGGCGTAGACCGCCCGTACCAGGTGAAGCTCTGGGGCGCGTCGGTCGGCGCCGCGATCGTGGCGTGGGGGGTGAAGCTCGTGCTCGGGGTGGAGCATCCGCTCTTCCTCGGGTTCGTGGCGCTGCCGTTGTACGGCGCGACATATCTGGCCGCCACCGCGTCGCTGGGAATCCCGGAGGCGTCGGCCATGGCCGGACGGGTGCGACGGCTCGTGGGCGGTCGCTGACGAGCGGCTAGATTCCGGGCGAGGCCCCATGCGCACCGTCCCCGACGCCATCACCCAGAAGCTGACGCACCTTCCGGACACGCCTGGCGTGTACCTCTGGAAGGGCGCCGACGGCACCGTGCTGTACGTGGGCAAGGCCAAGCGCCTGCGCCAGCGCGTGCGCAGCTACGTGGCGACGGACCATGCGACGACCTCCAAGACGCGCGTCCTGATGGACCACGCGGTGGATCTCGAGACGATCGTCGTGCCCAGCGAGGAGCATGCGCTGATTCTCGAGCACAACCTCATCAAGGAGCATCACCCGCGGTTCAACGTGATGCTGCGCGACGACAAGACATACCCGTACGTGAAGGTGACGGTGCAGGAGCCGTACCCCCGTGTGCTGGTGACGCGGCGGGTCCTCGACGATGGCGCGCAGTATTACGGCCCGTTC
>JAJZRK010000045.1 GCA_021802745.1 bacterium
CGCGCCGAGTGCGTGGTGCGGAGTGCAGGGGTCGCTGAGCGAGGGGCCTCCAACGCTGGAGGCCCCTCTTCCGTTGCTTTGTCGGGTGTCCGACCTTCCGTAGGACCTTTCTTCACTGAGTTCATCATGCCGCTGCTGCTTCCGCTGCTTCTCGCCTTCACCGTCGCCCGCGCCGACTCGGTGGACATCCTGATCAAGGGAGGCACCGTGTACGACGGCTCCGCGAAACCCGGGCGGGTTGCCGACGTCGGCATCCGCGGCGAGCGGATCGTCTTCGTTGGCGACGCGGTCAAGGCGAAGGTGACCGCCGGCCGGACAATTGACGCGAAGGGACTGATCGTCACGCCGGGGTTCATTGACCCGCACACGCATTCCATGGAAGGCGTGGACCGCTTCAACGACGAGCGGCGGCGCAACATCCCCGCGCTGATGCAGGGCGTGACCACCGTGACCAACGGCCCCGACGGGCGCGGCCCATGGGACGTGGCACGCATCCAGACGGAGACCGAGAAGAAGGGGCTCGGCACCAACACCTTTGCGCTGGTCGGCTTCGGCACGCTGCGCAGTCTCGTGATGGGGGCGTCGTCGGCGCCGGCGTCACCGGCGCAGGTGGACAGCATGCGCAAGCTGGTGGACAAGGCGATGCGCGAGGGCGCGTACGGCGTCGGCGGCGGGCTGTTCTACGCGCCGCAGAGCTACGCCTCCACCGAAGAGGTGATCGCGGTGGTGTCGGCCGCCAAGCCGTACGGTGGCGTCTACGACTCGCACCATCGGGACGAAAGCTCCTACACCATCGGCCTGATGAACTCGGTGCGCGAGGCGATTCGCATTGGCCGCGAGTCGGGGCTCACCACCAACATCGGGCACGTGAAAGCGCTGGGCGTGGACGTGTGGGGGTACGCCGACAGCGTGCTCCGGCTCATGCGCGAGGAGCGCGCCACGGGGCACATGGTGGTGGCCGACCAGTATCCGTGGACGGCAAGCGGCACCGGGCTCAGCGCCGCGCTGCTCCCGCGCTGGGCGCAGGCCGGTGGCCGCGACTCGCTGCAGGCACGCATCGCCGATCCGGCCACGCGCGAGAGGATCCTCGTCGAGATGCGCAACAACCTGCGGCGCCGCGGCGGCGACAGCACCCTGCTGCTCATCAACGGCGGGGCGAACGCCAAGCCGTACATCGGCAAGTACCTCAGCCAGGTCGCGGTGGACATGAAGCTGCCGCCCTCCGAGACGGCGCTCGAGCTGATCCGCCGCGGCATTGACATGGGCGTGGCGTCGTTCAACATGACCGAACAGGACGTCGAGACGTTCATGAAGGACCCGTACGTGATGACCAGCTCCGACGGCTCGGGCGGCCATCCGCGCCTGTACGGCACGTACCCGCGCAAGATCCGCCGCTACGTGCTCGACAAGCCGGTGATCACGATGGAACGCATGGTGCAGGCGTCCACGGCGCAGGTCGCCGAGGTGTACGGCATCAAGGAGCGCGGCTGGTTGAAGGACGGGTATTACGCCGACGTGACCGTGTTCGACCCCAGGACCATCCGGGAAATGGCGACCTACACGGAGCCCGAAAAGCTGAGTGTTGGCGTGCAGTGGGTTTTCGTCAACGGCAAGGCGGCGGTGGCCGACGGGCAGCCGACGGGATTGATGAACGGAAAGGGGTTGCGTAAGCGATAGAGGTGTAGACTCAGGATGGCGATCGAGGATCTCGATGGATACCGCGTGCCTCTGCCCACGTTGGGAAGACGCAGTCCGTTGGGATGACAACTGTGCGTGGCAGCCTGCCTATTTCATCACGGAGCCACGGAGAGCACGGAGATTCACGGAGACAGCGGGAGCTTGGGGAACTTCGGGCGCCACGCATTGATTTGAGTGGCGCGCGGTCTTTACCTCCAGGGAGTCGCCTCCGTGTTCTCCGTGTTCTCCGTGTTCTCCGTGGCTCCGTGCTGAAGAAGGCGGCGGTGGTACGCTGAACTTCTTCAACACGGAGCCACGGAGGGCACAGAGGCGCACGGAGACAGAAAAGCTCGGGGGCGGTCCCCACGGACTCGCGCGTGGGGGCTCCCTCGGCCATCATTCCTGCAGCCTCCGTGCACCTCCGCGCTCTCCGGTCTCCGTGATGAAGAAACCCAGCCATCCGATGTCCACCATCTGCCAACCGCTATTCGCCCTCCGCCCTGCCCTGCTCGCCATCGCGGTCGTCGCCTCGCCCCTGAGCGCCCAGACGCTGCGCGAGCAGGTGCGCGCGTGGCGTGAGGCGCGCGAACCGCAGATCGTGCGGGAATACGCCGAGTTCCTCGCCATCCCGAACACCAAGAACGACAGCGCGGCGCTGCGGAAGAACGCAACGGCCATCGTCGGGTTGCTCGCCAAGCGCGGCGTGACCGCGCGCCTTCTCGAGAACGGCACGTGGCCGCCGGCGGTGTACGGCGAACTCCGCGCGCCGGGCGCGACGCGCACGATCGTCGTCTACGCGCACTACGACGGCCAGCCGGTGGACGCCGCCGAGTGGCGCGGCGGCGCGCCGTACGCGGCCCAACTGCGCGAACTGCGCGGCCGCGACTGGGTGGACGTGCCGCTCCCGGAGCACGGCCGTCTCAACCCGGAAGCGCGCATCTTCGCGCGCAGCGCCGGCGACGACAAGGCGCCCATCAGCGCCATCCTGAACGCGCTCGACGCGCTCAAGGCCACCGGCAGGGCGCCGACCATCAACGTGAAGTTCTTCTTCGAGGGCGAGGAGGAGTCGGGCTCCACCCACCTCCCCCAGATCCTCGAGGCCAACACGGCCCTGCTCGCAGCCGACGCCTGGCTGTTCTGCGACGGCCCCACGCACCAGAGCCGCGAGATGCAGGTGGCCTTTGGCGCGCGCGGCGCCATGGGACTCGAACTCATGGTCTACGGCCCCGCCCGGGCGCTGCACAGCGGGCACTACGGCAACTGGGCGCCGAATCCGGGCATCCTCCTCGCCGACCTGGTGCATTCGATGCGCGACGTGGACGGCCGCATCCTCATCAAGGGCTACTACGACGACGTCGCGCCGCCCACGGCCAAGGAACTGGCGGCCGTGCGCGCCCTGCCGCCGGTGGACAGCGCGCTGCGCCATGAACTGCTGCTCGGCGGCACCGAGGCGGACAACGCGCTGCTCGCCGAGCGCATCCTGTATCCGGCCATCAACCTGCGCGGCATGCGCGTCGGCCAGGTGGAGGGCCTCGCCGCCAACGCCATCGCCACCGAAGCCAAGGCCTCGTTCGACTTCCGGCTCGTCCCCCGGCAGACGCCGGAGCACGTGCAGCAATTGGTCGAGGCGCACCTGAAGGCGAACGGTTGGTTCGTCACGCATGCGGCCGCCACCGACGCCGAACGTCTCGCGCACCGGAAAGTCGTGCGGCTGACCTGGGGGATGGGCGACGAGGCCACGCGCGTGAGCCTCGACCAGCCGTTTTCGCAGGCGCTCCTCGCCACGCTCGACGAGATGCTGGGCAAGCCCGTGCTGCGAGTTCCGAGCCTCGGCGGCTCGCTGCCCACCAGCATGATCGAGCACGCGCTGGGCGTCCCGCTGGTGATCTTCCCGATCGCCAACCATGACGACAACCAGCACGCCAAGGACGAGAACCTGCGCCTGCAGAACCTGTGGGATGGCATCGAGGCGTATGCCGCCATCTTCACGCGGATGGATGCACACTGGCCGAAGCCGACGCCGTGACCCCTGATCGGCAGTCCGACCTCGCGCCGCCGTTCGACCGGGACGCCTTTCTCGCCCGGTTGCAGGGCGACAGCACGCTCGCGGCGACCCTCGCCGAGCTGTTCCTGCGTGAGGCGCCAAAGCTCCTCGAGGACACCCGCCACGCGGTGGCCGCCGCCGACGCGGACGCGCTGTACCGCGCGGCGCACGCCCTCAAGGGCTCGGTGGACAATTTCTGCGCGGCCCCCGCCGCGCAGGCGGCCTCCCGACTGGAACTCATGGGCCGCACGGGCGATCTTGCAGTGGCGGCGGCGGCGCTGCGGACACTCGAACTCGAACTTGACCGGCTGGGCCCTGCCCTGCGGGAGATCACGGAATGAAGCGCAAAGCCACCATACTCCTGGCCGACGACGACAAGGTGCAGACCGCGATGCTCTCGGCGCGCCTGCGGACGGCCGGGTATTCCGTGGCAACCGCCTACGATGCGACCTACACGTTCATGGTCGCCATGAAGAGCCCGCCCGATGCGGTCGTGCTCGACATCATGATGCCGGGCGGCACGGGACGCGCCGTGCTGGAGCGGCTCAAGGGGTCGTCGAAGACGCGGAGGATTCCGGTGATCGTGCTGAGCGGCCTCACCGACAAGCACACGATCCAGGACTTGCTCGGCCTCGGCGCGTGCGAGTACCTCACGAAACCGGTGGACGTGGAGCGGCTGCTCGACGCGCTGCAGCGAGCGCTCGGCGCCGACGAGCCGGCGCCGTCCACGAACGTGCCGCCGGCCACCGCACCGCCGTCCCCGCCTTTCACCGCGTCGTAGCTGGCACTCGGCAAGCCGCCGCGCCCTCCACGCCCACCGTGACCGCCCCGTTCGACGACCTCTTCGTCGCCTTCCAGACGGCGCTCGCCGGGCGCTACTCGATTGATCGCGAGATCGGGCGCGGCGGAATGGGCATCGTCTACCTCGCACGCGAGGTGCACCTCGACCGGCCGGTCGCCATCAAGCTGCTGCCGCCGGAGCGCGCACTCGACCTCACGCTGCGCGGACGCTTCCTGCGCGAGGCGCGGCTCGCCGCCAAGCTGTCGCATCCGAACATCATTCCGATCCACGCCGTGGATGAGGCCGGCGAGTTCGTGTACTACGTGATGACCTACGTGGACGGCGAGTCGCTGGCGCAGCGCGTGCGATCACGCGGCCCGCTCCCCGCCACCGAGGGCGCGCGGGTGCTGCGCGAGGCCGCGTGGGCGCTCGCCAGCGCGCACGCGCAGGGGGTCGTGCACCGCGACGTGAAGCCCGACAACATCCTCATCGAGTCGGCGACGCAGCGCGTCCTGATGGCCGATTTCGGCATCGCCGCGGCGATGGGCGACGACACCAGCGACGGCATCAGCGGCACCCCGGAGTTCATGAGCCCGGAGCAGGCCCTCGGGCACGAGCTCGACGCGCGCAGCGATCTGTACTCGCTCGGCGCGACGGCCTTCTTTGCCTTCTCCGGGCGACTGCCGTTCGAGGGGAGCTCGCCGACCGAGGTGCTCGCGAAGCAGGTCACGGAGCCCGCGCCGCTGCTTGGCTCACTCGGGCTGCCGGTGCCGCGCAAGATCGCGTCGCTCGTGGACCGCTGCCTCGCCAAGGATCCCGCGCACCGCCCCGCGAGTGCGACCGCGCTCGCCGAGCAGTTGGGCGTGGCACTCGAGCAGCGCAGGGAGATTCCCGTGGCGCTGCGCGCGTTCGCGAAGCGCAATGCGCGACTGGATGGCGGCGGAACCCTGCTTACCGCCTTCGGAGTGCTCATCGGATCCGTGAGCGTGTCGGCGTTCTTCGGCGGGTGGGCAGGATTCGGGACCTTCGCCGGCGCGGCCACGATACTCCCGTTCGCGGCGCTGGTGTCTGCGGCCCGACGGCTGGCCAAGATGGGTTTCGTTCACATGGACCTCGCTCCGGCCTTTCAGGCGGAAATTGACGCGGCGCGTGAGGAACTCGCGGTGTCGGGCACCCATGGACCCACGCGGCTCGAGCGAGTGTTGAAGCTGGCGGCGCAAGTGAGCGGCATCGCCTCGGTCGTCTCGGTCGTCGCAGTGTTGCGGTGGATCTTCCTGGCCAACTTCCGGTCGGGACCGTCGGCGTGGATACCGGAACTGTGGTTGTTCTCGTGGTCCACGATGATCCTCTCGACGGGCGGGTACCTCGCGCTTGTCCAGCGCCACCGCGACGTGGACACGGGCTTCTGGGCACGCGTCTGGAAGAGCCCCATCGGCCGCGCCGCGTGGGCCATTGGCCGGCGCCTCATCCGCGGCCCGGTGGCGGAGTCCGCCATCACGCACCGCGCCACCGAACTGTCGCTCGGCATGGCGGCCGAAAACCTGTTCCAGAGCCTTCCCCGCGCCACGCGCGAGCAGCTCGGCGACCTCCCCGGCGTCCTGCACCGCCTGCAGGACGACGCGCAGCAGTTGCGCCGCCATCTGGACGGCCTGCAGGAGGTGCTCAACGACGCCGGCGAAGACGCGACCGGCGCTGCCTACGACGCCGTGCGCCGCGACCGCGACGCGATGCAGGCGAAGCTCGGGGAGACCGTCGCCGCACTCGAGACGATCCGGCTCAACCTCCTGCGCCTGCACGCCGGCTCGCTCTCCGTCGCCGGGCTCACGACGCACATCGGGCTCGCCGCCGATGTCTCGGCGGAGGTGGAGCGGCTGCTGAAGGGGCAGGATGAGGTGGCGAGGATGCTGAAGGCTACTGCTGATTGAGGATATGGAATTCGGAATTGGATTGCCGGATTTCGACTGCGGATTGCGACTCACGATCGGGAGGAGAATCGGGGAAGCCCAGGGGTTCCCCGAAGCGTACTCATCGCGAATCACCATGCGACGTCGAGATCCTCGAAAGATCGCAAGTCGCCATCCGCATTCGCGATCCATGATCGCATTCCGGATTCCCAATCCTCAATCAGCGTCCCGTAGACCCGAACCCCCCCGCGCGCTCCGTGGTCGGCCTCACCTCGCCTACCACAAAATCGAGCACCTCGTGCCGCGCCAGGATCATCTGCGCGATGCGTTCGCCGTGGGTGATCACGAGGTCGCGCGTGCCGCCGTTCCGGACGGGAGTGCACCACTCCTCCGGATAGTCCGCGTCAATGGTGCCCGGCGCGTTGGCAATGACGATGTCGGTCTTGAGGCTCGTCCCCGACCGCGGCCGGATTTGCGCCTCGATGCCGACGGGAAGGCGCGCGCGAAAGCCGAGCGGCACGAGCGCCCGCTCGCCAGCGTGGAGCACGAGCACGGAGACGCCGTCGCGCACTTCGACCGGCCGTTCGAACATGACGCCGTCGAGAAACACGCGCACCGAGCGTCCCGCAAGGTACGCGGCGAGGTCATAGCCGGCGCTGTGCGCCGTGGCCCGCGCCGGCGGCGCGACGTCGGGATGAAGCGGTTCAAAGATGATGAGAGACACGGGCGGGGTGCCGGGTGCGGGGTGCGGGGGTGGAAGAATGTACCACGCTCGCACCCTATCCGCCGCCGCCCGGCGGCGGGCGTAGACTCTGAGAGAGACGATATGCAGCGGGCCGAGCCACTCGACGGGGGCATCCCGGAGCACCTGCGAAAGTGTTCTCAGGCCGGTATTCGCTCGAGGGCGCCGTGGGTGAAGGCGGGATGGCCTCGGTCTTCCTCGCCCGCGACCGCAAGCACGCCGACCGCCGCGTCGCGCTGAAGATCCTCCGCGCCGAAGTGGCCAGTGCGCTCGGCCCCGAGCGCTTTCTCCGCGAGATCCGCATCGCCGCGGTGCTGAGCCATCCGCACATCGTCCCGATGTTCGACTCGGGCGACCAGGACGGCATGCTCTACTCCGTAATGCCGTTCGTCGCGGGCGTCACGCTGCGCGCGCGCCCTGCATGCCGGCGTCGGAAACGACACGGGCCCTGGCCTCGTGTGCTCGGCACGCCGGGGTACATGAGCCCCGAGCAGGCCAGCGGCATCCTCGAGGTGGACCAGCGCGCCGATCTCTACTCGCTCGGGTGCGTGGTCTACGAGATGGTCGTCGGCGCGCGTCCCCGCACGCTCCTCGATCGCGAGGCGGCGCGCGCGGGCACCGTGGCGGGCGTCGGCGCCGTCGCGCTCTGCCGGCTCGGCCGCTCGGAGGAAGGGCTCGAATGGACGCGCCGCGCACTCGAGATTGACCCCGAGGACGCCGGGGTGCGGTACAGCGTCGCCTGCCTGTATGCGCTCGAGGGGCGAACGGACGAGGACCTCGACTGCCTCGACGCATGCGTGCGCCTTGGCTTTGGCAATGTCGAGTGGATTGACCGCGACCCCGACACGGCGCTGCTTCGCGGGCTTCCGCGGTTCGAGGCGCTGGTGGGCGCGGTCGCGGCCGCAACCCCCTGAGCCGCGCGCGCTCTTGGCGCTAGCCTCTTGGCGCCAGCCTGGGGAACTGGGCGGTCCGCGCGGCATATTAAGCTGGTGCCTATCGCGACCCAACCGTGATGCTGTCCCCCGCTGCCTCCCGCATCCCTCCCGTCATGCGCCCTCTACTGCCCATCCGCGCCCGCCTTGCCGTGGCCGTGCTGCTCCTCGCCCCAGCGGCGGCTGTGGCGCAGCGGCCCATGTACCCGGGCGGCGGCATGCGCCCGGAGCCGCCGCGCGGCGTGCGCGTGGAACCCGTCCCGCTCCCGCCCATCGCCATAGACACCTCCACGCCAGAGGGCGCGGCCCGCGCCGCCCAGCGGCGCTTTGAACTCCTGCGGCGCAACAACCTGCCGAACGCGCACAGTTCCCGCCCCGGCAACTGCGACGAACAGGTGGGGCGCTGGTGCTACTGGTACGACGAGAAGGCCCCCAAGGCCATCGAGCTTCCCGTCGTCGCCATCGGTCGCGACTCGCTCACCCGCGTGCTCGATTCGCTCGCCAAGGTCGTGCCGGGGAATCGCTGGATTGCCGGCCAGCGCGTGCGCTACCTCGCCGAGTCGGGGCGGTATGACGACGCGCTGGCGGCGGCGCGGCAGTGCCAGGCCGACGGGTGGTGGTGCGGCGCGCTGGCCGCGTTCAGCCTGCACATGAAAGGCGATTATGCCGCGGCCGACAGCGGCTTCCGCGCCGTGCAGGCGGCCATGGGGGAGCGCGAGCGCTGTCAGTGGCGCGACATCTCGCTGCTCATTGACGACGACACGCGGCAGAACTATCGGCGGCTGCCGTGCGGGGCGGAGCGCGAGGCGTTCGAAGATCGCGTCTGGTGGTTTGCACGCACGCTCTACGGCCTGCGCGGCAACGACTCGCGCACGGAGTGGAACGCGCGCCAGTTGATGGTGCGCCTCAACCAGGACGCGCCCGGCGCGTACCAGTTCGGCTTCGACGACGACGAACGCGAGCTGCTGCTGCGATTCGGCTGGCCACGCTACTGGGCGAAGGGGCCGGGCGATCCGCGAGCCGGCGGCTTCAGCATCGTGACCGACGAGGCCACCCCGGCCTACCGGTACATTCCCTCAGGGAGCGTGCTGGCCAACCCCGCCCTCTCGGACTCGGCGCAGTGGCGCCTGCACCTGCCCCCCGTGATTGGGCGCTACGCGCCGCCGTATGCCAGGCGGCTGGTCGCGCTCGAGCATCAGCAGGCGCTGTTCCGGCGCGGCGACTCCGCGCTGCTCGTCATGGCGTATGATGTCTCCGGCGTGCCGGCACTCGCCGGCGCCACCCGGCGCCGGGCGGCGATGGTCGTGGCGCGCGGCGACCAGCCGATGCCGCACATGACGTCGCGCGCACAGGCGGCCGTCACCGATACGATGTCGGTGCGCGGGGCGTGGGGCTCCCTGCTCTTCAGCGGTGAGGTCTGGGCCCCCGACTCCAGCATCGTCGCGCGTGCGCGATACGGCGTGCATCCGCCGTACGCGGTGGACACGCGCGTGACGGTGTCGGACCTGCTGTTCTACCGGCCGTCGGCAACGCCGCCAAACTCCGTGGAAGAGGCGCTCGCGCTCGCCCTGCCCACCGAGCGCGTGCGCGCCTCGGCGCCGCTCGGGGTCTACTGGGAGACGTACGGCACCGATCCGGAAGGCGAGGCGATCAAGCTGACGGTGACCGTGGTGCGCGAGGTGGAAGAAGGGGGATTCCTGCGGCGCAAGAACCAGCAGCTGCGGCTCGTGCGCCAGGCCACGCCGGTGAGCGTCACCGTGAATGACATGACCGCGCGCGGCCGGACGGTCTCGCCGCGGGCGGTGAAGCTTGACCTCTCGACGCTCAAGAAGGGCGCGTACATCGTGCAACTCGAGATCGAGGTGGCCGGTCAGTATCCGCTCCGCGCCGATCACCGCATCGAGATCATTGACTAGGCGTGGCGCGGTGGCGACGCCGGTCGTCCATACGGTGAATCTCGATGTCCGCCCTTCGACGGCCGCGGCAGCTCGCGCCGCCGTTGCTCATTTTGTCGGCCACACCGGTGGCCAACGCCGCTCCCCACGCCTCGCCATGCTCCTGATTCGCCCGCTCGCCCTCGCCGTCGCGCTCTCCGGCCTGACCCTGCCAGCCGGCGCGCAGAGCCCGGCGACTCGTGACACCACGCCCGCGGCCGTCACGGCCCCGGCCGTGAAGAGCCAGACTCCCGCGAAGGCGAATGCTGCCGCGAAGGGCAAGGCCACCGCGCGCAAGAAGAACGCTCACAAGCAGACCAAGGCCCGCGCGGCGCTCGTGGACAGTGAGGCGAGGCTCGATTCGATCTACAACCTGCGCTGGCCAGTGAAGGGGCCCGATCCGCTCCCGGGGTCTATTCTGCCCTACAAGCGCATCGTCGCCTACTACGGCAATCCGCTCTCCAAGCGGATGGGCGTGCTCGGCGAGTACGCGCCGGACGAGATGCTCGCGAAGCTCGACGCGGAGGTGAAGGCGTGGACGCTCGCCGACCCGACCACGCCGGTGCAGCCTGCCCTGCACCTCATTGCCGTCGTCGCGCAGGCGGGGCCGGGCCCCGACGGCATGTACCGGGCGCGCATGCCCGACGAACTCATCGAGCGCGTGGCGTCGTGGGCGGCGCGGCGCAATGCGCTGGTCTTCCTCGACCTCCAGGTGGGCCGCAGCACGCTGGCACAGGAGCTGCCGCGCCTCGAGAAGTTCCTCGCGCGGCCGAATTTCCATCTCGGCATTGACCCCGAGTTCTCGATGAAGCGCGGCGGCGTCCCCGGAAAGAAGATCGGCACCTACGACGCGGCCGACGTGAACTACGCCTCGCGATTCCTGCAGGAGCTCGTCACGCGATACCAGCTTCCCCCCAAGGTGCTCGTCGTGCACCGCTTCACGCGCAACGGCGTGACGAATACCGGCAGCATCAAGCTCGACCCGCGGGTCCAGATCGTGATGCACATGGACGGCTTCGGTCCGCCGCGCCTGAAGCGCGCCACCTTCCGCTCGTGGATCAAGGCGGAGCCCGTGCAGTTCGTGGGCTGGAAGCAGTTCTACAAGAGCCGCAACGACAATCCGCGCACGACGATCGCGGAGATTCTGCGCCTCAATCCGCGCCCGCTCTACATCCAGTACCAGTAGTCGGCGCGCGTCGTCCGGCGGCGCGCTCGCCAGAGGGGGCTTTGGGAATTCGGCGTCCGGTGCCATCTTCTCCCGGCAGCCAGAGCGGCCGGGCTCCCGGCCGTCCACATTTTTCGTGACGAGCGCTGATGACTCCGACCTACGCGGCCATTACCGGCTGGGGCAAGTGCATGCCGCCCGCCGTGCTGACCAACGATGATCTCTCCACGTTCCTCGACACGAATGACGAGTGGATCACGACGCGCACGGGGATGAAGGAGCGGCGCGTCTCGCATGTGACCGCCATGGAACTGGCCACCGTGGCCGCGGCGCGCGCCATCGCCTGCGCGGGTCTGTCGCCCGCCGACGTTGACCTCATCGTCTATGGCAGCTGCACCTATGACGAGCAGGTGCCCAACAGCGCCTCCGGCGTTCAGCTCGGCCTCGGAGCGACGCACGCCGCGGCGATGGACGTGAACACCGCCTGCACCAGCTTCCTGTACGGCCTGTCCTCGGCCACGGCCATGATCCGTACCGGCATGGTGCGCAACGCCGTGGTCATCGGCGTGGAGCTCATCAGCCAGTTCATGGACTGGAGCAACCGAAACGTCGCGGTGCTGTTTGGGGATGGAGCCGCCGCCGTCGTGCTGCAGGCCTCGGAACGGCAGGAAGGTGTGCTCGGCAGCGTGCTCGGCTGCGACGCCGAGGCGCGCGCCGTGCTGCGGGTGCGCGGGTTCGGCTGCGGATACGCCAATCACGGCGTCACGCTCGGCGACACACTCTGGGATTTCGATGGGCCTCAGATCTTCAAGCGCGCAATCAACGGGATGAGCGAGGCGTCGGACAAGGTCATGCGCTCGTGCGCAATCACGTCGAACCAGATTGACCTCGTCGTCCCCCACCAGGCGAACCTGCGCATCATCGAGGGCGTCGCAAGGTACGCCGGCGTTCCCATGGATAAGGTGATGCTCACGGTCCAGAAATACGGCAACATGAGCGCCGCGACAGTGCCGGTAGCCTTGGTCGAGGCGCTCGAGGAGGGGCGCGTGACGCCCGGCGCCACGCTGCTGATGCCGGCGTTCGGCGGTGGACTGACCTTCTGTTCGCTCGTCGTGAAGTGGGGCGATCGTGTCACGCCACTCGGCGCCTCGGACCGCGAACTCCCGCCGTGCACCCGCACCGCATTGGATATCGTCAACGAGATTCGCGCCCGGCAGGACCCGCACGGCCGGTCGCTCGCCGGGCTCATGGCCCCGGTCTTCGTCGAAAGCAGCCCGGCCTAGGCCCCGCGCGGCGGCACCCGCGCCATCGCGCGCTCCGCAAGCGCGGTGATCGTCAGCGACGGATTCACCCCGGGGTTGGCCGGCATCGCCGAGCCGTCCACGACGAGCATGTTGGCGTAGCCGAAGACGCGATGGTCACGGTCGATCACCCCGTGCGACGCGTCGGCGCCGATCACCGCCCCGCCGAGCAGGTGCGCCGTCGTCGGGATGTTCGCGGCCGCCTCGAGCACGCTGCTCTGCGCCACGCCCCCCGTGAATCGCGCCAGGAATTCCGCCGTCTCGTTGGCCAGCGGAATGAACGTCGGGTTTGGCCTGGCGGCGTCCTGCTCGGTGCCGATGCGCACCCCGCGCCGGAACCATCGCATCCGCGCGCGAAAGGCCATCGCGTTGTCGCTCGACTGCATCACCAGGATGATCAGCGACCGCTTGCTCCAGCCCACCGGCCAGACCGTGCCCAGCGCTCGCAGCGGATGCCGCACGAACTGCCACAGGAGCATCAGCGGCCGCGTGAAGCGCGTGCCGTTGCCCGTCATGGGCGCCTGCAGCAGCGCAATGGCGTCGCCGTGCTTGCCGTACGTGCACAACTCGATGTGCGTGTCGGGATCGGGGTGGATGCTCGCGCTGATCGCGACGTCGGCCCATGGCTTCTTCGAGTCGTCGGGCAGCGTGATGGCCAGAATGGATTCGCTGTTGGTGCGCACCAGCTTCCCGAGCCGGTCGCTCAGCCTTGGCAGTGATCCGCCGTGCTTGAGCGACGCCAGCAGCTCGCCAGTGCCCAGCGCGCCCGCCGAGAAGACCACGCCGCGCGCGGTGAACGTGCGGCGACGCGTGCGGAACCACGCCCCGGGGCGTTCCGTCGTCACGACGTATCCATCGCGGCCATCGGCCGCGCCAGCCGGCCGCACGTCAACGACCCCGTGTTCCGCAAACACCGTGGCTCCCCGTTTCTCGGCGAACCACAGGTAGTTTTTCAGCAGGGTGTTCTTGGCCCCCTCCCGGCATCCCACCATGCAACTGCCGCACCGCGTGCATCCGGTGCGCGGCGGCCCCTCGCCCCCAAAGTACGGATCAGGCACCTCCTCGCCGGCCTTGCCGAAGAAGACACCAACCGGCGTGCGCGTGAACGTCTGCTCGACGCCGAAGTGGGCGGCCGCCGCCCGCAGGAGATCCTGGCCGTCTGAAGCGAAGGGCACCGTCTGCACGCCGAGCATGCGCTCCGCCGTCTCGTAGTGCGGCGCCAGCTCACGCGCCCAGTCGGCGAGGTCCTTCCACTGGGGATTCTCGAAGAACGCCGGCTTCGCGCGGTAGAGCGTGTTGGCGTACACCGCGCTGCCGCCGCCCACCGCGGTGCCGCTGGCAACGAAGATGTCCTTGAACGGCGTCAAGCGGAAAATGCCGCGCAGGCCCAGCGACGGCGCCCAGAGCCACCGCCGCAGCTGCCAGGACGTCTCGGCGTATTCGTGGTCCTCGTAGCGCCGTCCGGCCTCGAGCACGGCCACGCGATACCCCTTCTCGCTCAGCCGCAGCGCCGAGACGCTTCCACCGAAGCCGGAGCCGACGACGATCCAGTCGAAGTCCACGGGTGCTGGCATGAGAGGCCCGGGCAGTCGGGTGTGCGGAGTGTACAGCCGAAGGCGGGTCGATCAGTCGTCGCGATACGGCGACGCCCCGTACCCGAGCTCGCCAAAGATCTCCGCGGCGCTCTTGCGGCGCGGCGCGCCCTTGCGCCGGTGCGCCGACGGCAGCGGCGGCCGCTCCCCCGGCGGCAGGAGGTCCTTCACCATCTCGACCAGCTGGTGGCTCAGGTGCTGCCCATACTTGTAGAGCGCCACCACGCGCTTCCGGTTGCCGAGCAGGAAGGCGAGAATCGCCTGGTCCTTCTTGGCCGCGTTGCACGCGCGGCAGCAGAGCACGAGGTTGTCGCGGCGGTCGTACGCCGTCTGGCCGCGACGCGGTGTCACGTGATCGAGCGTGATGGTCCGCACCGGCACCGCCCGCTCGCAGTAGGCGCAGACCGGGCCATGCTGCTCGAGCAGCCATTCGCGCGTGTCGGTGTAGGCCGCGCGCCCCGTCGGGTGCGACGTCAGCGTCACCTTGGGCGCCGCCGCGTAGGCGCTGCCGCCCTTGCCACGCCGCGACCGCCGGCGTCGCGGGCCACTCGGCTGCTTGGCGGTCATCGGTCGAACGGAGAGGAGAGACGTTGCATGATCCCTTCAAGATAGGCCACCGCGTCGCGCGCCGACAGGAAGACCGGCCCCGACTGCCACACGCCATTCGAAATGTCAGGGCCGACTGCCCCCGCGCATGCGACGCGCGCCCGGTGTGGGATCACCGGGCGCGCATTTGCCAAGGCCGGACGCTTACGGCTTTCCGCTCGCTGCCACTTTGGCCTTCGCCTTGGTGGCGTACGGCACATCGTCGGGCGCATCGCCATTCGGCCAGTCGAGTTCCTTCCCTGGGAAGTCGGGCCGCGGACGCGAAATGATGAACCCTGCAACGTCATTCGCGATCGAATCGGCCACGAATCCCGGCGCGTCGAACGGCATGTGATGGTGCACGAACGCGGCCACGATGCGCTGGCGCCCCATGCCGGACCCGATGGTCCACGAGTGCGGCCCCCAGAGCGGCGGCCCCGGGTGCTGCACCCCCAGGCTCTTGCCGCCCTGCCCCTCGGGGCCATGGCAGCGCGAGCAGTACATCGCGAACTGCGTCTTGCCGCGCACGGTGTCGGGGGCGATGAGCGGAATCGAGTCCACGCCCAGCCCCGCGTGGTGCCCGGCCGGCAGGTCCTTCGACAGCCACGTCAGGTACGCCATGATGTCGCGCATCTCCGCGCTGCCGGCGGGGAGCGGTGTGCCATGCAGGCTCCGGCGGAAGCAGTCGTTGATGCGATCCTCCACGGTGACCGTCGTGCCGGTGCGCGCCCACTGCGCCGGATAGCGGTTGGTCACGCCCACCAACGGATTGCCGAACGGCTTCCGCCCCTTGTTCAGGTGGCACGACGTGCAGTGCAGCTCGTTGCCCACGTGCGCGGGCAGCGAGTCCTTGGTGGCGACGAGCAGCGCCATGCCGCGCCGAATGGAGCGCGACGCCGAATCTTGCGTGAGCAGCGATTCCGCGGGAGCGGGGAGCAGCGTGTCCGGCGCCGCGGCAACCGGCGTGGCCGCCTGCTCGCCCGAGCCGCCGCATGCCGCCGCGATCGCGATGGCCGCGGCGATGCCCCATCGCGCCATCACCCGGCCGCGAGTCGTTCCCACCCGACCGACATCCTGACTCATTCCCTGACCTCGAGTTCAATGGTGGATTCCGAAAACTGAACGCGGTGTCGCCGTCGCACCAGAGCGCCGGCCACGGCCTTGCAGTGGAACGCGCCCGCCGCCCCAGCACTTCCCGAACCGCGGCGTGCGCCCTCAATTCTCGCATATGCTTATTCCGCTCGCCCTCGCCCTGCAAGCTCGCGCGGCCACGCCGCCGCTGCCGCGTCGCGCCGTGCCCGACAGCGGCGTCATCGCCACCGACCAGCGCGTGACCCCCGCGGGCGTGCAGTCGGTCTTCACCGGGCGTGTCGGCGGCGTCCGCTTTGGCGCCACCGCCAACGAACTCTGGGTCGCCGCGCCGGGCGGCGCCTACCGACTGAACTGGACCGACAACCGCGTCATCGCGCACGCCCCGTACGACGGACGCGCCGGGGTGCAGGGCGTGGCCTTCGACCCGGTCACCAACCGCGCCTACGTGACGAGCATCGGCCGCCTGCCGGCGCCCAATCGCCTTCCTGGCGCCAAGGAGAAGCCGGGCGAGCGGGTCATCGCACAAGTCCTCGCCTTCGCGCTCGGCGGTACGCCGCCCGCGACGCCCGGGTCGCCGTCGCGCGCCGCACTCGCCTTCCGGTCGGACTCGATCGGCGACTACCTCGCCGGTGCGCCGTCGGTGGCGGTCCAACGCAACGCGACGGGCCATCGCCCGCTCGTCGTGCCGCTCCCGGCCAACGACCACCTCGCCCTCTTCGACGCCGATGACGGCACGCCGCTCGGCGGCGTCGCGCTCGGCGTCCTCCCGGTGGCCAGCGTGACCAGCACCGATGGCGCCACCGCATGGGTGAGCGTCTTTGGCGGTCCCAAGCCCACGAGCCGCGACCGCGCGGCCCGCCAGTGCTGCGATCCGCGCGCCGAAGCCGTGCGCGTGGACGCGCGCGGCATCGCCGAGCGTGGGAGCGTGGTGCGCGTGGACCTCGTGTCCCGACAATTGACGGCCAACGTCGCCACCGGCCTGCACCCCACCGGCCTCGCGTGGGACCAGCCGCGCGGCCTCCTGTATGTCGCCAATGGCAACTCCGACGACATCACGGTCGTGGACACGCGCGCGGCACGCCGCAGCGGCACCATCGCGGTGACGCCGTTCCACGAGCGCCTCATCGGGCTCGCCCCGACCGCCGTCGCCCTCTCCCCCGATGCGCGCACGCTGTTCGTCGCGCTCGGCGGCATCAATGCCGTCGCGCTGTTCGATGTGAGCGGCGGCACGGCCGAGTCGGCGCGGCTGCTCGGCCTCATTCCCACCGGCTGGTATCCCAACTCGCTTGACGTCAGCGCCGACGGCACCACGCTCGCGGTGGGCACCCTGCTCGGCGTCGGCTCCGGCGTGGGCGAAATCTCGGGGCACCCCGGTGTGCGGGGCGGCTACGTGCACGCCAACCGCGGCTCGGTGAACGTGATTGCGGTGCCCACCGCCGCGCAGCTCGTCGCCTACACGACGAGCGTGGCCCAGAATAACCGACTCACGTTGACCAGGGACACGGCCCGCGACTTTGCGCCGCGCCGTAACGTGGCGGCGCGTGCCGTGCCCGAACGCCCCGGCGAGCCAAGCCCCATCCAGCACGTCGTCTTCATTATCCGCGAGAACCGCACCTACGACCAGGTGCTCGGCGCGCTCGGCCGCGGCGCCGGCGATCCGTCGCTGGCAATGTACGGTCGCGACGTGACGCCCAACGCCCACGCGCTCTCCGAACAATTCGTCACGCTCGACCACTTCTTCGCCAGCGGCGGCAACAGCGCCGACGGGCACCAGTGGCTCACACAGGCCACCGAGACCGAGTACCCATACTGGCCGCTCTACTACGGGCGCAGCTATCCGAGCGAAGGCGAGGACCCG
>JAJZRK010000046.1 GCA_021802745.1 bacterium
CGTCAGCGTCTGCTGATAGGTGTAGGCGAGCACGCCGCCGCCCAGCGCGCCGAAGAAGGCGAGCGTGAAGAGCAGGCGCGCCGTCGAGCTGCCGGAGTCCGGCGTCGCCGCGGCCGGTGCGCCGTGCGAATGTTCGTGGCCGCTCATGACTTGGCCTCCTTCAGCTTCACCGTGCCGAACACCCTGGGTTGCGTGACGCGGTTGATGAGCGGCGTGAAGGCATTCATGATGAGAATGGCGTACATCACGCCTTCGGGGAGCCCGCCATAGACGCGGATGATGACCACGATGGCCCCCACGAAGGCGCCGAAGAGCCAGCGTCCCTTGTTCGTCGTCGGGACGGTCACCATGTCGGTGGCCATGTAGACGGCGCCGAGCATCAGGCCGCCCGAGAAGATGTGGAACAGTCCGCTCGCCGAGCGCGCCGGGTTGATGAAGTGCAGGAACTGGCCGAGGACGAGCACCGACAGGATGATCGAGACGGGCGACCGCCAGTTGAGATAGCCCTTCCAGGCAAGGTACGCGCCGCAAAGGATGATGACCACCGCGGATGTCTCGCCCACCGACCCGCCGGTGGTGCCGAGCACGAGGTCCACGATGGACGTCAGCTTCTGCTCGAACTTGAACAGGCCCAGCGGCGTCGCCGACGTGACGACGTCGGCCGCCGGGTGCATGAACGGGAAGGCGAACAGGTCGCCCTTCAGCGCAAAGAAGTTGCCGCCCGGCTTGGGCCACGTGGTGATGGCCACCGGAAAGGCCGTCTGCAGGAAGGCGCGGCCGATGAGCGCGGGGTTGAAGCCGTTCTGTCCGAGCCCGCCCCAGATGGCCTTGCCGAAGGCGATGCCGAAGAAGCCGCCGAGCGCCGCCATCCACAGCGGGATGCCGGGCGGCAGCGACAGGCCGAGCAGCAGGCCGGTGATCATGGCCGATCCGTCGCGCAGCGAGCGCGGCCGGCCGAGCCAGCGCTCGGTGAGCAACGCGCCCAGCGTGGACGCGAGCACGACGAGGATCGCGCTGATGCCGAAGAAGAAGGCCGACGTGAGGATGACCGGCACGAGGCTCGCCGCCACCGTCCACATGATGCGCGGCGTCGTGTCCCGGTCCTTGAGATGCGGCGACGCGGCGACAATCAGGTTGGGCGCGGTCATGCGGCCCCCGCCGTTGCATTGCGGCGCAGCGCCGCCTTGCTGGCCTGGAAGAGTTGGGACAGCGGAATGTTGGACGGGCACACATACGAGCACGACCCGCACAGCATGCAGTCCGCAAGGTGGTTCTCGGACATCTCGTCATAGCGCTTCACGCGCGCGAGATCGCCGAGCCACGACGGATTCAGGAAAACCGGGCACGCCTCGAGGCAGCGCCCGCAATGAATGCACGGATACACCTGCACGCTGCGCACCTCGTCGGTGGTGAGCACCACCACCCCCGTCGTCCCCTTGATGACGGGGGCCTCGAGGTTCGCCAGCGACTGCCCCATCATCGGCCCGCCGATGATCACCTCGGCGGCGTCCGGCGTGACGCCGTCGCAGTAGGCGAGCAGGTCCTTCATCTTGGTGCCGACCGGGACGATGAGGTTGGCGGGGCGTGTGAGCCCATGTCCCGTCACCGTCACGATGCGCTCGAGGAGCGGCAGGCCGGTGTCGAAGACCTCGGCGATGGCCGCCAGCGAGCCGACGTTCTGCACCACCACGCCGACCGTCACCGGGAGCTTGCCCGACGGCACTTCCACGCCGGTGACGGCATGGATGAGCATCTTCTCGGCGCCCTGCGGATACTTCACGGTCATCGGCAGAATGGTGATGTCGAGATCCTTGGGCTTGGTGCGCTCGAGCGCGGCGATGGCGTCGGGCTTGTTCTTCTCCACGCCAATGACCGCTTTCTTGACGCCGAGCGTGTGCATCATCACGCGGCAGCCGAAATGCACCCGCTCGGGATACTCCACCATGGTCCGGTGGTCCGAGGTGAGGTACGGCTCGCACTCGGCGCCGTTGATGATGAGCGTGTGCACCGAGTAGTCCTTGGGCGGGGCAAGCTTCACGTGCGTCGGGAAGGCCGCGCCGCCGAGGCCCACCACACCGGCCTCCTGCACCGCCTTCACCACCTGCTCGACCGTGAGCCCCTCCCAGCGCGGCACCATGCGCGGGCGCGCCGTCTGCAGCGCGTACTTGTCTACCTTGATGCGGACGGCCTGCGCGTAGCTGCCGTCCGGATGCGGCCACAGCTCGATGGCGGCCACCGTGCCCGCCGCCGATGCGTGGATGGGCACCGACATATAGCCATCGGCGTGCCCCACCGGGTCGCCGCGCTCGACGTAGTCGCCCACCTTCACGCACAGCGTGGCCGGCTTGCCGGCGTGCTGGCGCAGCGGAAGGACGATCTCATCGGGATACGGCATGCGGCGGATGGGGAGCCCACTCGTGAGCTCCTTCTCCTCCGGCGGATGGACGCCGTGCTTGAACCCGAAGAATGCCATCAGTTGAACCTCGCGGCGCGCTTCACCCACTTCTCCAGGTCTTTCTCCTTCGGATTGACCGGCGTCCCGGGGTGGATGATCGAAACCGGGCAGCGCTCCGCGGCGAGCACGAGCTGCTGGAACGTGCCGGCCGTCGCGTCCTTGATCTCCGCCTGCTTGGCGGCGTTGTAGACGAACATCTTCTTGTTCAGGTTGGTGCACTCGTTGCAGCTCGTGCACCGCGCCGAGTCAATGTAGGCCTCGAGGGCCAGCGACTCGTCCTCTTCGGTTGCCGTCGCGGTGGCGGTCGCCGTTGCGGCGGCCGGAGCCTCGGCGACTGCGGCTGCCGCCGGGACGGCGGCCGGAGCGGCCACCGGGGCCGATGGAGCCACCGCAACCGCCGCGGGCGCCGTTGCCCCGTTGCCCGACGTCGGTTCGACCGCCGGCAGCGTGGCGAGCAGTTCATTGATTGCGCTGCTGCCGCCATGCCGCATGAGCCCTTCGGCCAGGCGGCGGGCGATCTGCTGCGGATACTCCTTCCTGATCTGCGCGATCTTCGCCTCGTACTCGGCGCGGAGCGCGGTCATCTTGACCTCGAACTCGGCCTCGATCTCGCCCGACACCGTGTTGCGGGCCGTGTCGGAGACTTCGATGCCGGCGAGCTGGCGCAGCTGCGACCAGTGCTGCAGGCGCTCCAGCGCGAGCAGCGCCATCTCCGGCGACACCTTCAGGCGGCGCAGGTGACGCTTCTTGTTGACCGCGTAGATGAAGGCCGTCTTCGTGGTGCGCTCCTCGACCGGAAGCTTGATGTACTGGTCGAAGGGAATCGCATACTCGTACAGGTCCTTCGGCAGCTCCGAGAAGTGCTGCTTGAAGCGCGCCTCGGTCGCGGCCCAGTCGGCCACGGTGAGCGGGACTTCCAGCCGCTGCTCCTTTTCCTCGTCATCGAGGTAAATGAGCTCGTAGGTCGGCCAGTCGGACTCGGGCGACGGATTGCCCTCGAGCGACAGGCAGTCGGCGAACGAGTTGCCGGCATCCGGATCGTACGTGAGGAACGGGAAGGCGCGGCTCTCGAGCGCGAAGCGGGCCGCTTCCTGCGACCAGTCGTCGGCGAGGCCGTGCTCCACTGGGCAGGGCGTGTAGATGTTGAACAGCGCAGGACGCCGCTTGTGCAGCCCCTTCAGCACGCCGGCAATCAGGTGCGACGCCGCCGCCTGCGAGGACTGGTGCACGAACGTGCTGCGGTGCGCAATGCCGATGAGCCCCACTTCCTTGCGGGTCTCGGTCTTGCCGTGCTGCGCCTTGCCGAAGCCCGACATGTCGGCCACCTGCCCCGTGTACCCCGAGGTGCAGGCCTGGCCGCCGGTGTTCGAGTAGACCTGCGTGTCGAGAATCACGACGCGCACCGGCTTGCCCGAGGCGAGCAGGCGCGAGAGGTTCTGGAAGCCAATGTCGAGCATCGCCCCGTCGCCGCCCATCGCGATGATCGGTGGGCACAGGAAGAACTCGTCGTCGGTGAACTTCTCCCACGTGAACGCCTTGAACGCCGCCTCGTCGGCCACGTGGTCGTAGGTGCCGTCCACGAGCTTCTCGGCGCGCCGCACGGCAATGAAGCCGTCGCCCATCTTGCGCATCTGGGCCTCGAAGAGACCGATGGCGATGGAGGGGGCGTCCTGGAACAGGTGGTTGACCCACGGGAACGGATACGGATTGTACGGATAGGTGGACGCCCACACCGACGAGCAGCCGGTGGAGTTCGCCATGCCGACCATCGCGCGTCCCTTGCCGCCCGGGCCTTCGACGTAGCGCCAGCGCAGGTCCTTCAGTTCGCTGATCGCCTTGCCGATGAGTTCGAGCTGGTGGCGGTGCGCCACGTCGAGCTTCACCGCGTCGCCCTTGCCGCTCAGGGCGGCGGCGAGGTCGGTGGTCGAGCCGACGATTTCGCGCGCCTTCTCCTCGAGGCTCGTGATGAGCGCGTCAATCTTGGCCACCTGCCTGGCGACCTTCGGCGTCATGGACGCGAAGATGGCCGACAGAATCAGGTGCACGGCGGTCTTCTCGCCGCACCCCATGCAGGCGCCGTCGCCGCCGACCATGGCGCGATACGTCGTCTTCTTGAGCAGTAGCGACGAGAGCACGCCGATCCCCTCGTCCACGTCGCTGACGTTGATGAAGCGGTCGTCCGTGTCGGGGAGCTTGTTCCACATCTCCCAGTTGGTGCGCAGCTTCTGCAGCGAGGGCTCGTCCTGCTTGATGGTCTGGAGCGCGCCGTCCGGGCACACCTCGACGCACAGGTTGCATCCCTTGCACGTCTCGGGATTGATGGTGATCGAGAGCAGGCCGCCCGTCCCCTTGGCCTTCCCTTCCAGCGCGTCGAAGAACGGTTTGGTGCGCGCGAGCGGGAAGCTGGCGATGCGCGCCTGCACGGCGTGGAACTCCACGTCGGTGGCGGCGCGACGCTCGGCGTCCCACCCCATCTTGTTGGCGACGGTCTCGTACGCCTTGGCAAACGCGTCCGGCACCTTCACTGCCGGATCCTTCTGCAGGATCTTCTGCGCTTCCTTGGCCCAGTTCTTCACCATCGGGCGGATGCGCTCCATGCGCAGGCCGTTGGTGGCGACGTCCACGGCCGCGTACAGCACGTCCTCGAAGCTGTTCACGAGGCCCGGGATGGCCGAATCGGGGCACTGCGTCCAGCACTGCGCGCACCCCGTGCACTTTTCGGCGATGAACTCCGGCACCTCGAGGCGCACGCCGCTCATGTCGCGCACGGCGCCCGTGGCGGCCGGAATGGCGCTGATGGCCGCGAACGGGTCGGCGATGCCGTCCTGCCCGATCTTGCAGATGGCGCAGACCTGCTCCCAGAAACGCCCCTCGTGGCCGATGCCCTGCTGCTGCTCGGCCTCGAGCAGCACCGGCATGTGCGGCACCGCGCCCTTCTCGTCGGCGAAGTCGCCGCCCACCGGCGTCACTTCCTTCACTTCATCGTAGCCGCGGCGGATGACGCGTACGTTGTCCTCGACGACGCGCGCTCCCTTGCCGCCGAACTTCTTCTGGAGCTGCTTCTCGATCCCCTTGAACAGCGCTTCCTCGGTCTGCTTCTCGCGCGCCAGGATCGGCGAGGTGCGGAAGAAGGCGCCCATGAACGCCGCGCCCTGCATACGGTAGCGCAGGTCGGCCTCGGAGGCCTCGCTCATCGCGATGGCGAAGGCGTCGAGGCAGTAGATCTTGATCTTGCGGTCAATGATCGTGCGGCGCGCCGTTGCCGGCAGCGTCTGCCAGAAGGCTTCGGGGGTGAGGTCCGTCTGGATGACGAACACGCCGCCTTCGGCGAGCCCGGCCAGCGGGTCGCTGTGGCGGAAGACGTTCGGGTCGGGCGACAGCACGATGTCCACATGCTTGAGCTCGCAGTTGAGCCGAATGGGCTCGTGCGCAAGCACCGCGTAGAACGTCGTCGGCTGTCCCTTCTTTTCCGAGCCGTACTTCGGGTTCGCCTTGATGTGCATGTCGAAGAGCTCGAACGCCGTCATGGACAGGTTCTTGCCCATCGTGATGGCGCCCCAGCCGCCCACCGAGTGGATGCGCAGCGCGGTGGAGCCCTTGGGAAGCAGGTTCAGGTTCTCCGCCGACTCGAGCGTGAGCTCGGAGAGGAGCGGATACTGCTCGGTCAGCGTCTCCTGCCAGATCTGGAGCTTGGGCAGCTTCGTCCCTTGGCGGATGAAGTCAATGCCCAGGTAGACCTGGCGGCGCCCCGTGCCGCCGGGGAGCATGTTGTTCACCGCGGCGACAATGTCGCCGGGCTGCAGGTCGCGGCTGCCGAGGCCGAAGCAGGCCGAGAAGAAGTTCGGCACCTGCTCCGGGCGCAGCGGATTCAGCCCGGCGTGCACGTTGGCGTTGCGGCCATTCTCCACGCCCTTGGCCATCGCGGCGCGGATCTCGCGCAGCATCGGCGGGTCCACGGCGAGCGGCTGGTCGGTGCGCTCCATCACCACGACGCCCTTCTTGCCGGCGAGCAGGCGCGTGATGAAGTCGGCCGGGAACGGGCGGAACATCGTCAGGTTGAGCACGCCAACCTTGAGGCCCTTCGTCTCCCGCAGGTAATCCACCACCGCTTCGGCATTGCTCACCACCGAGCCCTGCCCGGCGATCACCCATTCGGCGTCGTCGAGCCGGTAGCCCGTGACGCGCGCATAGTGGCGGCCGGTGAGCTTCGTGAATTCGGCGAACGCCTGGTCGGCGAGGGCGGCGATGTGGTCAAAGTAGAACGGGCGCTGGGCGGCGACGCCCTGCGCATAGCTGTCCTGGTTCTGCACGACGCCCAGCATGGCCGGGTAGTCGAGGTCGAACATCTCGGGAATGCGGCGGCGTTTGTCGCCGAACACCATGCGCTGGGCCGGCGTCGGGCTCTCAATCAGGTCGGCCGGGTCGCCCAGGTATTCCTTGACGAGCTCGCGCTCGGGAAGCTGGATGGACTCGACGACGTGGCTCGTGAGGAAGCCGTCCTGCGCGATGAGCCCCGGGTTCAGCGACAGCTCGGCGATGCGGTGCGCCACGAGGTTGAGGTCGGCCGACTCCTGCACGTCCTTGGCGAAGAGCTGGAAGAAGCCCGTGTCGTCCACGGCGTGGTAGTCGTCGTGCCCCGCGTGCACGTTGAGCGCGTGCTTGGTGATGGCGCGCGCCGCGACGTTGAGCACGTAGGTGAGGCGCTTGCCGACGGCGGCATAGAGCGACTCGTGCATGTAGGCGATGCCCTGCCCGCTCGAGAAGTTCGTCGAGCGCAGGCCCGCCATGCTCATGCCAGCGGTCACCGCCGCGGCCGCATGCTCGCCCTCGGGCTCGAAGAAGATCAGGCGGCGGCCGTTGACGTTTTCCTTGCCCTCGGCCACGGCCTGCGCCCATCCCTCGCCCATCTGGGTGGACGGCGTGATCGGGTATGCGCCCGCGGCTTCCGAGCCGGCGGTCTCCACCGCCACCACCGCAAACGACCCGTCCAGCGCCTGTCGGACGCCCGGGTACTTGGCTGCCTTGCCGGCGTCGCCGGTCTTCGTCGCACTCATGCTGCCTCCGCACTGCTAGTGGCTGGGACGCGCGCGAACTGCGCGCCCTCCAGCCAGAGGATCGCACCGGTCGGGCAGCGCTCCACGGCGCTTTCGTCGGCCTCGGCGATCTTGTTGTAGTCGATGACTGCCACACCGCTCGCCACGCTGATGAGCCCCGGCGCGGCGTCCAGCACGCACTTGCCACACGCCGTGCACGCGACGGAGCACTGCTCCAGCACCACGTCGCCGTTCACGAGGTTCTTGCACTGCACCAGCAGCTTGTGGTCGAGGTTCTGCAGCACGAAGAGCTGCTTGGGGCACGCGACCACGCAGTCGTTGCACGCCGTGCACTTGTCCACGTCCACCACGGGGAGCCCCTCGGGGTTCATCGTGATGGCGCCGAAGGTGCAGGCCCGTTCGCAGTCGGCAAGCCCGAGGCAGCCCCAGGCGCATCCCTTGCCGCCGCCGGCCACTGCGGCCGCCGCTTCGCAGGTCTCGAGGCCGCGGTACTCGGCCCGTTGAATGGCCACATTGGTGCCGCCCGCGCACTGCAGGCGGGCCACCCGCTTGACCGCCTCGCCCGCGTCCACACCCAGGAAGTGCGCGATCTCCGCCACGCGATCGGCGTTCGAGACCGTGCACTTGGCCGGCTGGATTTCGCCGACCACCGCCTTCTCCGCGAAGGCGCGGCAACCCGGCAGGCCGCACGCGCCGCAGTTGGCCGACGGCAGCATGGCCGCGATGACGTCAATGCGCGGGTCTTCCCAGACCTTGAGCTTCTTGTTCGCGGCGGCGATGAAGATGGCGAACACCAGGCCGGTGCCGCCGAGTATCAGGATTGCCTGCAGGATGATCATCGCGTCTCCCGGCCTCAGCTCTTCAGGCCGGAGGTGTCGAGCAGCCACGCCGCGATGCGGTCGGCCGCTTCGCCGGCGCCCATGGCCGGCGCGCCCTTCGCGCCCGGCGTGGCCGGCACCACGAATGGCGTGCGCGCCAGGTCGGCGAGCATCTTCACGTCCTGCTCCATCTGCCACGCGCTGAACCCGCCCACGGCCTTGAACGGCGCGGCGGGCAGGAAGGGCACGGTGAGCCGCTGCCACGTGTCCTTGCCGGCGGTGGGATCGTGCATGAACGTCGCGGCCCCCTCAGGGAGGAAGGCGGCGATGGCCGGCCCTTCGTACCCGGCGAGGCGATCGAGCCCCGTGCCGTCCACGGTCTGGAGCACGAACGTTCCTGGCGTCACGCAGCGCACAAGCGCCGCGGGCGGCGCCGCGCCGCGCACCACGAGCACGATCTTCTCGCGGCCGTCGGCAAAGTCGAGCAGGGCGCCGGCGTGCAGGTCAACGCCATCCACCTCGACGACGAGCGGCGGCGCGAACCGGCGCTCGGCGTTGTTCCACGCGCGGAACTCGGTGGGGTTGAGCAGACGCTCGTGCTCGGCGGCCTTGTAGCGGCCGCCGCGCACCAGCTCGGTGGCGATGATGGCGCCGAAGGCCTGGCCGACGGCGGCGAGCGCGGCGTCAATGGTGGCGCCGAGCTTGCGCCCGTCGGTCACCGCGGCGAGGCAGGCCTTTTCGTCCTGCGCCGCGACCTCGCGCAGGATCTTCGCGGCCTTGTTGAGTACCGCCGTCGAGGTCTTGTCGGCCTTGGCGACCGCGGGGAACATGGCGGCGAACCGGGCGGCATCCACATGCCCGCCGGCAAACACGCCCAACTCGGCGGCGGCGCGAGCCGCCTGCATGGCGGCATCGGCATTCTGGGCGGCTATGAAGGCGTCGGCCTGCGCCAGCGCGCCCTGCACGGCGGCGCGGAATTCGGCGATCGGCTGCGCCAGCGCCTTCAGCGCCTGGGCAACGCGCGGATCAGACGGCATAGCGGGCGAACTCCTTTTCGAGCAGCGCGATGCGTTCGGCCGGCGTGCGCGGGGCAACGCGGCGCGTCTCTTCGTAGCGCGGCTTGGAGGGATCCTTGAAGAAGACGCCGAGGATGATCTTGTCCGTCTGCTCGGCGAGGTGGCGCGCGGCCGCGAGGTCGCGCGGGTCGTGGTGGATCTGCGACTTGTAGATCTTCTCGAGGTCGGGCGTCACCACGCCGTCATCGTGCACCAGCATCTGGATGCGATCCGGATCCTGCACCGCCTTCTGGAAGATGGACGGCGTGTACACCGGGCAGCGCTGGAGGATGCGGACGAACGAGAAGCCCTTGTGCTTGTACGCGGCGCGCAGCGTGGCGTACAGGTGCGAGGGCGCCCACTCCGCCGTCTGCGCGACGAACGACGCGTTGGTGACGCCGAGCGCGACTTCGATCGGGTTGAGCGGCGGCAGGATGGAGCCGTAGGGCTGCGTGTTGCTCTTGAAGCCCTGCGGCGTCGTGGGCGACGTCTGCATCTTGGTCAGGCCGTAGATGCCATTGTCGAGCATCATCGCCGTCATGTCCACGTTGTAGCGCATGGCGTGCACCCAGTGCCCGGCGCCAATGGAGGTGCAGTCCCCGTCACCCATCGTCACAAAGACGGTGAGCTCGGGGCGGTGCAGCTTGATGCCCGTGGCCACCGGCAGCGCGCGGCCGTGCAGGCCGTGGAAGCCGTAGGTCTTCATGTAGTGCGGCAGGCGGCTCGAGCAGCCGATGCCCGACACCATCATGGTCTGTTCGGGAATGAGCTGCTCGGCGGCGAGCAGGCGCTGCACGGCGGTGAGCACCGAGTGGTCGCCGCAGCCGGGGCACCAGCGCGCGCGGGCGCCCTCGTACTCCGACATCTCGTAATGATGGTCCTCATGCTCGTCGAGCACGGGAAGCAGTCCACAGGTGTAGCTCACGCGGCACCCCCACGCGGCAGGCGGCCGCGAATCGCCTCGAGAATGGAGCCCGGACGCAGCGGCTCGCCGGGAACGCGGCCCCAGCAGTCCACGTCCACGAGGGTCGCGTTGCGCAGCAGGATGCTCAGCTGGCCGCGACGGCGGTTCTCCTCGGTGACGTACGGGTCGCCCATCTCGTCGGAATAGTTGATCTCGACGGTCATCACCTTCTTGAACTTCTTGAAGATTTCCTTGAGCCCCGGCTCGAGCGGCGACAGGAAGCGCAGGTGCGCGGACGAGACCTTGAGGCCTTCCTTCCGCGCGCGATCCACAGCCTCCTCGATGGCGCCCTTGGTGCTCCCCCAGCCGACGACGAGCAGGTCGCCCTTGTCCTCGCCGTACACCTTGGGCGGCGTCAGCAGGCTCGTGAGCACGGCGATCTTGCGGCTGCGCATGGCCGACGAGTGCTGATGGATGTCGGAGCTGTACGCCACCTTCGAGCGGTCGTCGTGCGACAGGCCGGTGAGCGTGAACATGCCGCCCGGCCGGCCGGGGATGATGCGCTCGCTGAGCCCCGTCTCCTTGTTCCAGTCGTAGGCCTTCTGGCCGTCCTTCACCGGCGCGAGGTCGAGCGGCGCCGCCTGCCACCGCTCGTCGAGCTCGGGCTTGGCCCACGGCGACACACCCGTCGCCAGGTTGGCGTCGGTCATCACCATCACCAGCGTGCGGAACGTCTCGGCGAGGTGCCGCGCGGTGATCATGATGTGGAAGCACTCTTCAATGGTTGCCGGCGCCATCACGATGTGTGGCGCGTCGCCCGTCTGGCCGAAGATGGCCGCGAGCAGGTCGGACTGTTCCACCTTGGTCGGCAGGCCGGTGCTCGGGCCGCCGCGCTGCACGTTCACGAGCACCAGCGGCGTCTCCGTCATGACGGCGAGGCCGAGGAACTCGGTCTTCAGCGCCATGCCCGGGCCGGAGGTGATGGTGAAGGCCACCTTGCCCGAGTACGAGGCGCCAATCGCGACGCCGACGGCGGCGATTTCGTCCTCGGCCTGGTGCACGATGCCGCCGAACTTCTCAAAGACCTCGGAGAGGTAGTGCGAGACCGACGTCGCCGGCGTGATCGGGTACATCGCGCACAGTTCCATGCCCGAGGCGATGGCCCCCATGCCGATCGCCTCGTTGCCGTTCATCACGACCAGCGGCTTCTCCGACGGATGCGTCGGGATCTCGACGCGGAAGTCAATGTTGTCCTCGGCCCAGTGGTAACCCAGGTCGAGGAGCGCGACGTTCGAGGTGTAAACCTCCTCGCTCTTCTTGCGGAAAGCGTGGGCGATCTGCGCCTTGATGAGGTCCATGTCGCGCCCGTAGATGCGGGCCAGCAGGCCCAGGGCGAACATGTTCTTGCCCTTCCGCGGATTGTCCACGATGGTGAGGCACTGGTCGTCCATCGCCACCGGGATGATCCGGTAGTGCTTGCCGGACAGCTCCTTCATCGCGGCATCCCACTGGGCGACGACGTCCGGATCTTCATGGCGCGCCCACTTGTCCTCGATCAGGAGGACGGCGTTGTCGGCCAGGGCGTCCACGCGATGGCGCGCGAGCAGCACTTGTTCATTAAAGGCGATCACCAGGTCGGTGCGGTCGCCCCAGTTGGTGACGGCGTGCTCGCCAAGGCGAATGCGGTTGCCGCTCGCCCCTTCGGGGACGCGCGGCGGCGGCTGGATCTCGGCCGGGATAAGTTCGACGGTCCAGACCCCGTTGCCCATCTTGGCGGAAACGGCGCCGAAGATCTGTCCGCACTTCTGGGCACCTTCACCCGAGTCGGAGACGATTTCGACGGTATGCTCGGAGACGCGCAGAACCTTCGGCGGCGCGGGAGCGGCGGTGGCAGAGGCTGACATGATCGCGCGGGCACCTCATGGGGGATGGCGACGGCGTGCGCGGTCACGACGGAGCAAAGGGTGTGGCGTGCACGCCGGGCTCGGAACACTTGTGAACCGAGGCAAGTGTCGGGAAAACCGCCCGTCGGGGGCAAAGAGGAAACCAACCTCGGCGATTTCAAATTCCCATAGTGGCGGTAGCCCCGTCTGTCGGGGGGGGACGGGGTATTTCCTAAAGGGTTTCCCTACGCAGACGAGGGTGTTTCGCTGGTGGAATCCCCGTCATCTCTCTTATGGAAGCGTTGCGTTGAGAACGCCTCGCAGAGAGACTTCGGTCGTGCGAACTTCGACGAGGTTGCTCATGCTGGCGCTGGCGAGCGCCCTGACCGGTGACGCGGTGGCGCAGGCGCCGGCTCCCGCCACCGCGGCGCAAGCGCCGCGCGCCACGCCGGCCACGTCGGCTGCGCCAGCCGCGCCAGCCGGCCCCGCGCTCGCCAGCTACGTCGCCATCTCGGTAAATGGCGGCAAGCTGCCGTCCACCGACGTCGTCACCGACCAGCACGGCACGCGCTACCTCGTCGAGTTCGACGAACTCGTGCTCGCGATTCGCGCCGGCAGCCAATTCCGCGCGTCGCTGCGGTATCGGCAGTCGCTCGCGGAAAAGGGATCGGCGATGCAGCGGGAGCCCATCCAGTCCATGACGGTCTACGGACGCTACGTGGCCACCGGCAACGCGCTGCGCTTCATTCCCGACCCGAAGCGCGGGGGCAAGGGGATCGAGATTCTCGACGGCACCTTCGAGGGGTCGCGCATTGACGTGCCGTTCTGGTATCGCAACGGCCAGGTGTCGCGAAAGGCTCAGGTCGTGCTGCGGCGGGACCCGACGCGGTTCTGAGCTGGTTGGCTGCTTGGGCCGTGCGCCATTCCACGCGCGTACCGCAGGCACCATGGACTAGCGCCGTCTCCGTGACCCTCCGTGTCCTCCGTGTCTCCGTGAAAAGGAAGCTCCGCGCGCCGCCGCGGACTTTTTCATCACGGAGACCGGAGGGCACGGAGGACACGGAGGCAGCCACCACTGGGGGAAAAGACCGTCGAGCCTGAGCCGAGCCTGGAGGGGCTCGGCGTGTTGTGTCCGCCCATGTGGCCTCGCCGCGTCCTCTCCGGAATAGCGATGGTCGCCGCGGCACGCGACGGGGGGCGATCGGGCGAATACTCGAGCGCATCGAACGACCGCGCCGAAGGGCGTGGTCGCTCGATGCCGCGAGAATTTCGCCTGGGCGCCCCCCGTTGCGTGCCGCGCCGAGCGAACGCGGCCGCCCGGCGCAGCGAGAATTTCGCCCAGGCGCCCCCCGTCGCGTGCCGTCCTGCACCGATCCGAATGCTATACTGAAATGAGCCGGAAGTACTGCCGGCAACAACCATGAGGTCCCCGTGGCCCGACCGCGCATCACCCCCGTCCTGCTGCTCGCCCTCCTCGCCTTCCTCGCGCTGGTCCTCCTGCCGCAGGCGACCGGCATGCTCGTGGACTACTGGTGGTTCCACGAACTCGGCTTCGAGGTGCTGTTCACCCGCACGCTCTTCACCAAGCTGCTTCTCTTCACCGTCGTGGCGCTCGCCAGCGGCGGCCTCGTGCACCTCAACCTGCGCATCGCCACGCAGGGAGAGGTCGCCGACGCAGTGCGCGTGATGGAGCGCACGGGCGTGGACATCTCGTCGTTCAATCTCGGCTCGCTCCTGCGGAGGCTCGCGCGGCCGGTCGCCATCGGCGTTGGCCTGCTGGTGGGGGCCGGCGCGAACGCGCTCTGGGACGTGATGCTGCAGGCGGTCTACCAGACGCCGTTCGGCGCCACCGATCCGGTCTTTGGCCGCGACGTCGCCTACTACGTCTTCACCCTGCCCGCGCTGGCCTCCGTGCTCGCGGTGCTCACGAGCCTCACCGTCCTCACGCTGCTGCTGCTTGCCGTCGTGTATTTCCTGCGCGGCGAGATCGAGATCACCCCGCGGCGGCTGCGCGTGGAGCCCGGCGCCGGCATGCACCTGGCCATCGTCCTGGCGCTCATGTTCGTGCTCTGGGCGCTCCAGCTCTGGTTCGTGGACGCCGCCAACCTGCTCTTCTCCACCACCGGTCCGCTGGTTGGCGCCAGCTACACCGACCTGCACGCCTCGCTCCCGGCGATCCGCCTCTCGGCCATCGGCGCGCTCATCGCGGCGGCCGTGGTGGTCGCCGGCGGCGTGCGCCGCCAGTTTGGGTTCAATGCCGTCCTCGCGCTGGCCGGGTACTTTGCGCTCTCGCTCGTCGGGCGAACGCTGGTGCCGGTCGTCATGCAGAAGTTCGTCGTGGCGCCCACCGAACTGACGCGCGAGGAGCCCTACCTGGCGAACCACATCGCCGCGACGCGCCGCGCCTGGGGCATTGACAGCGTGGAAGTGCGCGACCTCGGCGGCGAAGCCGAGCTGACGCTGGCCAGCATCCGCGCCAACGCCACGACCATAGACAACGTGCGCCTCTGGGACCGCGAGCCCCTGCTGCGCACCTTCAGCCAGATCCAGGAGATTCGCACCTATTACGACTTCGTCTCGATTGACGACGACCGCTACTGGGTGGATGGGCGGTACCGGCAGGTGCTGCTCGCCCCGCGCGAGCTGAACGTGGCGTCGCTGCCGACGCGCACCTTCATCAACGAACACCTGACCTTCACGCATGGCATGGGCCTCACGGTCAGCCCGGTGAACCAGGTAACGCCCGAAGGGCTGCCGATGCTCTTCGTCAAGGACCTGCCGCCCGCGACCACCGGCTCTATCAAGGTGACGCGCCCGCAGATCTACTACGGCGAGCTCACCGATGGATTCGCCGTCGTCAAGACGGCGCAGAAGGAATTCGACTATCCCGCCGGTGACGAGAACATCTTCCGCACCTACGACGGCCGCGGCGGCGTGCGCACCGGCAATGTGCTGCGACGCCTGGTGCTCGCGGCGCACTTCGGGTCGCTGAAACTCTTGCTCTCGGGCGACATCACCGCCGAAAGCCGCATCCTGTACAACCGGAACATCGTCGCGCGCGCCAAGCTCGCCTTCCCGTTCCTCCGACTCGACCGCGATCCGTACATGGTGGTCGCCAACGACGGCTCGCTGCAGTGGATCCAGGACGCGTACACGGTGACCAGCCGGTATCCGTACTCGTTCCGGGCGGCCGGCGGCACGTCGTACATGCGCAACAGCGTCAAGCTCGTGATAGACGCGTTTAACGGCACGATGACGCCGTACGTTGCCGACGCCAGCGATCCGATCATCCGGACGTGGGCGAAGATCTACCCCGGCGTCTTCCAGCCTCTTGACCGCATGCCGGCCGACCTGCGCGCGCACATCCGGTATCCCGACGACCTGTTCCGCGCGCAGGTGGCGCGCTACGTCACCTACCACATGAATACGCCGGCCACGTTCTACAATCGCGAGGACGAGTGGCAGGTGCCGGTGGTGACGAAGGAGAACGAGGCGGTGCCGTTCATGCGCCACATCGTCATGCGGCTCCCCGACGAAGCGGCGGCCGAGTACATCTACATGGCGCCGTTCACGCCGCGCGGCAAGGACAACCTCGCCGCCTGGATGGTGGCGCGGAATGACGGCGCCGTGTACGGCAAGCTCCGCGTCTACCGCTTTCCCCGGCAGACGCTCGTCTTCGGGCCGCGGCAGATCGAGAACCGCATCAACCAGGACACCGAGATCTCACGGCAGGTCTCGCTGTGGGACCAGCGCGGCTCGCAGGTCATTCGCGGCGACCTGCTCGTCATCCCCATAGACAAGGCGCTGCTCTACGTGCAGCCGATGTACCTGCAAGCCGAGGGCGGGCAGATTCCCGAACTCAAGCGCGTGGTCGTCGCGTACCAGAACCAGGTAATCATGCGCGAAACGCTCGAGGCGGCGCTCTCCGACATGTTCGGTGGCACGGTTGATGCACACCGCACCGCGGACGTTGCGGCGGCGGCCACGTCGGCGGTGGCCGGCGGCGCGGCGGACGCCCGCGGGCTCGACGCGGCCACGCAGGCGGCGCTCGCCGACGCCCAGCGCCGGTATCAGGCGGCCATGGACGCGCAGCGCCAGGGCGACTGGGCGCGCTACGGCGAGGAGATTCGCCAGCTCGGCGCGCTGCTCGAGCGGCTCAGCGCGAAGCGCCCACCGCGGTAGAAGGAGTACCGCGGCGGCAGGGATCTCGGGCGGCGAAATTCTCGCGCCGGTGGCGCTCCAGTATTCGCCGCCCGCGATCCCTGCCGTCGCGGTCGGGGAACGGGAGCGGTACGCGCGACGGGGGCGGGCTGCGCGAATACTCGACGGCCACGTGGGGGCGCACAGCACCCCCACGTGGCCCGAGAATTTCGCGCAGCCCGCCCCCGTCGCGCGTGCCGCGAGTCCGCTACGGCGCCGCCCGCCCGCGCAGGCCGTTGAACAGCGCGCGAATCTGCGTCGCGTTCTCGATGTTGACCGGGTCAATCTCGAAGTACTTGTTGTCGAGATACCGCCCCGTCTGCGGGAAGAACGGCGGCCGCCGGTTCGTCTTCTGGCACGGGTCCACGCTGCGATTCTCCCGCAGCCCCGTGCCGTTCGCCGCGTAGGTGGCCGAGATCACCTGCTCGATGACCCCGCCTGTCTGGTTGATGCAGCCGCCGGACGTCGTGTTGCCCGTGCCACACGTGATGGACGGACTGGTCTGCTTGTTTCCCGCATAGTTCTCCACCCCCACGGTGCCGGTGAGGCTCATCGTGATGCCGTGCAGGGTATAATGCGGCGTCCCCATCAGGTAGGCCGCGCCGGACGCCGTGTTGATCGCCTTCGGCCGGTTCATCGAGTTGTCGGCGATCATGATGTTGTCGCGACCGATGATGCCGAGGAAGTTGCGGCAGATGGCCGTCGCCGGATTCTGGTCGTAGGTGAGGTCGTCAATCAGCCCGACGCGGCCGAGCACGTACAGCGTCACGAAGCCGCGGAGCACGCCACTCGTGAAGATCGGACCCGACGTGAAGTGAATGACGCCCTTCGACGAGAGGTTATGCGGCTTGGAGATGGGAAACAGGTAGGTGCGTTCCGCATCCTGACGGACCGCCGCCGGCACCGAGGGCAGTTGAATGGCCGGCGGCGCCTGGCGCCACGTACCGAGCGACACGGAGGTCCCCCCGCATCGCCCCGTCGCGTTGGTCACGATCACCATGCAGGTGCGCGGATTCGGCGTGAAGGTGGTATCCTGGCCGCCGTACTGCGTGTCGACGCCGCAGAGCGGCCCGGCGGCCCACGTGTACGGCGCGCCATTCGACGGGTTCGGCGCCGTCAGTCCGCAGTTGGTGGCATCCACCAGCCGCTCGGTGAGCAGGAGGTATGGCGACCCCGCCGGGAAGCAGCGCGCCGTCGGCAGGCTGGCAATCGCCA
>JAJZRK010000322.1 GCA_021802745.1 bacterium
GTCATGCGCGAGCGCGCCGTGAACAGAGCCCGCACATCGGGATGCACCGCCAGGTCGGCGTAGCGCTGTCGCGAGCGCTGCTCGCCGTCGGCAAACGCCGAGTGGCGCACCACCGTGCCGTCCACCACCTCTTCCTTGCCGAATGGCAGCGGCCGCAGCGACTTGCTTAGCAATTCGAAATGCTCGACCTTGACCGTCACCTCGCCCGTGCGCGTGCGGAAGAGCGGCCCGCGCACGCCAATCACGTCGCCGAGGTCGAGCAGGTCGCACACCGCGTACGCCGCCTCGCCGACCACGTCCTTCTTGAAGTAGAGCTGCACGCGCCCCGAGGGGTCGCCGAGGTGCGCGAACGTCGTCTTGCCGTGCGTGCGCCACGCCACCACTCGGCCAGCGAGCTGCACCACCGGCCCCTCCTCGGCGTCCCCCAGCAGGCCAGCGCACTGCGCCGCCTGATGCTGCCGGTCGAAGCCGTAGGCGAAAGGCGGCACGCCCATCGCTTCCAGCGCCGCCAGCTTCTCGCGTCGCGCCTGGAGCACGTAGTTCAGTTCATCGCTCATCGTGCCGCTCCGGCGTTGCCGGCCAGCTTCAGGTAGGCCTCGATGAACGGGTCGATGGCGCCGTCCATGATCTTCTGCACGTCGGGAATCTTCAGTTCGGTGCGGTGGTCGTTGACCATCGTGTACGGCTGGAAGACGTAGCTGCGAATCTGGCTGCCGAAGGTCACGTCCTGCTTGTTCGCGTCGAGCTTGGCCTTCACCGCCGCCTGCTTGTCGAGCTCCATCTGGTAGAGCTTGTTCTTCAGCTGCTTCATCGCCTGCGCCTTGTTCTTCCCCTGGCTGCGCTCCTGCTGGCAGGCGACGATGATCCCCGAGGGCAGGTGCGTCAGCCGCACCGCCGAACTGGTCTTGTTCACGTGCTGCCCGCCCGCACCGCTCGCGCGAAAGACGTCCATCTTGATGTCCTCGTCGCGGATCTCGATGTTGATCTCGGTGTCCACCACCGGGTACACGAAGATGGACGCGAAGCTCGTGTGCCGCCGCGCCTGCGAGTCGAACGGCGAGATCCGCACCAGGCGGTGCACGCCGGCTTCGGGGCGAAGAAACCCGTAGGCGTACATCCCCTTGATCTCGAGCACGGCGCCCTTGATGCCGGCCTCCTCGCCTTCGCTCAGGTCGAGGACCTCCACGCTGTAGCCCCGGCGCTCCGCCCACCGCGTGTACATGCGCATGAGCATCTGCGCCCAGTCCTGCGCCTCGGTGCCGCCGGCGCCGGCGCTGATCTCCACCTGCGCGTCGCGGAAGTCGTCACGACCCTGCAGGAGGGAGCGCAGCTTGAACGCCTCGACCTCGTCGTTCAGCGCGGCCGTCTCGCGCTCGACCTCGGCGATCATCTCCGGGTCCGGCTCCGACTCGAGCATCGCATCGAGTTCAAGCGCCGACTGCACGCGCCCCTGCAGCTTGTCGTACGGGTCCACCCACCCCTTCAGCAGCTTCATGTCCTGCACGGCGCCCTGGGCACGCTCCGCGTTGTCCCAGAAGCCCGGCGCGGCCATTACCCCCTCGAGCTCCGCCAGGCGCGCCCGCTTGCCGTCGAGGTCAAAGGAACCTCCGCAGCTCGGTGAGCCGTTCCTCATCCTGCCGCAGGGATTTGCTGCGCTCGCTTTCCGCCATCTGTGATGATCGTGGTTCGGGAATGCTCAGAGAGTGCCGATACCGGGAAAGCTAACAGCGCAGCAGGCACAAACAACAGAGAGAAAACAGACGGACAACAGAGAAACAACAGAGAGACAACAGACCCCCGTCCCCCGGGAGTACTGTTGTCTCTCTGTTGTCTCTCTGTTGTTTCTCTGTTGTCTCTCTTAGAAGATCTTCTTGCCGCCCGCCAGAATGTCGTTCAAGGCTTCCTGGAAGTGCGTCGTCGTCTCGGCAAACTCCTTGCCGATCTGGTCGCAGTATTCCTCGTAGCTCTTCTTGATTTCCTCGCGGAAGACTTCCTTGAGAGTCCCGTTCGCCAGCCCCTCCTCGCGCTTCTGCGGCAGGTACGCCACCATGTCCGACACCAGCGCGCGCGCCAGGCGCTTCGCCTTCTGGTTCGGATCGTTGTTGAGGAACGGATTGATGACGCGGCGCGTCGCCGTCGGCGTGCCACCAGGCGCTGCGGCCGCGGGCGTTGACGGTCGCGGCACGGCGGGAATGGGCTGCGTCTTCCCCGGATCCTCGCCGCGCGGCGTGCTCGGCCGCGGCGCCATCGGCGGCGGTGCCATCGGCGGCGGTGCCATCGGCGGCGGTGCCATCGGCGGCGGTGCCACAGGCGGTGGTGCCATTGGCGGTGCTGCAATCGGCGCTGGTGCCATCGGCGGCGCAGCGGCGGCCGGCGGCGGCGCCGTCATCGGCGGCATCATCCGCGGCTGCGTCGTCCGAGGTGCACTCGGGGACGGCGGCACGGGCGCTGTCGGCATGATCGGCGTCGGCGCAAAGGCGCGCGGTGCGCCCCCCGGCGGCATCGGCGGCATGAACCCCGCACGCGGCGGCGTCGCAAACGGCGGCGCGGCTGACGGCGCCACCGGCGGCGTCACCGGCGGCGTCACCGGCGGCGTCATGAGCGGCGTCACCATGGTCGGCCGCAACCCTGTGACCCCGGTCGCCGGCGGTGCCGATGGCGCATGCGGTGCGAACGGTGCACCCGGCGCGGCCGTCGGCGGCACCGTCGGCGTCGGCGTGACGGTGCGCGGCGGGGTGAACGGTCCGGGCGCGCCGGGGCGCGGCGGAGGCGGCGTGGCCCCGGCCGGCATCGGCGGCGGCATCGGCGGCATCGTCGGGCGCGGGATCGCCGTCACCGGCGGCGGCGCCGGCATCGCGAACGTGGGCGTCGGCGCGGCCTCGGCTTCAGACATCAGCGCCGCGCGCGACGTGCGCCCCGAGTCACGGGGTGTCGGCGCGGGCGCGGGCACCCGCTCCATGGGCCGCACCGCACTGGCTGGCATCGGCGCATGCGCGCTCGCGCTCGTCGCTCCCGCCGCCATCGCCGACGGCGGCGCAATCGTGATCACGCCGCCGCACACCGAGCAACGCGCCCGGACGCCGACCGTCGGCACCTTGGACGGATCAATGCGGAAGACCGAGCGGCATTCAGGACACGATA
>JAJZRK010000323.1:0-2783 GCA_021802745.1 bacterium
TTCGAAGGTGATGCGGCCGCGCGCCATGATGCCCGGCGGTAGGAGTGCCAGCAGCGAGAGCGCCAGCGACGTCTTGCCGCTGCCGCTGGCCCCGAGCACGCCAATGGTCTCGCCCTCTCGCAGCGAAAATGACACGTCGCGCAGGATCGGCGTGGGCGACGCGCTCGCCTCCCGCATGGCGTCGAGACAGAGCCCCTCCACCGCCAGCAGGGTGCTCATTGCTCGCGCGCCTCGCTCGCGATGGCGGCGCGAAGCCGATCGGCGAGCACCAACGCCGACCCGACGGTGAGCGTCACGGCGCCGACGGGGGCGAGCACCAGCCACCATGCCGACGTGAGGTAGTCGGTGCCGTCGAGCAGGACGTTGCCCCAGCTCGGAAGGGGCGGCTGGATGCCGAGGCCGACGAAGCTCAGTGCCGCCTCGAGCGGAATGACGGCCGCGAGGGCGAGCGCGGCGGCCACCGCCATCTGCGGGGCGGCGGCGGGAAGCAGGTGCCGCCAGACGATGCGCCACGGGGTGGCGCCGAGGGCGCGCGCCGCGATGACATACTCGCGCTGCAGGTGATCGCGCATCTCGGCGCGCACGATGCGCGCGGTCGTAAGCCAGCCGCTGCCGCCGATGAGCGCGACGAGCCACCACGGCGAGAGCGTGCCAAACGTGGCGACCAGCGCGATGACGACCAGCAGGCGCGGCATGGCGATGAGCACGTCGACCACGCCGGAGACGAGCGAGTCCACCCACCCGCCGCGCATCGCGGCGAGCGCGCCGAGCGCCGTGCCCAGCGTCACGGACAGCAGCATCGCGCCTGCCGCGACGCCAAGCGACACGCGTGCGCCGTGCAGCATCCGGCTGAGCACGTCGCGCGAGAACGGATCGGTGCCCAAGGGATGCGCAATCGAAGGCGCAGCGAGTCGCAGTCCGACCGGATCGGGCTGGGCGGTGGGATCGAATGGCGCGAGCCAGGGCGCCAAGAGCGCCGCAAGCGCGACCACCGCGAGCACGCCGCCGGCGATCTGGGCGGCGCGGTCGCGGTGCAGGCGCTGGAACGTCGGGGCAGCCATCAACGCTCCCTGACGCGCCGCGGCGCGACGACGTCCGCGATGACATCGGTGACGGTGCGTGCCACGACGGCCAGCAGCGTCGCCATCAGCACGGCGGCGAGCACCAGGGGATAGTCGCGCGCGAGGAGCGCGTCGAACAGCGTAAGCCCCATGCCAGGCCAACCGAAGATGCGCTCGATGAGCACGGCCCCGCCGACGAGCGAGGGGAGGGCGAGGCCGAGCAGTGCGATGACCGGACCGATGGCGTTGGGCAGGGCATGGCGTCGCAGCACGTCCCATTCGCCGAGCCCCTTGGCGCGGGCGGTACGGATGAAGTCCTCGTGCATCACCTGCAGGAGGGCGGCGCGTTGGTGGCGCGCGACGCGCGCGGCGACGGCCAGCGCGAGCACGCCGGCGGGCAATGCGAGGTGCCAGAGCAGGTCGAGCGCCCGCTCCCAGAGCGGCCAGGCGGCCGGATCGCCGAGACCGCCAATCCCGGCCACAGGAAAGAGCCGCCAGCGCGCACCGAGCCAAGTCATCGCGAGCAGGGCGAGCAGGAACTCGGGCAGGGCGACGCCGAGAAGCGTCAGTGCGCCGAGGAGGCGATCTGGCCAGCGCTGATGGTGGCGCACCTGCAGCAGGGCGATGCCGATGCCGGCGGCAAAGCCAAGCGCGAGTGCGGTGCCGACGAGCAGCAGCGTGCGTGGTACCGCATCGGCCACGACGGCGGCCACCGTACGATGCCGCGACGCGGAGTAGCCGAGTTCACCGTGCGCGAGCGCCTGCGCCCAGCGCACGAAGCGCTCGCCCGGCGGGCGGTCGAAGCCGTAGCGCGCGCGCCACTCGGCGCGCACGGTGGATGGCACGTCGGCGCCGTCGAGCGCGGTGGCGAACGGATCGCCGGGGGCGAACTGCAGGAGCAGGAAGACCGACGTCGCAACGATCGCGCCGACGACAGCCGCGTGAAACAGTCGGGCAAGAAGTAGGCGCGCCACGCCTCAGGGGGCGCCAGGGCTTCGGCGATCGCGCGGCAGACGCTGGGCGGGGTCGATGGTCCACGAGGCGACGCTCGACCACCAGGCATCGGGGCGCAGCGGCCCGGTGGTGAGCCGCCGGTGGATGCCGGCGAAGAGCCGCGGTTCATACAGCCAGATGGCTGGAGCGTCGTCGATGGCGGCCTGATATGCGAGGCGAAAGTGCGCGCGCACCGCCGACGTGCTTCTCGCGGCGAGTGCGCTGTCCACCTGTGCGTCGAAGACGGCGTTGCTCCACCCGCCCCAGTTCTGTCCGCCGCGGTCGGACCCGGGGGTTCCCCAGAGATCGCGCACGCCGCGCGGGCTCGGGCTCGTCCGCACGCCGCCGACGAGGGCGTCGAAAGCGCCGCGATGCGCGCGGTCCAGGAACGCGTTGAAGTCGGCCTGCTCGATGGTGACCGCAACGCCGACCGCCTTGAGCTGGGCCTGCAGGATGACGGCCGCCGCCTGTCGTGTGCGACTCGAGGCCGGAACGAGAAGGGAGAACCGGAGCGCCTTGGCGTTCCGCTCGCGCACGCCATCGCCATCACGGTCGTGCCAGCCGAGTGAATCGAGCACTCGCGCAGCGCCGGCGGCATCGTACGGGATGCCGCGAAGCGTCGTGTCGGCGGTCCACTGCGTTCGCGAGAACGGCCCGATCGCCGGCACGGCGAGCGTGTCGAAGACGCTCCGCACCAGCGCGTCGCGGTTGACCGCCATCGTGAGGGCG
>JAJZRK010000323.1:2793-3137 GCA_021802745.1 bacterium
TGCATTGCGGACGTTGAACTGCACGAAGGCGTAATCGAACCCGCCGTACGATTGGGCGCGGACCGAGCCGTCGGCGGGGAACTGCGCAAAGTCAGGAGGCGAGAGCTGTTCGAGGAAATCCGCCTCGCCGGCGAGGAGCCGCGCCGCGACGGTCGCGCCCTGCGCGGCGATTACGAAGACCACGCCGTCCACGCGCGGACGACCGGCGTAGTAGGCGCCGTTTGCGGCGAGTTCGAGTCTCGCGCGTGGCGTCCACGACACGAACCGGAACGGTCCACTGCCCACCGGCGCACGGACGGCGGGCGCGTCATGCAGCGCGGTGTCGGCGATGGCCGAGAGCAGGT
>JAJZRK010000047.1 GCA_021802745.1 bacterium
GCGCACACCGAGACACACTAGGGACATGCCGACGATCACCGCCAGCAGCGTCAACGGCACGGCAAGACCGGGCATGGACATGCCGTAGGCGAAGGCCACGGCCATCGCCGCGCACGCATGACCCGAGGGGAAAGAGAAACGGTCCGGCATGCTGATGAGCGAGCGGCCCAGCCGCGCCCGCGTCGGGCGCGGCCGTCCGATGCTGCGCTTCACCACCTGCACCACGAGGTGCGAGAGCGCCAGCGACCACGCCCCTAGTTCGGCCGCGTGTCGCAGCTCCCCGCCCGCGAGCATGAGCGGTACGAGCACTGCAAGAATCGCGCTCGTGGCGCCACCGAGATGGGTGACCGCCAGCCAGAGGCGCAGGCTCGACGGCGCGGCGGCATCGGACAGCGCCAGTCGGCTGAACAGCGCCCGGTCGCGTGCGTCGAGGCGTAGCAGGAGCGGCATCCTCATGTCAGGCAACCTCTCGTGCCGTCGTCTCGCGCCCGGCACGGGCATGACACGACCGTGTCACGACCGTCATGCGGCCACCTCGCTGCGCTCGAAGGCCTGCACGAGCGCGCGTCCGGCGTAGGTCGCGGGGATCGGCAGGCCGAGGCTCCACAACACGGTTGCGGGGAGGTCGGCGAACTCGACGTCAAGCCCAAGATCGCCGCTCAGGACGGCGCCGCCGGCGAGTACCACTGGAATCGTGGTGTCAAACGGGTGCTCGCTGTCGTGCGCCGTGCGGCGCGAACCTCCGCCCCCATGATCGGCGCAGACGATCACGAGTTCGCCGGGATCTTCGAGGTTGATGACCCGCAGCAACCGGGCGAGCGCGTTGTCCATGCGCCCGGCCGCCAACTCGTACTCCGGGCTCATCCAGCCGTAGGCGTGTCCGGCACGGTCTGCGTCGGGAAGGTGGAGGAGCACCACACCATCGGACTGTCGCTCGAGCACATCGATCGCGTCGGTCACGATCTCGCGACAGGTGTCGCCGGCGAACCGCATATCGCCGACGCCGAGCAGCGTCGAGAAGCCGCGCGCTACCGGCATGAAGAGCGCCGGAATCCGCGCCAACAGCACGGTCGTCTCGAGCCCATGGTCCGCCAGCAGCCGGGGCCACGGATGCAGCAGGCCACGACTCCGGGGGAGCGCGAAGCGGTCCGACTGTAGCCCGTGGCGATCGGGCGACGCACCGGTGAGCAGGGTCGCCATGGCGGCGGCAGTGACACTCGGTGTCACCGCGCGGCCACGCAGCGTCGCCGCACCGCGCTGCGCGAGCCGGGCAACGCTGAACAGCGAGAATCGGTCGATGGCGTCCGGGCGCAGTCCATCGAGGACTACGACGGTGACGCGACGTACGCAGGGCATGAACGTCTGCACGGGTGCACATTCTCCGTGAGGAGGACGCAGGTAAGCTCGTGTCAGTCCGTGACCGCCACGCATCGCGACCGTCTCGGCTCGGTCACGAAAGCGGCGGTGGCACGGCCGGCATCGTCACGCGGTCGTGACGGCATCTTCGCCCGATCAAGACCGACAGGAGGTTCCTTCTGTGGCAGCATGCGAGTCCTTCACTGCACCGACACCTACCCACCGCAGGTCAACGGCGTCAGCGTCGTCACGGCCCTCGCGGTGGACGGCCTGCAGGAACGCGGCGTCGACGTCGGACTCGTCGCGCCCTCGTATCCCGCCGACGCGCACAGCGTCTTCGGCGCGCTCCGCGCTCCCACGGCCGAGTGCCGGCGCCCCGCCATGGACTTTCCACCCTATCCCGCGGTGCGCCTGTCGTGGCCTGGCACGCGTGCCGTGGAGCGATTCGCGCGTGCGTTCCAGCCGGATCTCGTGCACGCGGACACGGAATTTGTCGTCGGGCGGATCGGCGCGCGGGTGGCCCGACGCCTCGGGGTTCCGCTGGTGACGTCCTTCCACACCGATTTCGCGCAGTACACGACGTCCTATGGCGTCCCGTGGCTGCGCGGAACCGTGACCCGCTCGCTGGTCACGTTCCATGGCCGCGCCGAGCGCATCTTCACGCCCTCCATGATCACCGCCGGTTGGCTGCGCGCGCACGGCCTCGAGCACACGGAAGTCTGGGGACGCGCCGTGGATACCCGCGTCTTTCATCCCGCGCGGTACGCCCGCACCTGGCGCGCACGCCTCGGCGTCGGCGACGCTGTCGTCTTTCTCCACGTGGGCCGACTCGCCGTCGAGAAGAACGTGCAGACCCTGCTCGATGGCTTCGCGCAGGCGCGCCAGACACTCGGGGGCCGCGCCACGCTGATTGTCGCCGGCGACGGACCCGCGACGCCCGCATTGCGTGCCGGTGCGCCCCCCGGTGTGCACTTCGTCGGCTTCATCGACCGTCAGCGCGATTTGCCCGAACTCTACGCGAGCGCCGACGCCTTCCTCTGCGCGTCCACGACGGAGACCCTTGGCCTCGTCATTCTCGAAGCCATGGCGTCGGGGCTGCCCGTCGTGGCGGTGGCGGCCGGCGGCGTGGCGGAGCACCTGCGACACTTTGGCAACGGCCTCGCCGTGGCCAATCGGGCGGAGCGCTTCGCGTCGGCGATTGTCGAGCTCACGGACAAGCCGACGTTGCGAGCACGACTTGGCGCGGGAGCGCGCGAGTGGGCGGTCAGCATCGGCTGGCCGCAGGAACTCGATCGGCTGGTGGAGAGCTATCGCGAAGTCGTCGGCCGCGCCGCTGGCCGGCAGCGCCCGTTCGCACACCAGGGCGCTCGGTAACGTCCGTATTTGTCACGGTTGTGCGGCGAACGTGTTACGACCATGCGACAGCGGTTGTCGGCCCATCGCACCGCCGGTAGTCTTCGCACCCGATGCGCTCGCCAATTCCCCGGCCGTCGTGGCGCACGCGGCCGTTCGTCCGCTTCCTGGCGGTTGGACCCCTGGGTCTCACGCTGGGCGCCGTCCAATACGAGCTGCTCTGGATGCTCGTCCCGAGCGACGCCTTTCGCGCCGGTAGCACGTGGATCGTGTCGTCCGTGATCGGCGTCGCCTGGATGCACGCGCTGCACTGCCAGTTCACGTTTGCCGGCACCGCGCGCGGCCGGTGGCGCGCCACCCTCGGTCGGGCGTATCTGGTGTACGCCGCGGGGATCCTGCTCGGCACGGCGCTGATGCACCTGTTCGTGGACCTCTTCGGCTTGCCGCGCACCCCGTCATGGGTGACGACCACCGCCCTCTCCAGCCTCGTCAACTTCGTGCTGTTGCGCCGGCTCGTCGGTGTGGGCGAGCGCCCGCGCGGCGCACCGCCTCCCGGGCAGGGCATCGCTCGGCGCGACGTCACCGTCATCGCGCCCGCCCGCAATGAGCGCGACAACGTCGCGCCCTTTCTCGCTTCGTTGCCCGCCGACGTGCCGCTCATCGTGGTCGATGCCAGCGATGACGACACGGCGGCGCGCATCGTCGCGCTGCGTCCGCACGCCACGCAGGTCGAGCGTTTTCCCGGCAACATTCCGGTGGCCCGTCAGCGCGGCGCCCAGCTCGCGAAGACGCCGTGGCTGCTCTTCACCGACGTCGATGTGACGTTCGACGCCGGCTACTTCGACCGGCTGCGCGCGCTCGACCTGCCGGCCGATTGCGCCGGCATCGTCGGGACGAAGCGCACCCGCGACCGGTTTCGCGCGTACTACGCGCTGTTCCTCTTCGGCCAGCGCCTGTGCGCCCTGGCGGGTATTCCGGCGGCCACGGGCTCCGACATGCTGATGCGGCGCGATGCGCTCCTCGCCTGCGGCGGCTTCGACGCCTCGCTGAGCGTCAACGAGGACTCCGAGGCGATGTGGCGGTGCCAGCGCGCGGGCTACCGCGTGCGCTTCGAGAGCGGCCTGATCGTGTATGCGCGCGACCATCGCCGCCTGGAGCGCGGGGTGCTGCGCAAGTTCGCGCACAGCAGCCTGCGCTGCCTGGCCCTCTACCTCGACATTCTCCCCGCGCGCTGGAAGGCGGCCGACTGGGGATACTGGGAGTCGCCGCCCGCGTTGCCCGTCGCCGCGCCGGAACCGCCCTGATATGCGGGCGCGCCCGGTGGCGCGCCGATTGACCGGGCTAGCCTGGGACGCCCACCGAGACCGTCGCATCCTCACGGCCCGCGGCATGGCGCGCGAGGCCCCACGAGTCGGCGAGCAGGCGACGGTGCGCTGCCCGCTCCTCGTCCTCGGCCCCCGCATGCCGCTGCACCCACACGCCATCGTCGTGCAGGTCCCACGCCTGGCGATTGTCGGCGAGGAAGACGCCGAGCACCGACGCGAGCCGCGGGTGCAGCGTCTTGTCGAAGATCGGCACCATCGCCTCGACGCGGCGGTCGAGGTTGCGCGGCATCCAGTCGGCCGAACCCAGGTAGAACTCTGGGTCGCCGCCGTTCTCGAAGCACCAGAGGCGCGAGTGCTCGAGGAATCGCCCGACCACACTGACGATGCGGATTCGCTCCGACTCGCCGGGCACCCCGGGACGCAGGCAGCAGATGCCGCGCACCAGCAGGTCCATCTCGACGCCGGCGTTCGACGCCTCGCAGAGCGCGTCAATCACCTGGTTGTCCACGAGCGCGTTCATCTTGGCGACGATCCGCGCCGGCTTCCCCTCGCGCGCGTTGGCCGCCTCGCGCGCGATGAGCTCGAGCAGCCGCTCGCGCAGGTTGACCGGCGCCACGATCAGCGCGCGGTACTCGCGCTGGCGCGAGAAGCCGGTGAGCATGTTGAACAGCTCCGACACGTCGGCGCCGAGCGCCTCGTGGCTGCTCAGCAGGCCAAAGTCGGTATAGGTGCGCGCCGTCTTCGAGTTGTAATTGCCGGTGCCAATATGCACGTAGCGGCGGATCCCCTCGGGCTCGCGCCGCACGACAAGGGCCACCTTGGCGTGCGTCTTCATGCCGGGAATGCCGTATGCCACGTGCACGCCGAACGACTCGAGCGTGCGGGCCCACGTGATGTTGTTCGACTCGTCGAACCGCGCCTGCAGTTCCACGAGCACCGCCACCTGCTTGCCCGCCTGCGCCGCCTCGGTGAGCGCCCGCACCACCGCGGTGTCGCCGGACGTGCGGTAGAGCGTCAGCTTGATCGCCAGCACGTGCTCGTCACGCGCCGCCTCGTCGAGGAACCGCTCCACCGTCGCCGGGAAGGAGTCGAACGGATGGTGCACCAGGATGTCGCGCTCGCGGAGCACGTCGAAAACCGAGCGGCCGTCGCGCAGTTCCGGCGGTGTGACCGGCACGAACGGCGGGTCGCGCAGTTCCGGCAGGTCGAGCGTCGCCAGTGCCATCAGGTCGCCGAGGTCGAGCAGGCGGCCGGGCTCGTGCACCTCGCGCTCCGTGAGCGGCGCCATCTCGGGGTCCTCGCTCTCGCGCAGTTCGCTCAGGAGCAGCGTCCGAAGCTGCGTCGGCATCCCTTGCTGCACTTCGAGGCGCACCACCTCGCCGAAGCGCCGCTGGAAGACCTGCTCCTCGATCATCGCCAGCAGGTCCTCGGGCTCCTCCGTGGGCGCGATCTCGAGGTCCGAGAATCGCGTGATGCGAAAGACGTGATACCCCGTGATCTCCATGCCCGGAAAGAGCCGTCCGAGATGCGCGCCGACCAGCTCCTCGAGCGGCAGGAACTGCAGCGACCGCACCGGCACCCAGCGCGGGAGCGACTTGGGCACCTTCACGCGGGCGAAGTGCTCGATCCCCGTCTCGGGCTCGCGCAGCTCCACCGCGAGCGAGAGCGACAGGTTGGAGATGTACGGGAACGGGTGCCCCGGATCCACGGCCAGCGGCGTCAGCACCGGAAAGACCTGCGCGTCGAAGAACGCGTCCACCGCCAGCCGCTCGCTTGCGTCGAGGTCGGCCATGCGAAGCAGCCGCACCCCGTGCTCCGAGAGCTCCGGCAGCACCTCCTCCTCGAGGATGCGCGTCTGCTCGGCCACCATCTCGCGCACGCGCTCGTCAATGCGGTCGAGCAGGTCGGCCGGCGACACCCCGTCGCGCCCGACCTTGCCGAATCCGGCGGCGACCTGCCGGCGCACCCCGGCGACGCGCACCATGTAGAACTCGTCGAGGTTCGTGCTGGCGATCGCCAGGAACTTCAGCCGCTCGAGCAGCGGTGTGCGCGTGTCGCCTGCCTCATGCAGCACCCGCGCGTTGAACGCGAGCCAGGATAACTCGCGGTTGAAGATCGAGATCTTCTGCGACACTGACACGGTAGGCAACGCTTCCAGAGCGGTTCAGACCTTGGTCAGGGTGATCAACATATAGCTGACGGCCGCGACGAACGCTGCGGCAGGGATCGTCAGAATCCAGGCCCAGATCATCTGGCCTGCCACGCCCCAGCGTACGGCGCTCAGACGCGTCGTCGCTCCGACTCCAACGATGGAGCCGCTGATCGTATGGGTCGTGCTCACCGGGATGCCCATGAATGTCGCCAACAGAATGGACATCGCGCCCCCCGACTCGGCGCAGAAGCCGCCGACCGGGCGAAGCTTCGTCACCCGCGACCCCATGGTGTGGATAATGCGCCATCCGCCCATCAACGTGCCGAGCCCAATCGCGACGTGGGCACCTGCCTTGACCCACATCGGAATATGGTCGGGTGAGTCGATGCGCAAGAAGGAGAATATCGCTCCCTGCTGTGCGACCAGCGTCTGGCTGGCGACGAGCAAGCTCATGATGATGCCCATCGTCTTCTGCGCGTCATTTGCTCCGTGCGACAGCGAGAAGAGTGCCGAACTGGCCAGTTGCAGCACACGGAAAAGTCGGTCGACGCGCGCCGGCCGTGCCTTTCGAAATATCCAGAACGTCGCCGTCATGAGTCCGAGTCCGAGCACCATGCCGATGACCGGAGACAGCACCATGAAGACGATGGTCTTGGTCCAACCGGAGTAGATCACCGCCGGAAACCCGGCGCGTGCGACCGCCGCTCCGGCGTATCCGCCCATCAGCGCGTGGGAGGAACTCGATGGAATGCCGTACCACCACGTCACGAGGTTCCACGTGATTGCCCCCAGCAGTCCCGCCAGGATCACGTCGGCATTCACGATCGCCACGTCGATCATCCCGGCGCCCACCGTCTGCGCCACGTGCGTGCCGAAAAGGAAGAGCGCAATGAAATTGAAGAACGCCGCCCAGACCACGGCAGCGATCGGGCTGAGGACTCGCGTTCCAACGACCGTGGCGATCGAATTCGCCGCGTCATGGAATCCGTTGATGAAGTCGAAAACGAAGGCGATCAGGACGATCGCAAGAACGTAGGCAAGCACGGTCAGCTGTTCTTGAGCGCGATGCTCTCGAGCACGTTCATCACATCCTCACACTCGTCGATGGCATGCTCCAGATTGTCGTAGATCTCTTTCCACTTGAGCACCTCGAGCGGATCCGCGCCCGGCTGCCGGAACAACGCGCCGACCGCGTCCGAGTATATGCCGTCGCCCTCTTCCTCGATCACCTTGATGGCGCGCGCCGCGTCGATCACCTGCGTGGGATTGCGGATCTGCTTGACGCCCTCCGCGATGACGTCCGCGCCGCGCACGAGTAGCGCGGAAAGCGCCTTCGCCGCATCCCGGCGGTCCGTGATGTTAAACATCAAGGCGCGTCTCGCCGTGCCATCCATCAGGTCGACCACGGTGTCGAGCGACGATGCGAGCAGATGGATGTCCTCGCGATCCAGCGGCGTCACGAACGACCGGTCCAGCCGATTCATGACCTGGTGCACAATCTCGTCCGCCTCGCGCTCGACCAGCTTGATCTGGGTTGCAAAGAACTCGAGACGCGTCGGCTCGTTGAACATCTGGTCGAGAACCGCCGCGGACTTTGTCACACGCCCGGAAAGCTCATGGAACAGTTCAAAGAATCCTTCATCTTTCGGAATCAGCCGCACCGGAATCGCTCCGTCGGATATGGTTGAGAGCTCCAGGCGATGTCGCCTTCGGACGCGGGGCACGCACCAAAGACGCCGCACCGTCAGCGGGAAACTTACGGCCCCGCTACGAGATGCGCCAAACGCCGCGCGCCCCCGTCCTTCGCTGTAGCGGAATCGTTACGATTCCAGAACGAACGCAGCCCCGCGCTACCTCAGCGCGTCGAACTCGTGCTGCGCCAAGAGGTTCTCCCGCCGCCGCTGGGCCAGCACGGGATTCTCGAAGAGCCTCGCCAGCAGCACGCCGGCCAGGAAGCCCCCCACGTGCGCCCAGACCGCCACGCCCCCCGCAATTTCGGGACTCGGCGACGCCAGTTCCGGGAGGCCGCTCAGCAACTGCAGCCCAAACCAGTAGAGCAGCACGAGCCAGGCCGGGATCGGAATGACCTTGAAGAAGAGCAGGAAGAAGAAGAGCATGCGCACCCGCACCTTGGGGAACAGCACCAGGTACGCCCCCATCACCCCCGAAATCGCCCCCGACGCACCCACTGTGGGCACGGGCGAGCGTGGGTCCACGGCCACGTGCACCGCGGCCGCCGCGAGTCCGCAGAGGAGGTAGAAGGCGAGAAAGCGCCGCCGCCCGATGACGTCCTCGACGTTGTTCCCGAAGACCCACAGGAACAGCGCATTGCCGAGGATGTGCATCCACCCGCCGTGCAGGAACATCGAGAGCAGCGGCGTCAGCAGGTTGATCCGCTGGTTGTCTATGACGCACGCCAGGTCGGGACCGATGGGGACGCCCAGGCCCAGCGGCGCGAGCCGCGTCAGCTCGCCCGGCACCATGCCGAGGTTGCACACGCTCGAAGCAAGCAGGGCCTGGTCGAATCCCGCCCCCTGCACGAGCACCCACACGGCGAACATCGTGACGAGAAGGAAGATCGTCACGACCGGGACACGCACCGTCGGGTTCTCGTCGCCGAGTGGAATCATCTAGGGGCGGAGTGGGGCAAAATACGACAGAGTACGACAGCGCAAACAGACGTACCCTGACTTTACGGGTCGGCCCATGGTCCTCGCGAGACGACCCAAGCTAGCCGGATCGCTGATACTGCGTTAGACGCTTTTCCCTCCCCCAGTGGTTTCACAACCCTGCCTTTCCTGCACCTCATGATCTCGCAAGTTGTTGTCCTGCCAATAGTAACGCGCCGCTTGCCACAATTGCCGTCAATTCGGCAGGGTATTCGTGGCCCCACCCTTGCCTGATAGTTGGGGCAGTCCGGCGAAACCGGCCGCCCTGACGCGTCGTCGGGGACCTCTGCGGCGCGGTGGCCGTGCGACCTTCTTACTGAAACGAGGACCAGATGGCAGACAAGGTCATTGGCATTGATCTGGGGACCACGAACTCCGTGGTCGCCGTGATGGAGGGAGGCGATCCCGTCGTCATCCCCAACGCCGAGGGTGGGCGCACCACGCCGTCGGTGGTCGGCTTCACGAAGGACGGCGAACGGCTCGTGGGGCAGATCGCCAAGCGGCAGGCGGTGACCAACCCGGCGAACACCGTCTTCTCGATCAAGCGCTTCATGGGCCGCAAGACGTCCGAGGCCACCGAGGAGCAGAAGCGCGTGCCCTACAAGGTCATGCGCGGCGCCAACGACGTGGTGATGGTCGAGGTGCAGGGCAAGACGTACTCGCCCCCCGAGATCTCGGCGATGATCCTGCAGAAGATGAAGCAGACCGCCGAGGACTACCTGGGACAGGGCGTGACGCGCGCGGTCGTCACCGTGCCGGCCTATTTCAACGACTCGCAGCGCCAGGCCACCAAGGATGCGGGCAAGATCGCCGGCCTCGACGTGCTGCGCATCATCAACGAGCCCACGGCGGCCGCGCTCGCGTACGGCCTCGACAAGAAGGGGAAGAAGGACGAGAAGGTCGCCGTCTTCGACCTTGGCGGCGGCACGTACGACATCTCGGTGCTCGAGCTCTACGAAGTGGACGGCTCCAAGCAGTTCGAGGTGAAGTCCACCAACGGCGACACGCACCTCGGCGGCGACGACTTCGACCAGCGCATCATCGAGTGGCTGGTGGCGGAGTTCAAGAAGGACCAGGCGATTGACCTCTCCAAGGACCCGATGGCCCTCCAGCGCCTGAAGGAAGCGGCGGAGAAGGCCAAGATCGAGCTGTCGGGGACGCAGAGCACCGACATCAACCTGCCGTTCATCACGGCGGACCAGTCGGGGCCCAAGCACCTCAACTACCAGATGACGCGCGCCAAGTTCGAGCAGCTGGTGGACGACCTCATCCAGCGCACGCTCGAGCCCATGAAGCAGGCGCTCAAGGACGCCGGCCTGCAGCCGGGCGAGATAGACGAGGTGCTGCTCGTCGGCGGCTCGACGCGCATCCCGAAGGTGCAGGAAGTGGTGAAGGGCTACTTCGGCAAGGAGCCCAACAAGGGCGTCAACCCCGACGAAGTCGTCGCCGTCGGCGCGGCCATCCAGGGGGCGGTGCTCACCGGCGAGCAGAAGGACGTGCTGCTCCTCGACGTGACCCCGCTGTCGCTGGGCATCGAGACGCTGGGCGGCGTCACCACCGTGCTCATTCCGCGCAACACGACGATCCCGACCAAGAAGTCGGAGATCTTCTCCACGGCCGACGACAACCAGACGACGGTGGAGATCCACGTGCTGCAGGGCGAGCGCGAGCTGGCGCTGCACAACAAGACGATCGGCAAGTTCCAGCTCACAGGCATTCCGCCGGCACCGCGCGGCACGCCGCAGGTGGAGGTGACGTTCGACATTGACGCCAACGGCATCTTGCACGTGACGGCGCGCGACAAGGCGACCGGCAAGGAGCAGAAGATCCGCATCGAGGCGTCGAGCGGGCTGTCGGACGCCGAGATTGACCGCATGGTCAAGGACGCGGAGAAGAACGCGGCCGAGGACAAGGCGCGCCGCGAGGAGATTGACACGCGCAACCGCCTCGACTCGATGACGTACGAGGTGGAGAAGAACGCCAAGGAGTGGGGCGACAAGGTGCCGGCCGAGCTCAAGACGCGCCTCGACCAGGCCGTGGAGCGCGCCCGCAAGGCGCACCGCGGCGAGGACTTCAACGAGGTGAAGGCGGCGCTCGAGGAGCTCAACGCGGCGTTCCAGGCCGCGGGGCGGTCATTCTACGAGCAGCAGCAGGCGGCCAGCGAGCCCCCGCCGGCGGGGGCCGACGCGCCGGCCGCCGAGAAGAAGGATGACGGCGTGGCGGACGCGGACTACGAGATCGTGGACGAGAAGAAGGCGTAGGGTGGGTTGACGGCAGATGTGAGATGTGAGATGTGAGATGTGAGATGAGAGGGAGAGGGGCTGATCAGGTCGCGTAACGCCCCCCACCGAGCGCGAGCTCCCATCTCCCATCTCCCATCTCCCATCTGCCTCCAGGGAACCTACACCACCCCTCGGCTGTCTAAGCAATCGTCTCCAGAAACGGTTACTGTACGCTTATGTCCCTCCATTTCTCCCGTTCCAAGCTGGCGGCCATCGCCGCCTCCGCCTTCATTGGCGGTGTCTTCTTCGCCTCCTCGCTCGACTGGACGCAGGGCCTCTTCGCGCAGGGCGGCGGCAAGGTCAAGACCGAAGTGGCCGCCCCCCTGCCGGCCGGTGCACCCAGCGAGGGCTTCGCCGCAATCGCCGAGCGCGTGACCCCGGCGGTCGTGTCCATCCAGGCCGAGCGCGACGCCCGACGGGCGCGTCCCAACACGCCGCAGCGCCGCAACGTCCCGCCGGGCTTCGAGGAGTTCTTCAACCAGCTCGACCCGCGCAGCCAGGGTCCCTCGGAATCGTCCGGCTCGGGCTTCATTGTCAGCAAGGACGGCTACATCCTCACCAACAACCACGTGGTGGAGGGTGCCGACCGCGTGAAGGTGCTGATGAGCGACCGGCGCGAGTTCAAGGCCAGGATCGTCGGCCGCGACCCGCAGACCGACGTGGCCGTGCTCAAGATTGACGCCAGCGGCCTTCCCACGGTCGGGCTGGGCGACGACCAGAAGCTGCGCATCGGCGAGTGGGTGGTGGCCATCGGCAATCCGCTGGGGCTCAACTTCACGGTGACCGCCGGCATCGTCAGCGCCAAAGGGCGCGGCAACGAACTGTCCGGGCTGAACCGCGACACGTACGCCATCACCGACTTCATCCAGACCGACGCGGCGATCAACCCGGGCAACTCGGGCGGGCCGCTGATGAACACGCGCGGCGAGGTGATCGGCATCAACTCGGCGATCGCCAGCCAGACGGGGTTCTATTCGGGCTACGGCTTCGCCATCCCGATCACGCTGGCCAAGACGGTGATGGACGACATCGTGGCGCACGGCCGCGTGCGGCGCGCGATCCTCGGCATCACCATCAACGACGTGAACGCCGAAGACGCCGCGGTGGCGGGCCTTAAGGAAATCGCCGGCGCCAAGGTGGGCGGCTTCAGCGGCGACGATTCGCCGTCGCGCAAGGCCGGCCTCGAGCCGGGCGACATCATCGTGCGCGTGGACGGCAAGGACGTGGACCGTGTCTCGACGCTCCAGCGCCTGGTGCGCATGCACCAGCCCGGCGAGACGATCAATGTGGACGTCGTGCGCTACGGCGAGCGCAAGAACTTCCGCATCAAGCTCGGCGAGGCGCCGGCAGAGGCGGCGCAGGTGGCCAGCAACGACGACTCGCCCGCCGCCAGCGAGACCGTCACGAACGCGAAGCTCGGGGTCAGCCTCGAGGCGGTCACGCCCGAGGTGGCGAAGGCCAACGACATCGCCGAGCAGTACCGCGGCCTGCGTGTGCTGACCGTCGAGGCGGGGGGCCCGTCGGCCGACAAGCTGCTGCGGAACGACGTCATCGTCCGGGTCATCCGCCCGGAGCCCGCGACGACCATCCGCACGGCGGCCGACCTGCAGAAGGTGCTCTCGCGCATGAAGGACGGCGACTACATCAGCCTGCTGGTCTATTCGCAGACGCAGAGCGGGCCGGGAACACGGGTCGTGAATATCAGGATTGGTGAATAGAGAAACAACAGAGAGACAACAGAGAGACAACAGAGGGACAACAGAGAAACAACAGAGGGCGCGGGGGCGACAGGCTCCGCGCCCCTGCCTTTGACGGGACGGCTTGGGGTGTTCTACCTTGCGTGGACGCGAGAGTGGCGAAACTGGCAGACGCGCTGGACTTAGGATCCAGTGGGGTAACCCTTGCGGGTTCGAGTCCCGCCTCTCGCATGGAAGCAGAGAGACAACAGAGAAACAACAGAGAGACAACAGAAAGACAACAGAGGGATAGGTGATTGCGGGGCAATGGGTTGGCTGGTGCTGGCAAGGCGGCCTGGTGACCCCCCCGCTCTGTTGTCTCTCTGTTGTCTCTCTGTTGTTTTTCTTCGAGACATTCCATTTGCGGCCACTACGCCCTAATTTCTTTCTATAGTTGCCCCGCCGCCTTCCCGGGTGGCGGGGAATTTTTCCCTGTGCCTAATTCGCCGAAGGTCGGCCGATAAGAAATGGATATCCAGATCACCAGCACGAAGTCAGAAGGCGCCGAGCGCCGCATTCAGGTGGCCGTCCCCGGGACGACGGTCAAGGACGCCAAGAAGCGCGCCGCCCACCGCGTGGCGCAGCAGGTGCGCCTCCCGGGGTTTCGGGTCGGCAAGGCGCCGGCGGCGATGGTCGAGAAGAAGTTCGCCGATGTCATTCAGCAGGAAGCGCTCGAAGCGGTGATGCGCGACGCGTACCAGGCGGTCATCGAGCAGGAGAAGCTCAAGCTGGTGACGCAGCCGCACGCCCACGACGTGAAGTTCGCCGATGACGAGGCGCTGTCGTTCGAACTGCACTGCGAGGTGCAGCCCGACGTGACGCTCGCCCACGTCTCGGGCTTCCAGGTGAAGCGGCCGGCCTCGACGGTCACCAATGAGCAGGTGAAGGATCAGATCGAGCAGATGCGCGACCAGCGCGCCACGTGGACGCCGGTGGAGGAGAAGCCGGCCGAAGGCGACATGGTCGTGGTGATGCTGGCGATGGCGGACGAGGCGGGCGTGCTGCCCGAGGGCAAGGAGTACCGCGTGGTGCTCGGCGCCGGCCAGGCGATGCCGGCCATCGAGGAGCTGCTCATGGAGCTGACGCCGGGCGGCACGGTGGAGCGCCCGGTGCGCTGGCCCGACGACTTCCCCGACGAGGCCCAGCGCGGCAAGACCAAGACGGTGCGCGCCGAGCTGAAGGAAGTGAAGCGCAAGGAAGTGCCGGCGCTCGACGACGCGTGGGCGCGCGAAATGGGCGACTTCGACTCGCTCGACGCCCTCACCGCCGCCGTGCGCGCCGACCTCGAGGCCAGCGCGCTGCGCGAGGCCGACGCAACGGTGCGCGGGCTGCTGCTCGACGAGATCATCGGCTCCAATCCGTTCGACGTGCCGCCCTCGTGGATAACGCAGCTGGTGCAGTCGTACGCGCAGGCGTACGGGGTGCCGGAGGCGGAAATGGAGCGCTTCGTCACCGAGTTCCGCGCGACGGCGGAGCGCCAGGTCCGGCGCGACCTGGTGATCGAGACGATCGCCGAGCGCGAGCGGCTGACCGCCGGCGAAGCCGACGTGGACGCCAGGATCCAGGAGATGGCGGAAAAGCGCGGCGCCAACCCCGGCCAGGTGTACGCCCAGCTGCAGAAGGCGGGGCGCCTTCGCGAGATCGAGCGGGGTATTACCGAAGACCGGGTGTTTGCGTGGCTGCTCGAGCGCAACACCGTTGAGCAGGCATAGCACGCAGGTCACGATGCACTCCAGGCCCGGCGGGACCATGAAGCCCTCACGGCCCGACTCCTACGACGAGGACGAGGAACGCATGCCGATCATCCCCAACCCGTACGTGATCGAACGGTCGAGCCGCGGCGAGCGCAGCTACGACGTCTATTCGCGCCTGCTGATGGACCGCATCATCTTCCTCGGCACGCCGATCAACGACGACGTGGCGAACATGGTGATCGCGCAGCTGCTCTTCCTGGAGGCCGACAACCCCGGGCGCGACATCCACCTGTACATCAACTCGCCGGGCGGCAGCGTGTCGGCGGGGCTGGCGATGTACGACACGATGCAGTGGCTCAAGTCGCCGGTGAACACGATTTGCATGGGAATGGCGGCGTCCATGGGCTGCTTCCTGCTCGCCGGCGGGAGCAAGGGCAAGCGCTCGGCGCTGCCCCACGCGCGCATCATGATGCACCAGCCGTCGGGCGGGTCGTCGGGAACGGCGGCCGACATCGAGATCCAGGCGAAGGAGATCCTCTACCTCCGGTCGCAGATGAACGAGCTGATGTCCAAGCACACGGGGCGCACGGTGGAGCAGATCGAACGCGATTTCGACCGTGACTTCTACATGTCGGCCGAGGAGGCCAAGGCGTACGGCATCATTGACCATGTGGTGACGCCGCGCGAACTGGACCCCGAGGCCGTTGCGGCGGTGTCGGCGGTGACGTCCACCAAGTAGGGCGGCAGCAGACGGCGCCGGACGCGCCGTCTGCCGCTGGCAAGTGCTTGCTCCCGGCCTGGCCCGGGTGTTACTAGAAGAGGGGTCGCGCGTCGAAGGGGCGGCCCCCCAAGGTCCTGAGCGATAGAGGCCCGATGAACTCGATGTCCCACGATCGTCACCTGCGCTGCTCCTTCTGCGGCAAGTCCAAGGATGCCGTCCGGAAGTTCATTTCCGGGCCCTCCGTGTACATCTGCAACGAGTGCATCGCGCTATGCAACGAAATCCTCGCCGAGGACGAAGAGCGCGAAGTGGGTGAGGCGGTGACGCGCGTGCCGGCGCCGCAGGAGATCAAGGACGTCCTCGACCAGTACGTGATCGGGCAGGAAGCGGCCAAGAAGACGCTCGCCGTGGCCGTGTACAACCACTACAAGCGGATCAACAGCCCCAAGCGCGACGGCGACGTCGAGCTGGACAAGTCGAACATCCTGCTCATCGGCCCGACCGGCGTGGGCAAGACGCTGCTGGCGCAGACGCTGGCGCGCATCCTCGACGTGCCGTTCACCATCGCCGACGCAACGACGCTGACGGAAGCGGGCTACGTGGGCGAGGACGTGGAGAACATCCTCGTGCGGCTGCTGCAGGCCGGCGACTTCAATGTCGCCGAGTGCGAGCGCGGCATCGTGTACATTGACGAACTCGACAAGATCGCGCGCAAGAGCGAGAACCCGAGCATCACGCGCGACGTGTCGGGCGAGGGCGTGCAGCAGGCCCTGCTGAAGATCCTCGAGGGGACGGTGGCGAGCGTGCCGCCGCAGGGCGGGCGCAAGCACCCGCAGCAGGAATACATCCAGATCAACACCAAGGACATCCTGTTCGTCTGCGGCGGCGCCTTCGACGGCCTCGAGAAGATCATCGAGGCGCGGCTGGGCAAGCGACAGATCGGCTTCAGCGCCGAGGACCAGCTGGCGGCGAAGGGCGGCACGGCGGCGCACATCTTCAAGTTCGTCGAGCCCGACGACCTGCTGCGGTTCGGCCTGATCCCGGAGCTCGTGGGCCGCTTGCCGGTCTCGGTGGCCCTGGAGTCGCTGGACGAGGTGGCGCTGGTGCGCATCCTCAAGGAGCCCAAGAACGCCATCACCAAGCAGTTCGCCAAGCTGTTCGAACTCGAGGACGTGACGCTGACGTTCGACGAGGGGGCGCTGAAGGCGATCGCCAAGAAGGCGCTCGACCGCGGCACCGGCGCGCGCGGCCTGCGCGCCATCGTCGAGGAGCTGCTGCTCGACACGATGTTCGAGCTGCCGGGGCGCGACGACGTGGTGGGGGTGACGGTGACCGAGGCGACGGTGACCAACAAGCAGCCGCCGTTGCTGGAGCTGAGTGCGAAGCGGCAGAAGAAAGAAGCGTGAGTGAGAGAGAAACAACAGAGAGACAACAGAGAAACAACAGAAAGACAACAGAGGGCGGGGGCGAGTCCCCCGCCCTATCGTTTATCGCCATCCGGAATCGTGTTCCCGAATCCCTATCCGGATTCCAAATCCCATATCTTTGTCAGATGACCCAGAAGTTCTACCGTGACGCCGAGATTCTCGAGGCCGCCGACCGCCTGCCGGTGCTGCCGCTGCGCGATGTGGTGCTCTTTCCCCACGTCGCCATGCCCCTGCTCGTGGGGCGGGCGGGTTCGCTGGCAGCGCTCGAGGCCGCCGAGGCGGGCGACAAGCTGATCCTGCTGCTCACGCAGCGCGACAGCAGCATCCAGGATCCGGCGGCGGCCGACCTCTATCGCGTCGGCACGCTGGCGCGCGTGCTGCAGTTCACCCGCCTGCCGAACGGGGCGGCGCGGGTGCTCATCGAGGGCCTGGCGCGGGCGGCAGTGGAGCGGTTCGTGTCGGGCGCCAAACTGCTGCGCGCGGTGGTGAAGCCGCACCCGTTTGCGGTGGTGCCCGGCGATGGGGTGCAGGACGAGGCGCGCAAGGCGCTTGCCCTGTTCGAGGAGTACGTCACGCATCACCGGCGCCTGCCGCCAGAAGTCACGGCGCTCGTGCAGTCGGCGAGCAGCCTCGAACGGCAGGGATGCGGCATCGCCGCGCATCTGGCCGTGCGGCATGAAACGCGCCAGACGCTGCTCGAGGCGCCCCGCCTCGTGGACCTCTTCCGCGCGCTCTCCGAACTGACGGCGGGAGAGACGGAACTGCTTCGCCTCGAACGGAAGATCGAGGACGACGTGCGGGGGTCGCTGTTCCAGAACCAGCGCGAGTTC
>JAJZRK010000324.1 GCA_021802745.1 bacterium
GGGGTCATGGAAGCGGAGGTTGCGGGAACGGATGGCGTGGCAGCGGCATCGCTGCTGGCGAGATCGAGACTGACGTCGCTGCTGACACGTATCACATCGCGCGGCGTGACGTAGCGATTGACCAACTCGCGCAGTGCCTTCAATGGCACCGGCTTGGTCAGGTAGCCATCCATGCCCACGACGTTCGCGCGAGCGGCCTCGCCGCGCAGCGCATTGGCCGTGAGCGCCACGATCGGCAAGTGCTCGCCGATGCGTTCCTCGCCGCGAATGGCCTGCGTGAGGGCGTAGCCGTCGAGCTCGGGCATGTGCAGGTCGCTCAGGAGCAGCGCGTAGCGCGGGCCGGCGCGCCACTTCGCGAGCGCCTCGGCGCCGTTGGAGACGATCTCCGCGGTGTGACCGAGCAGGTGCAGCTGCTGCAGAATCACCTTCTGGTTGGTGCTATCGTCCTCGGCGACGAGAATCAGCCGCCCGGCGGCGCGGGCCTCCTCCACCGTCAAATGGACAGGTGCGGCCTGGTGCGGCGGCACTGGCGTGGGCTCTCCGGAATCCGGTTCGCGGTAGATCTCGGGTGATGCGCGGCCGGCGGCCACGGCGACGGCGCGGATCAGCCGCCGCCCGCGGAGCAGCTCCATGTCGAGCGACACCACGTTTGGCACATTGATGCGTTCCGCTCGGCGGCGTCCGCGCGTGAGCGCCACGTGCCGCACGTTGGGACGGTCCTCGAACAGGTGCAGCGTCTGCAGTACTCGCGTGCCGTTCAAGTCGTGGATCACGACACAGAGTCCGTCAATGTCACCAGCGGCGGTGGCCGCGGCCAGTTCATCGGCCACGACGGCCACCGTGGCATGCGCGAACTCGAGGAGGCGGCGGACATCGTCGGACGGAATGCCGCCGTCATGCGGAATGACGAGGCAGGTCAACCCTTCGAGGTTGTGCGGCACGAGCGCGGGGGTCTTCTCGGTGACGGCGAGCGGCATGTCGACGCGGAACGACGAGCCGGCGCCCGGCGCGCTGGTCACTGCGATGGTGCCGTCCATCAGGTCAACGAGCCGCTTCGTGATCGCAAGGCCCAAGCCGGTGCCGCCGAACTTCCGCGTGGTCGACGCTTCGGCCTGCTTGAACGACGTAAAGAGCTGGCTGATGGTCTCTTGCGTCATGCCGATGCCGTTGTCCGTCACCTCGCAGTAGAGGCGCGACTCGGTCCCGGCAACCCGGCCGACGCGAACGGCCACCCGCCCGCGCCGCCCCGGCTGGCCAGCGCTGAACTTGATGGCGTTGCCGACGAGGTTGTACATGATCTGCCGCAGGCGCGTCGGATCGCCGCGCACGCGCATCGGCACCTCGGGTTCGACGAAGAGCATCAAGTCCACGTCGCGCAGATGCGCGAAGGAGAGCATGGACTCGGCGAGATCCTCGGTGAGTTGCACGATCGAGACGTCGGCCAGTTCAATCTCGAGCCGGCCAGCTTCGATCTTCGAGAAGTCGAGGATGTCGTCAATCACCGCCATCAACGCACGCGCCGAGGTCTGAATGGTCTGCACGGCGTCCATGTCGTGCGGCGGCAGGTCACTCTGGCCGAGGATCTCCGCCATCGCGATCACGCCGTTGAGCGGCGTGCGAATCTCGTGGCTCATCGTCGCCAGGAACGCCGACTTCGCGCGGCTGGCCGCGTCGGCCGCTTCCTTGGCATTCCGCAACTCATCCTCGGCCTGCCGGCGCGCGGTGAGGTCGGTGTGCGTGCCGACGACGCGCAGGGCCACGCCGTCTCCGTCACGCTGCACCACCCGGCCACGGGAGAGGATCCAGCGGTATGAGCCGTCGCGACTGCGCATGCGGAACTCATTGGCGTAGGGTGCGTCGTGCAGGGTGGCGGCCTGCTTCGCTGCCAGCACTGCGTCCCGCTCATCGGGATGGAGCAGCGTCGCCCACGCCGCGAACTCGTGCGGCATCTCGTCGGGCGAGAAACCGAGCATCGTGGCGTAGGGATCGTTGAACCGGAAGAGCTCGTGGACGATGTCCCACTCCCACACCCCTTCGGACGACGCCTCCATGGCGAAGGCGAAGCGCTGGTCGCTCGCCTTCACGCGTTCGTACGCGCGCTCGAGCGCGAGATCGGCGCGCCGCCGGCTCAGCACGCTCCAGATGTCGTGCCCGATGAGCCGCAACTCCTGCATGTCAGACGCGTCGTAGTCCGCTTCCTTGTTGCCGACGGCCACGACGGCGCGCACGCGGTCGCCTTCGACGACCGGAACCGCGAGCAGGCGGTGCAACGGCACGTGTCCGGGCGGACACGCGGCGAGCGCGGACATCTCCACGGCGTTGATGAGCACTGGCTGACGATCGCGCACCATCGTCCGCCAAGTCTGCGCATCGGCGACGGCATAGCGGCTTTCGTATAGGCACTCGCACTGTGCAACGGTGCCGTCGGCCCAGAATCCGAACTCGACGTGCTGCTGATCCTCCGAGATCAGATGGAGGAACCCGACCGGACTGGCGGTCAGTCGGGCGGCCTCGTCCACGCCCAGTTGGAGGATCGCCGACTCGTCGAGCGTCGCCGCTTTCTGGCTCATCGCCAGCATCGCCTTCAGCCGGCGGTCGGTCGCCTGTAGAATTGCGTTCGCCTTGGCCAGTTCGGCGGTGCGCTCGTCCACGAGGTCCTGCAGGTGATCGCGCAGCCGCCGCAGTTCGTTGGTGGCCGTCACCTCGGCGGTCACGTCCTGAATGGAGCCCACCGCGCGCAGGGCGTGGCCGGCGCTGTCGTGCTCGATGACCGTGCGCACGTGCAGATATCGCTGCGGTCCGGCCCCGGCGGCGGCGCGCACCACCTGATCGACGTCACGCAGATGCAGGAACGCGGCGAGCATCTGCGCGCTGTCGTCCGGATGGAACAGGTTGAGCAGCCAGGGAGCCGATGGGTCCGGTGTCTCGTCGCGCACCCGGGCGTCGAAGCCGAGGACGTCGAGGAAATCGGGAGACGTGCGGATCTCGTTGGTCGTCAGGTCATGCGAATAGCTGCCGAGCTTCGCAATCTCCTCCGCCTGCTGCAGCGTGGCCTGCATCGCGCGCTGTTCGGTCAGGTCCACCCAGCCGACGACCAGTTCGTCGCCAGCCCGCGAGACGAATCCCTGGGCGTCG
>JAJZRK010000048.1 GCA_021802745.1 bacterium
TTCCGATCTGATGAACATCGCGAACTTGAACGGGTCGCGGATGAAGAAGACCGGCGTGTTGTTCCCCACGAGGTCCCAGTTCCCCTCGTCCGTGTAGAACTTCACCGAGAAGCCGCGCACGTCGCGCTCGGCGTCGGCGGCGCCGCGCTCGCCGGCCACCGTGGAGATGCGCATGAAGACGTCGGTCTTCTTGCCGACGGCGCTGAACAGGGCGGCGCGCGTGTACTTCGTGATGTCGTGCGTGACGGTGAAGGTGCCGTAGGCACCGGAACCCTTGGCGTGCACCACCCGCTCGGGAATGCGCTCGCGGTTGAAGTGCTGCATCTGCTCCAGCAGTTGCACATCCTGCATCATCAGCGGGCCGCGCGCGCCGGCGGTCTGGGCATGCAGCATGCCGATCGGGGCGCCGGTCTGGGTCGTCAGGGTCTTCTTCTCGTCTGCCATTGTCGTCTCCACGGTCGAATGGCGCGGGCTGAACGGCCCGCGCGTACTCCTAAACGTGGAGGGTCGTGCTATACTTGTCCAAGACTTCGTTTCTCTACTCGCTATAGGTTCTTCCTATGGAACTGCACCAGCTCCGATACTTCGTGGCGGCCGCCGAGGCGGGAAGCATCAGTCGCGCCGCCGAGCGCGTGCGCGTGGCCCAGCCATCGCTGAGCGCGCAGATCAGGAAGCTCGAGCACTTCGTCGGGACGCCGCTCTTCGACCGCGTGGGACGCGGCGTGGTGCTGACGGACGCCGGCCGGGCGCTGCTCCCCAGGGCGCGGAACATCCTGGCCGAGGTGCGCGACGCATCGGAGTCGCTGGGGCGCGACGTCGACGCCGGCATCGGTGGGCTGGCCATTGGCGCCATTCCCACCATGGCGCCCTACCTGCTTCCCCCCGCACTCGATGCCCTGCGTGAGCGCTTTCCCCTGGGCGGCGTGACCATGCGCGAGGACTTCACCGAGCGCCTGATCGAGGCGCTGGTGGGCCTCGAGATCGACTGCGCGGTGGTGAGCACGCCCATCGACCACGAACTGCTCGAGGTCGAGGTGCTGGGCGCGGAAGAATTCCTGGTGGTCGTCCCCGCGACGCATCCCGCGGCCGACGACCGGTGGATCTCGCTGCACGACGTGCGCGACCAGCCCACGGTGACGCTCGAGGAGATGCACTGCCTGGGGCAGCAGATCTCGGCGTTCTGCTCGGCGCGGCGGCTCGCGCCGCGCATCGTCTGCCGCACCACGCAGCTCTCGACCATCCTGGAGCTGGTCGGCGCCGGCATGGGCTTGTCCCTGGTGCCCGAGATGGCCGCCGCAGCGGCGGGGCGCCGGAAGGACTGTTCGTTCCTGCGGCTGAAGACCAACCGCCCCACGCGCGAGATCGCCATCGCGTGGCGCCGCGACCGGTCGCGGCCGAAGGCGGCGGTCGCGCTGGCGGAGATCGTGCGGCGACAGCTGGCGGCGGGGCGGCATCGCGTGAAGGGGCGGTAGGAGGCTCCGAAGCGAGGTCGTTACGCTACCAAACGCACACCCTCTACCACTACTTCGCCAGAAAGTGTGATACTGCTCGGAGGGAAGTCGTCCTTGCCATGACTTCCACTGGAGCATGCGGATGCCCCGGCGTCGAGCCCCGCAGGAAGATACCATCGACTGGGCGCAGGAGTTGACGGAGTGGATGGCGCCCTTTCAGGCGGCCCTCGGGCATAAAGGGCGCCAGCGATGGGCGCCGGTGTATCTGCAGGGATTGCTTGGCCCGGGTGATCGGAAGAGCGTGCAGCCGATGGCCGCGCGCGTCGCCCCCGACGACCACTGCCCGCGCCACGGCGGTGAGCACCTGCTTCGGCAGTCCCTTTCGGACGGCGTCCATCAAGTCGAACCGTGTATGGACATCGCCAAACGTCTTCGCTGCTCGGGCAGGCAAGCCACCTCCGCGAAGCACAGCTAGAATCTCATCGATTTCGGGTATGGAGTTTGGCAAGGTATGCCGCCTGGAGAAGCGCGGATGAATCCCAGCCTACGTTCAACACGGCGACGTGACAAGGGACGGCGCGGCGCCGGCCACGAAGATCCGAGGCAGGCGACAATCCGGGAATCTCCCAGACAGGGTGAGTAGCCAGTTTGTCCGCGTGCGACGGCTGGCTCGCGACCGCGACCGCCTCCCGTCCACGCAGTCGGGGCTGCACTTCATTGCCATCGCGGTCCCCATGCTTCACCGCGTGTCCTCGCTATTCATATCCAGCCCCTAATTGTACTGTGTTAGTAAATATGCTATACTTCCGGCGTCGTCACCAGACCTCGGCGGGAGGCCATGGGCCAGAATCTGGAAGCGCGCTTCGCCCGGTATGCGGACGTGATGGTTGAGACGCTGGGCCACGCCGATCGGGCCACGCCGGCGCGCTGGTATTTGCATGGCCTGATGCTGCCCGGGCAACGCAAGAGCGTGGAGCCGATGGCCGCGCGGGTCCACCCGCAAGATGTGCGTTCCGCGCATCAATCGATGCATCACCTGGTGGCCGACTCCGAGTGGAGCGATACCGCGCTGCTCGCGGCGGTGGCGCGCGAAGTCGTGCCGGTCCTGAGCCAGGCGGGCCGCGTCCCCTGCTATTGGATCCTCGATGACACCGGCGTGCGCAAATATGGCACGCACTCGGTCGGGGTGGCCCGACAGTATTGTGGGCAGTTGGGCAAGACCGACAACTGCCAGGTGGCCGTGAGCCTGTCGCTGGCCACCGAAGAAGGGAGTGTGCCCCTGGGCTATCGACTGTATCTGCCGAAGGAGTGGGCCGACGACCCGGCGCGTCGTGAGCAGGCGGGCGTGCCCGAGGAAGTTGAGTTTGCGACCAAGGGCGAACTGGCCTGGCAGCAGATTGAAGCCGCGCTGGATGCGGCAATCCCCCGCGGCCCGGTGCTCATGGATGCGGGCTATGGTGATGAAGCCGATTTGCGCGATCGACTGACCGCCCACGGCTTGTGCTACGCGGCCGGGGTACGGTCGCCGACTGCGGTCTGGTGGGATACGCATCAACCGGCGAGCACACCGGCCCGCATCGTAGGGAAGCCGTTTCGTGGCCGGCCGCGCACGCGCGTGCAGCGTGATGCCACGCATCAGCCGATCAGCGTACGCGCACTCGCGATGGCACTGCCGGCGACCAGCTATCGTCGGGTCACGTGGCGCGACGGTACGCACGCCGCGCTGTCGTCGCGCTTCGCCCGCGTCCGGGTGCGGGCCGCACACGCGGACCGCCCCCGCGAGGAAGAGTGGCTGCTCATCGAATGGCCGCTTGGGGAGACTGAGCCCACGCACTACTTTCTCTCGACCCTTCCGGTCGCCCTCTCGTGCAAGGCCTTGGTGGCCATGGTCAAGCTGCGCTGGCGAATCGAACGCGACTCCCTGGAGCTCAAGCAGGAAGTGGGGCTGGGGCACTACGAAGGACGCAACTGGCGCGGCTTTCATCATCATGCCAGCCTGTGCATTGCGGCGTATGGATTTCGGATGCTCGAGCGGCTGGCGGGGCTGACCGCCGGGAAAAAAAACTTCGCTCGACTCAAAATGCCTCCCGTACCCGTCGGCTTCCGGCCGCGTGGGGCTGGATCCGATGCACCGCCACATTCCGTGGTCGATCGCCACCACGCGGTTTCGGCTGGGCCACGCCCTCGCCCGCGCGCTGTCGCAATGCCCGTGTTGCGGCAACCCGCACGGACGAACACCTAGAATTTACTAACACAGTACAACTAACACCCTCTCGAGAAGAGCGACGGCAACAGCGCAGTGACCGCCCAGTGAGTCGAGTTTGGTGAGTAGCACTTCGCGGTGGCCAGAAGCCGCGCCGACTTCCCCTATCCCTTGACAATGAGAGTATTCAAGTGATTACTTGAATGGAATGAACGCCACCCAATCGCCCAAACGACGCATCAACACGCAGATCGCGCGCATCGCCAAGGCGGTGGCCAGCGCCAGCCGACTTGAGTTGCTGGAACTGCTCGGCCAGGGCGAACGGACCGTCGAACTGCTTGCTCACGCGGCCGGGCTCACGGTCGCCAACACCTCGCAGCATCTGCAGGCGTTGCGCCGTGTCGGCCTGGTTGCCGCCCGCAAGGAGGGACTCTTCGTCCACTATCGGCTCACCGATTTTGAGGTAGTCCGATTGTTGCTCCTGCTGCGTCGCATCGCCGAGCAGCGCCTGGACGAGGTGGATGAGCTTGTCGCCGAGTTTTTCACTTCACGGGACCGCCTCGAGGCGGTGCCGCGCGAGGAATTGCTGGCCAGGAGTCGTGCGGGAACGGTGACCGTGCTGGATGTGCGTCCTCCGGAGGAGTATCGCGCGGGGCACATTCCCGGCGCGCTCTCCGTTCCCCTCGACCAGCTCGAACACGCCATGCGCTCGCTTCCCGCTGGCCGCGAAGTCGTGGCCTACTGCCGGGGCCCCTACTGCCTGCTGGCGTTCGAGGCCGTGGAGTCACTGCGCCGGCACGGACGGCGGGCGCGTCGGCTCGAAGAGGGCTTTCCCGAATGGCTCGCCGCCGGCTTGCCAATCACTTCAGAGGTGGCCGCATGAAGATCCTGATTGTCCTGAACGACGCACCCTATGGCTCCGAACGGTCCTACAACGGCCTCCGCCTCGCCGGTTCACTGGCCAAGCAGGACGGCACCATCGTCGACGTGTTCCTGGCCGGCGACGCCGCCTCGTGCGCGCGCAGCGGACAGAAGGTACCGAACGGCTATTACAATGTCGGCACCATGCTGTCGGCAGTGTCACGGCGCGGTGGCCGCATTGGCGTGTGCGGCACGTGCATGGACGCCCGTGGCCTCGCCGAGGCGGACCTGATGGAGGGTGCCCACCGCAGCTCGCTCGATGAGTGGACTGCGTGGACGTTGGCGGCCGACAAGGTCGTGGTCTTCTAACCATGGGAGCAGAACCCGTGTCGCACACCGTACTGATCCTCGGCGGTGGTGTCGGTGGCGTCGTCGCCGCCAACCGCCTGCGCCGCCTGTTGCCGAAAGGCGATCGCATCATCGTCGTCGAGCGGCACGCCGATGCGTCATTCGGCGCGTCGCTGCCGTGGCTGGTGGCCGGGCAGCGATCGCAGGAGGCCATTTCGCGTCCGCTGCGGCAGCTTCTGAAACCGGGCGTCGAGTTGGTTATCGGTGGTATCGACGAAATCGACGCCGGGTCGCGGACCGTAATAGTCAACGGTCGCCGCCTCGCCGGGGACGCTCTCATCATCGCGCTTGGCGCGTCGCTGGCTCCGGAGCGCATTCCCGGCCTCGCGGAAGCCGGCTTCAACATCTACCAGCCCGAGGGCGCCGAGGCGCTGCGACAGGAAATGGCGCGATTCCGCGGCGGCCGTTTGGTCGTGCTCACGGCGGCGCCGGCGTACAAGTGCCCGGCGGCGCCGTACGAAACCGCGCTGCTGCTCGAGGACGTCTGCCGAAGTCGCGGCATTCGAGACAAGGTCGACGTGCGGCTGTTCGCTGCAGAACCCGGGCCGATGGGTGTCGCGGGACCCGCGGTCTCGGCGGCCGTCCGAGGGATGCTCGAGGCGCGTGGTATCGCGTACCTGCCCGAGCATCAGGTGCGCACCGTCGATCCGGTCGCGAAGACGATCGAGTTTACCAACGGCGTCTCGGCGTCTTTTGACCTTCTCGCGTTCGTGCCACCGCACGTCGCGCCAGACGTCGTGCTCCGCGCCGGGCTCGCCGGGGAAAACGGCTGGATGTCCGCCGACAGGCATACGCTCGAGACCAGCTGGCCCGGGGTGTATGCGTTGGGCGACGTCGTCAGCTTTCCTCTGGCCATGGGCAAGCCACTGCCGAAGGCCGGCGTTTTCGCGCGCGCCCAGGCGCAGGTCGTGGCGCGCAACATTGCGTCGAAACGACGCGGCCGCGAGGCGCGCGCCCGGTTCGAGGGCTACGGGATGTGCTTCATCGAGATCGGTGGCGGAAAGGCCGGGATCGGACGGGGCAACTTCTACGCCGAGCCCGTGCCGACGGTGGCTCTGCACGCGCCCGGTCGTCTTGGGCACATCGTCAAGGTGTTGTTCGAGCAGCAGTGGCTGCGCGGGTGGGCGTGAAGGCCAGGGTTACTCGCTGGTTGCCGTTCGCGTTGGCCGCCCTGCCGCTCGCCGCACAAAAGCCCGCGCCGTCGGGTGCCATCACGCCAACGATCTCGCTGCGCACCCGCACCGAGGCCTGGAACTGGTTCGGAGCCGACGCGGGCGACGACTATGCGTACACGCACCTGTTGCTGCGCGCCGGTCTCGAGCAGCAGCGCACCCGCTTTGGCTGGCGCCTCGAGTTCAGCGCGCCGGTGGTGATCGGCGCGCCGGATAACGCCACGCAGGGCCATGGCGCGTCGTACTATCGCGCCAACGGCGAGCGTCGCACCGTGGCCACGCTCTTTCCCCGTCAGGCGTTCATCTGGATGGGGCAGCCGTCAGCGGGGCACCGCCTGAAGCTCGGCCGGTTCGAGTTCTCCGAAGGTGGCGAGGTGTCTCCCGCCGATCCAACACTTGCGGCGCTCAAGCGTCGGAGCGTGGTGCAGCGTCTCATCGGGCCGTTCAACTTCACGCAGGGAGCCCGCAGTCTCAATGGAATGGAGTACGGCTGGAGCCGTCGCGGTCTGAACGTGACCGTGCTCGGTGCCGTTCCGGCCGTCGGCGTCTTTAACCTCGACGGCTGGTCGGCGGCGACCGATCTGCCGGTGGGCTACGCGGCGGTCACAGGTCGAGGGCCGCGGGCACCGACGAGAGGCGAGTGGCGTATCTTCGCGGTGGTTCTTGGCGACCGCCGCGCCCTTGTGGCGGCCGACAATCGCCCGCTCGCGTTGCGCCAGGCCGACCGCGAGGCGATTGGCATCACCACGCTGGGCGCGCACCTGCTGCGGGTGGTCCCGACTCGCGCCGGCCCTTTCGACCTTGCCGTCTGGGGTGCCGGGCAGTTCGGCACGTGGGGCACGCAGACGCATCGCGCGGGCGCGATGGACGCCGAGGCAGGATGGCAGCCGGCTGGAGTGCGTTGGCGCCCGTGGATTCGCCTCGGCGTATCTGCCAGCAGCGGCGATGCCGACCCGTCGGACGGCCGCCATGGGACCTTCTTCCAAACGATGGCGACCCCGCGACTGTACGCGCGCTTTCCGTTCTACAACCTGATGAACGTGCGCGACTGGCAGGCGGGGGTGACGTTGCGACCCGACCGCCGCCTCACGCTGCGCGGCGACTTGCGGGTTCTTCAACTGGGGCATGCCGCCGACGGATGGTACACCGGCAGTGGGCCGTTCGACGGTTCTTCATTCGGCATCGGCATTCGCCCGTCGGGTGGCGCGCGAGCGCTGGGAACGCTGACCGACCTGAGCGCCGACTTTCAGTGGTCGCGCCATTGGACGATGGCCGCGTACGGCGGCCTTGCGCACGCCGGTGCGGCGATTCGCGCGTCGCAGCCCGGTGCGACCACCGGCAGCTTTGCGTTTCTCGAGCTCGAATACCGCTGGTAGCACGCAAACGGCAGGCGCGTGGTTCGCGCGGCGCTGGTTGCGCCGCTGGTGGTGAGCGTCGCCGTCAGGCCGTGGTGAAGGCGAAGATCATTCCGAACGTGCCATTGGCCGCCTGCCATCCGTTACCCATCATGCCCGGGCCCCATTGACCGTTCATCATCGAGGTTGAGCCCATCATTCCGCCTGAGACATTCTGGCCACCCATCATCGAGCCTGGTGACAGGTTGATCATGCGGCCGGCCGTGTCCTTCAAGCTCGGCGACAAGTGCACCACGTACTTCGTCGCGCCCTTCAACGACGCTTGCGGCATCAGTGTGAGAGTCGTGCGGTCGGCTGACCATGTGGCGGTGGCGGTAACGACGGCGCCGGTTACGCTCCCTTCGTGCAGGACCACGAGCATTTCCATGCCGCTCATCATCGCGTGGCTGAAGCGAAGCACGACTGGAGCGTTGGGAGCGACACCGGTCGTAGCGCTCGCGGGCTGAATGCTCGCCAGCGACGGCGCATTGACCGCGGAATCGGCAGGGCCGACGCCCGTATCGGAGCGAGAACAGGCCGCGAAGAAGAGCGCGGCGAAGGGAAGCACAGCGAGTCTACGGGGTCGAACGAGCATCGGGGGACTCCTCTTGTATGTTTATATAGTAGAATAGTAGTGTCCGGGCGTGAAGTACGGCATCAGGGAATCACCGTCCCTGTGCAAGGACGTCCCCGACTCCATGGCATGGCGAGCCGATTCGCCGATACGTCTGCACGGGCGGGGTGGCGGCACTAGGTTCCGGAGCTATATTTTCCGCCTGTGCGCCCCCCATCTCTGTCCCGGCAGCTCGTAGCCGGTTGCCTCATCGCCATCGCGTGCATCACCCATCCGGGTGAGGGCTTGGCGCATGGCATGGCGCACCATCGTGAGCACGCAGACGAGGCGGCACATCAGCCTGACACCGAGCATGGTCTCGGGTCGCCCGGGGTATCCAGCGCCGATCACGAGCGGGACCACGCCCATGGGAATGTGGGCGACGCAAGTGTTCGCAGCCGGATCGACGTGCATGCGACCGTGCCGGAAGTCGAACTGCCGTGCGTAGCACTTCGCGATGTCGCTGTGGATCCGCCATTGGAGCGAGCTCCTCTCACTCGCGGTGACCACTCCACAGGACCACCACCGCGCCTGAGGGCGCCCCCTACCCGCTGACCTGACGCCGACGGCTCCTGCATGGAGACGCCGGCCTTCGTCGCTGCCGTGGTCGCGTCCGACCACCGCGCGCTCAGGTAGCGCCTGGCCCCGCCGCCTCCATCGCGGCCGCGACGTGCACGCTCCGTTCACTGTCCGCATCGCTCGAGTGCATCCCGCACTCCTTCGTCCGGACCCACGGCAGGGTTCAGTGTTGTCACCAACCACGCTTCCACAGCGACTCATCGTGGTCGCCGCACTTCTGTTTCCATTGGCTCCGAGCCTGCGCGCCCAGGATCGGGAACCGCTGTCGCTCGCGGCGGCGCACGCGGTAGCTCGTCAAGGACACCCGGGGCTCGCCGCCGCGAGGGAGGCCGTCGTTGCGGCGCAGGCGCGCGAACGTCAGGCCAGCGCATACCCGAATCCGACCGTCGCCTACGGCCGCGAGCAAACCTCTGGCTTTGGTCAGTCGAACAGCCAGAACATCGCGTCTCTTGGCCAGCCGATCGAGTTCGGCCTGCGCAGCGTGCGTCGTGACATCGCTCGTGCCCGACGCGAGGCCGCCGAGGCTCGGCTCGCGCGCGCGGAATCGGACCTCAGGCATGATGTGACCGTCGCGTACGCCCGCGTCGTTGCGGCAGACCGGCGAGCACGCATCGCCGAGCGGGCCGGCGCCGCCTTCACCGAAGCGTTGCGCGTGAGCGAGCAGCGCCTCGCCGCAGGCGATGTTGCGGGATATGCGCACCGGCGGCTCCGACTGGAGGTGGCCCATGCCGCGACCGTCCGCGCCGAGGCGGTACTCGCGGCGCAGACAGCGCGCGTTGCGCTCTCGTCCCTCGTCACGGCGGCCGATGCGCCGACCAACGCCTCGGCGCTGACGCTGTCAGACACCTTGGTCGCGCGAAGCCCCGCGCCGGACGCCACCTCGCTTGTCGCGATGGCCGTGCGGGCGCGGGCCGAGTTGCGGGCACTTGTCCTCGACGCCAAAGCGGCTGAGGCTGAGGCGCGGCTGGCTGCACGTGAGCGAACGCCCGTCCCGGTCCTTTCGGCGGGGTTAAAGCACGAGCGCGTCGAGCAGCCGGGAACCGGCGATCCCTCGCTCGGTGGATTCATCGCCGGAATCTCGCTGCCGCTCCCGATTTTCGATCGGCGCAGTGGCACCGTGGATGCGGCAAACGCTGAGACGCGGCGACAGCTCGCTCTGGTTGAGGATTACCGTCGGCGCGTCACTCGCGAGGTGCTCGAAGCGCACCACGCGTACCGGATCGCGCTGGAGCAGGTCGCGCTCCTCGAGCCGGTGGTTGGCCCGGATGCACACGCCGCGCTGGCCGCGGCAGACGTCGCATACGCGGAAGGTGAGATCACCCTCGTCGAGTGGCTCGACGTCATGCGCTCCTATCGCGAGGCGGAAGCCAGTCTCGCATCGCTTCAGGCAGAAGTGCTTATCCGACGTGCAGCGCTCGAGCGCGCCGTGGGAACTCCTCTCACGCAGGTACCATGATGCCCCGACTTCACTCCCGTGCGGCGCTTGTCGCCGCAATCATCCTCGCCGCGTGCGGTGGGGACGACGCAACCGAAGCAGCGGGCGCCGCCGGAGGTGCTCCGGCGGGCGGCGCAATAACGCTCTGGACCGACTCGACGGAGCTCTTCATGGAGCATCCGGCGCTCGTGGTGGGCGACACCGTCGTCTTTGCGGCGCACCTCACGGACCTCACCGACTTCGCGCCCCTTACGGCTGGCCGCGTCACCTTCCGGTTCGTGCCGCGCGAGGGCGGCACACCCGTCGAGGTAGTGCAGGAGACGCCGCTGCGACCCGGCATCTACGGGCCACGGCCTCGCTTTACGACACCGGGCGTGTACGATCTGACAATCCTCGTGGCCAGCCCGCAAGCGACGGACAGCATCCTCGTTCCCGGCCTTCGCGTCCACGCGACGGCCGCGGAGGCGCCGCGCGAGGAGGCGGGTGGCGACGATGGCATCTCCTTTCTGAAAGAGCAGCAGTGGAAGACGCCGGGATTCCGCACGGCGTACGCCGACAGCGGGACGGTCGTCGCCACCATTGAGGCGACAGGAAGCATCGTTCCCGCAGCCGGTCGTCACGCACAGGTGACGGCCCCGATCAGCGGCCTTGTGGATCCGAGCGGCGTCGCATCGTCGCCGGCCCCGGGAGAGTCCGTTGTGCGCGGGCAAGTGATTGCCGTGATCACGCCTTCGCTCGGCGAGGGTGGAAGTGCGTATGCGGAAGCGCGCGCCCGGTTGCGAGAAACCGAGGCCGAGTACGCGCGTGCGCAGCGCCTCGTCGCCGCGGAAGCGGCACCACAGCGCCGGCTGCGCGAGGCAGAGATCCGCCTGCAGGCCGCGCGGGAAACGGTGGCCGGATTCGGTGGTAGTGCCACCAGCGGTGGCCGCCTGGCGATACAGTCCCCGATCCGCGGCGTTGTGGCCGCGCGCTCGATTACGCCGGGCAGTCGCGTGGAAGCGGGTGCTCCGCTGTTCAGTATCGTGGATCCTTCGGTCGTTTGGCTCACGGTGAACGTCCCCGCCGCTCAGGCTTCGCGTATCGGCGGCAAATCCGGCGCCAGCTTCCAGCTCGAAGGTGTCGATCATCGATTCCAGACGAGTCGCACGGTGTCCGTCGGCAGCGTGATTGATCCGCAGTCGCGCACGCTGTCGCTCATCTACGAAGTGGCGAACGCGAACGACCTCATCCGCGTTGGGTCCACGGCGCGCGTCGCCATACGCACAGGCCGTCGCGTCACCGGCGTCGTCATTCCCGCGTCGGCCCTTCTTGATGAGGACGGGCGCCCGATCGCGTACGTACAGACCGAAGGCGAGACCTTCGCAAGGCGCGAGCTCACGCTCGGCGGTCAGGATGGCGAGCGCGTGCTCGTGATGAGCGGGCTCAAGCCTGGCGACCGCGTCGTGTCGGGGGCCGCTTACCAGGTGCGGCTCGCCTCGCTCTCCACCAGCGTGCCCCTCGAGGGGCACGCGCACTGACCGGGGAGCGGCATTCATGTTGAACCAATTGATTGGCTGGTCGCTGCGCAATCGCGTTGTCGTCCTCGGTATCGCCGCCGTGATGCTGGTCGCCGGCGCCATCACCGCGTTGCGCATGCCGGTGGATGTCTTTCCCGACCTCACGGCGCCGACGGTGACGGTGCTGACGGAAGCGCACGGCATGGCGCCGGAAGAGGTCGAGTCGCTTGTCACGTTCCTGATCGAGACGGCCGTGAACGGCTCGACCGGGGTGCGCCGGGTCCGTTCATCCACGGCCCAGGGTATCTCGGTCGTCTGGGTGGAGTTTGATTGGGGTACCGATATCTTCCGCGCTCGGCAGATCGTTGCCGAGAAACTGCAGACGCTCGCCTCCCAGTTGCCGCCCGGTATCTCGCCGCCCGTGCTCGCGCCGGTGTCGAGCGTCATGGGCGAGATCATGATGATCGGACTCACCGGCCCGCAGCCGCCGATGGAGCTTCGCACCGTGGCAGACTGGACGATCCGTCGTCGCCTGCTCGCCGTGCCGGGGGTTGCCCAGATCATCCCAATCGGCGGGGAGGTGAAGCAGTACCAGGTGCTGGCCGATCCGGCGCGTATGCTGGCGACGGGCGTCACGCTCGACGAGGTGCTGCGGGCGGCCGAAGGCTCGAACGAGAATGCCTCGGGCGGCGTGTACATGGACCGCGGGCAGGAGTACGTGATCCGCGGGATCGGGCGCATTCGGTCGTCGGACGACATCGCCTCCACGGTGGTCGCCGTCCGCGGTGGCATCCCGGTGCTGCTGGGCCAGGTGGCGGACGTGCGCGTCGGCGCAGCGCCGCGGTATGGCGACGGATCCGTGAATGCGAACCCCGGCGTCGTCCTCGCCGTGCAGAAACAGCCCGGTACGAACACGCTCGAGCTGACGGAGCGCATCGAGCGAGATCTGGCCGACATCCAGGCCACGCTCCCGAAGGACATGGCGGTCCATTCGGAGCTGTTCCGGCAAGCCGATTTCATCACGGTGGCGGTGGACAATGTCGTCGAGGCGCTCCGCGACGGCGCGATCCTCGTCGTGATCATCCTGTTCCTCTTCCTGGGGAATATGCGCGCGACCGCGATCTCGATCCTCGCCATCCCGCTCTCGCTTGTCGTCGCGATCTTCGCTATGCAGCTCCTCGGCATCACGATTAACACGATGACGCTTGGCGGCATGGCGATCGCGATCGGCGCGCTCGTGGACGACGCCATCATTGACGTGGAGAACGTCTTCCGGCGACTGAAGGAGAATCACCACCTGCCGGCGGCGCAACAGCGGCCCGCACTGCGGGTCATCTACACCGCGTCCCGGGAGATCCGGGCGTCGATCGTGAATGCGACGCTCATCATCATCGTCGTGTTCCTCCCGCTGTTCTTCCTTGGCGGGGTGGAAGGACGGCTACTACAGCCACTCGGCTTCGCGTACGTCGTGGCGATTCTCGCGTCGTTGCTCGTCGCCGTGACCGTCACGCCGGTGCTCTGCGCGTACCTGCTGCCGAACTCCCGGTCGGTGCAGCAGGAGCAGGAGAGCCGCGTGGTGACGTGGCTGAAGGCGCGGTACGCCCGCACGATCGAACGGGTGCTGGCGCACCCGAAGCGCGTGCTCGGAGGCGCGGCGGCGGCATTGTTGGTGGCGGTTGCGGCGATTCCGCTGCTCGGCACCGCGTTCCTGCCCGAGTTCAACGAGGGCGCGCTGACGGTGGCCGTGCTGACGGTACCGGGGACCTCGCTCGACGAGGCGAACGCGATTGGCAAGCGGGTGGAGCAGATCCTGCTCGCCAACAAGGCCGTGAAGAACACCGACCGCCGTCAGGGCCGCGCTGAGCTCGACGAGCATGCTCAGGGGGTGAACGCGGCCGAGATAGACGTGACGCTGCACGACGGGATCGAGAGGGAGGTGTTGTTCGAGGCGCTACGGCGCGAGTTCGCCGCGATTCCCGGCACCAGCGTCACGGTGGGCCAGCCGATTGGCCACCGGATCGACCACATGCTCTCCGGCACCCGTGCCAACATCGCCGTGAAGGTGTTCGGCCCCGATCTGTACCGGCTTCGCCAGGTGGGAGGCGACGTGCGCAATGCGATGCAGTCCGTACCCGGCGTTGCCGACCTGCAACTCGAGCAGCAGATGGACGTGCCACAGCTCCGCATCCAGGCCGACCGCGGCGCCCTTGCCCGCGTTGGCATGAGCGTCGGCCAGCTCGCCACGGCGATCGATGTGGCGTTCAACGGCGAAGAAGTGTCGCGGGTGCTTGAGGATGGGAAGAGTTTCGACCTCGTCGTGCGCTTTCCGGATGAGGCACGAGCCAACGCAACTGCCATCGGCGCGGTGATGTTCGATACGCCCACCGGAGAGCGCGTCCCGCTCTCGCAACTGGCTCAGGTGAGCGTGAGCCGCGGCCCCAATGCGATCTCTCGGGAGAACGTGCAGCGCAAGATCGTCGTGCAGGCGAATGTCGCTGGCCGTGACCTCGGTGGCACGGTCGCCGACATTCGGAGAGCGGTGGCCGCGCGTGTTCAACTGCCGGCCGGCTATCATGTGGAGTACGGCGGACAGTTCGAGGCGCAGGAGCAATCCACGCGTATCCTCGGCCTCCTCTCCATGCTTTCACTGGCGGCGATTTTTCTCATCCTTTTCGCCGAGTTTCGCTCGGCGCGCACGGCCGGCCTCGTCATGGCGAACCTGCCGCTCGCCCTCATTGGTGGCATCGGCGCCGTGCTGCTCACGGGTCGCGTGGTGAGCATCGCATCGCTGGTCGGCTTCGTCTCGCTCTTTGGCATCGCCACACGCAACGGCATTCTCCTCGTGGCGCATTACCAGCATCTGCTGCGCGAAGGCGTGCCGTTCCGAGAGGCCATCGTGCGTGGATCGCTCGAGCGGCTCTCGCCCATCCTCATGACGGCGCTGACAGCGGGTCTCGCGCTCGTCCCGCTCGCGTTGGGCGGGGGCGAGCCGGGAAACGAGCTTCAGACCCCGATGGCGATCGTCATTCTCGGCGGCCTCATCACGGCGACGGCGCTAAACATGGTGGTCCTCCCGGCACTGTACTGGCTGTTCGGAGACCGCTCGCCGGCAGCCACGGGCGCGGATGATCCGCTCGCCGAGCCCGTTCCGACCAAACCCCTCCTTCCATCTCCTGCATGAAGCGCCGCAGACTGCCGTGACTCTACCTTCGGCCGCTGGTGTTTGTCGCACGCTGCGGTGTTCTGGCAATCAGCTCAAATCGCCCCTGCCGCGCGTACCCATCGAATCCGCGACATGTCGTTGCGGTGTGCCCTGACACCGACATGCGCCCGTCCACGCACCCCGGCGAGTAGGCGGCTCAACGAAGGCCATGTTCGTCACGCTTGCTGAGAGTCGGGCTGGCGCCGAATCGGACAAGGAGGCGCCTCCACCAGGCTACGCGCCCCGGACTCACGGGTATCCGTGTCGCATCCTTGTACGCTGCATATCCGGCCGGCCCCTGATCGGCATGGCGGTGCATCGCGACGGAGCGAATCTGCACCTCGAACACCGCGCCCTCCGGCCCACGCACACTCGTGTGCAGGCCCCGGTAACCGTTGGACTTTGGTTGGACGATGTAGTCCTTGAACCGACCGACGATTGGGGCAGCGAGGTCGTGGACGACGCCGAGCGCATGGTAGCAGTCTGTCTCCGTCGGTACGACGATGCGCAGCGCAACGAGGTCGTGGACCTGCTCGAATGCCAGGTGCTTCGTATGCATCTTCTTCCAGATGCCCGCCGCGTTCTTGACCCGATGGCATATTCCAACGATTGGCACTCCGCGGACGTCCAGTGCGCGGCGGATTTGCGCCTCGCGTCCGATCGCCTGCGCTTCGAGCTGTCGTCGCTCTGCCTCGATGCGCCCGGAGACTTCGCGGAATCCATCCGGATCAATCACGCGCAGGGCGGCGTCCTCGAGCCTGAGACGCAGCTCGGCGTGGCCCAGCCTCTCCGCTTCGATCGCATGCCGGTCCAGCACGACCTGCGCTAACGACCGAGCCTCTGCGTCATCGCGGTGGGTGCCCTGGAGCCGCTCAAGCTCGGCCTGGAGCCAGGTAGCGGCATCGCGCCCATCCCGCTGGACCGGTGGAGTGGGCGTCGGCGCAAGGTCGGTGTCGGTTGTCACGGGATCAGTCGTCCGCTCGTGTTCCTTCGCAAACGAGCGTCGCTGCGCCGCGACAAGAAGTTCGACGGTACGGCTCAGCTCGTGCCCGAGCGTACGGAAACGCCAGCCGAGCCAGCGGACCTCCCACGCGCCACCGGGGTCCGGCACGTCGTCCCAGTAGCCCAACTCCATCTTCGAACTGCCGGCGCCGCTCGCATGCATTGCCACGCCCGGTCACAGCGATAATCACCACGTCGTGTGGGACAGCAATACCGGCATGGTGTGCGGCGGCGACCTCTTCATCGGCGTGAAGGTGCGCGTCTCGCACGTCAGCGAGCAACCACGCACGCTGGTGCAGTCGTTGCGGCAGGTAATCGCGTTGCAGTCCGCCCGCTACTTCGATGCACACCGGGGCGCGCTCGCCGCCCCGGTCGATGCGCTTACCGCCAAGGCCGACTGGCTCGAAAAGACCATCGAGTCCATTGACGCGTTGATCGTCAAGGGACTCGATGATGCCACCATCGCCGGCTGTGTGCTCGGCGGGACTGGTGGAACCGCACCTTCACGGGCGGCGACTACACGATGACCAGCTTCGTGCGCGCCGTCCGGGCGACACGCGCTACTTGAGGTCTGCGGCGCTCAGGCCCAGCCCCTTCGCCACCCGCGCGCCGTAATCGGGATCGGCCTTGGTGAAGTGGCCGACCATCCGCACCTGGACTTCCTTGCGCGCCTGCCCCAGCCCGCCGGCGATGCGCTCGGCCACGCGCTGCTTCTGCGCGTCGTCGAACAGGCGATACAGGTTGCCCGCCTGCGTGTAATCGTCGTGATCCACCGAGCTGTCATAGCGGTCCACGATCGTCTCGCCGAGTGCCCAGGCCGGATCCTTGAACGCGGGGTCCGGCATCGGCGTGCCCGGCACCGAGTTGGGCCAGTAGTTGACGTCACTCCCGTACCCCTCGCCCGTCGCCAGCGCGCCGTCGCGCATGTACGTGTGCACGGGGCAGCGCGGCTTGTTCACCGGAATCTGCAGGTTGTTGATCCCCAGCCGGTGCAACTGCGTGTCGGCGTAGCTCATCAGGCGCGACTGCAGCACCTTGTCGGGGCTGGCCGCGATGCCCGGCACCAGCGAGCTGGGCTTGAACGCCGCCTGCTCCACCTCGGCGAAGTAGTTCTCCGGGTTCCGGTTCAGCTCGAGCATGCCCACGTCGATCAGCGGGTACTCGGCGTGCGGCCACACCTTGGTGAGATCGAACGGGTTCCAGCGGAATGTCGCCGCCTGCTCCTGCGTCATCACCTGAATGCAGAGCTTCCAGCGCGGGAAGTCGCCCGTGGCGATCGCGTTGAAAAGGTCGCGCTGGTTCGACTCGCGATCGGTACCGATGAGTGTGGCCGCCTCGGCGTCCGTGAGGTTCTTGATCCCCTGCTGGCAGACCCAGTGGAACTTCACCCAGGTGCGCTCGCCCGTGGCGTTGATCATCGAGTACGTGTGGCTGCCAAAGCCGTGGATGTTCCGGAGCGACGCCGGTATGCCGCGGTCGCTCATCAGGATGGTCACCTGGTGCAGCGCCTCGGGGGCCTGCGACCAGAAATCCCACTGCATGTCCTGGTCGCGCAGGTTCGTCTGCGGATGGCGCTTTTGCGTGTGGATGAACATCGCGAACTTGAACGGGTCGCGGATGAAGAAGACCGGCGTGTTGTTCCCCACGAGGTCCCAGTTCCCCTCGTCCGTGTAGAACTTCACCGAGAAGCCGCGCACGTCGCGCTCGGCGTC
>JAJZRK010000325.1 GCA_021802745.1 bacterium
CCTCCTCGCTCCACTCCTCCCTCCTCACCTCGCCCCTGTACTCCTCCCCCTCCTCCAGTACTCACCCGTACTCACTCGTCGGCGACGCAATGTGCGTGGCCGGGAGCTGCAGGCCAAAGTCCGGGACGGCGTGCGTCAGCACCCACCCGCGCACAAACGGATCGTCAAACGTGTAGCCCGAGCCGTGCGCCGTACGGATGAGCACGCCGTCGTGCACGAATCGCGTGACGGTCTTGCTGATGCTCCCCGTCTGTTCCAGCGCGAAGCGGGCGCGCGTGGCCCCCGTCGTGAGGCCTTGCGACGAGGCCGCGACCGCTCGTATCACCTTCTGCTGGACGCCGGTCAATTGGGACCACCACCGTTGCGTGCTGTCGTCCTCTTCCTCCACGATCTCCACGTACGCGGCGTCCACCGCCGCCGCATCCACCAGCCGCGCGCGTCCGGCGCGGTCCACGCACTTTCGGGCCACGCGGATGACATCGCGCGTGCGCGCGCCAGCGAGCATGATGCAGCGTCCGCCCGCCTCGACCGGCTCCAGCCCGACGGCCCGCATGCGCGCATCGATCCACGAGGCCAGATGGCGCGCATCAATCGGCCCGAACGGGCATCGCTCAAAGAGCTGATAGAACGCCCGCCCCTTCGCCTGCATCGCGTCGAGGAGCGCCACCCTCGAACCGGCCACGACGTAGCTGACGTGCGCGTGCTTCTGGATGACGCCCCGCAGGTGCCACTCGGCGGTCTCGCCAAACCGGCTGAGTTCCTGGAACTCGTCGAGCACCACGCCGAGCACGATCTTCCGTTTCGCCGCGAGCAGGTTGAGGCTATCGAGCACATGGCCGAGCGTCGCCTGCTGCACGTCCACGGCTTCCTGGCGCAGCGCCACGCTGACACTCGGCACGGTCAGCCCCGTCACGGGGTCGGGCGCGAGCGACAACTGCGTCTGCAGCCGGGAGACGAGATCGCGCACGAGCGTCGTCCAGCGACGCCCGGCCGCCCGGGTCGCGCCCGCCAGGAGCCGGTTGGAGAGGTCCACGAGCGAGGTGGCGGTGGAAAAATCGGCGACGAAAGCATGGCCGCCCTTCGCGTTGATCGTCGCGACCGCCCGTTCGAGGACCGACGTCTTCCCCGTCCGGCGCATCCCCGCTACCAGCAGCTTGGCGCCCGGCTCGCGCAACGTGCGGAGACAGGCGGCGAGTTCCCGTTCGCGGTCGGTGAAGAACTCCCCCGAGACGGTGCCGCTGATCCGAAAGGGATTCTCCGGCGACCGGGACTGCACGCGACGTCCCATGGATCCCCCCAGCGCAACTACCGAGAAAGACACTATCTATTTAGATAGTGTATACAGTCACTCTGGATAGTGTACCAAGAGATAGCGGCAGGGGCAAGAGCGGCGTGCCCCCCGATCGACGTTCGGTAGAGGAGGCCACCTCCCTCCTCACCCCTCTCTCCACTCTTCACCCCTCTCCAAGCCCCTGCACTCCCCCTCCATCCCGCCGTTCTGTTAGTCGCTCTCCCTCTGCCTTCCTCCACTTCTCAATCTCGGCGTGATGTCCGGAGAGCAGCACATCGGGCACCGTATGCCCCCGAAACTCCGGCGGCCGGGTGTAGCTCGGCGCCGAGAGTCCGCGTCCGTAGAACGAGTCGCCGCGCGCGCTGTCGTGGTCGCTCATCGCCCCGGGGAGCAGGCGCACCACGGCATCCACGATGCACAGCGCCGCGGGCTCGCCGCCCGAGAGCACGAAATCGCCCACCGACAGCTCTTCCGTGGCGAGGTGATCGGCGACGCGCTGGTCCACGTCCTTGTAGTGGCCGCAGAGCAGCGTCAGCTCGTCGCCCGCCGCGAACCGCTCGGCGTCGGCGTGCGAGAAGATCTTGCCGCGCGGCGAGAGCAGCACGATGGGCGCCTTGGCGCCGAGTGCTTCGACGCACTCGAAGAACGGACCGGGCTTCATGACCATGCCGGCGCCGCCGCCGTACGGATAATCATCCACCGTGCGATGGCGGTCGTGCGTATAATCGCGCAAGTCCACGACATTGTACGACACGCTCCCCGCCTCGAGCGCCTGCCGCGGAATGCTCAGCGAGAGCGGCCCGGCGAAGAACTCGGGAAAGATGGTGACGATGTTGATCTTCACTCGAGCAGCCCCTCGGGGACGTCGAGCGTGATCACGCGGGCATCGCGGTCGAAGCTGACGACGAACGCATCGTTGAACGGCACGTCACGCAGGCCGCGCGCGGTGAGGATCTCGAGCACGAGCCCCTGCGGCAGGTCGTAGGTGTCCTGCACCTCGCCAATGACACCGCCCTTGGGGTCGAAGGCGCGCATGCCGGGGAGTTCGTGTACCCACAGTTCGCCGTCGGCGGGCGATTCCAGCTCGCTCAACGGCACGAGGAGCGAACGGCCGCGCCACTTCTCGGCCTCCGTGCGGTCGGCGATCCCCTCGAAGAAGATGAGCAGGCCATCCTGGAAGTTGCGCACCGCGCGCACGACCAGCTCCACCAGCCGGCCCGTGCGGGGGTCGGGAGCGAGGTCGCCGTCGAGGGTGCCCACGATGACACGCGCGCCGGGCGCGAAGATCGCGTCCGGCGCGTCGGTCTCGAGTGCCACCACCAGTTCGCCCTTGATGCCGTGGGCGCGGCGAATGCGCCCGACGACCGCGGTGGGGCCGATGGTCACTGCGCCTCGCTGGTCTCCGAGACGGGGACGGCCGAGGCGCTGCGCTTGGCCGCGAGGCGCTTCTCGTGGCGCGCCTTGAGGACGCCGGCCTTGCGCAGCAGCGAGCGGACGGTGTCGGACGGCTGCGCGCCGTTGTCGAGCCAGTAGTTGGCGCGCTCGGCGTTGAGGGTCACCGCCTTCTCGCCCGTGCGGGGCGCGTACTGGCCGATGACTTCGATGAACTTGCCGTCACGCGGCATGCGCGAGTCGGCGATGACGATGCGGTACATGGGGGCCTTCTTGCGGCCCGCGCGGCGAAGACGGATGGAAACGGCCATCGGTGCACTCTTTGGAAAGCGGTGATGCGCTGCCGGCGGGCTCATCGCGGGGCCGGAATGTCCGGTCCGCACCCGGGGCCGGTCAGTTAGACCGGCTGGAGCAGCGAGCCTAAGAAGATAACTG